>VFZW01000063.1 GCA_016871055.1 Acidobacteriota bacterium
GTAAAGACACTCGATCACTATTACATGACTACATATAGTAGCAATAAATGTGAGTTAAGCGTTGTCACATCAACCACTTGACGGCGAAAGCGGTGATTCAAAGAGGGCTAAGATCCGTCGGGTTCGGCTTTCTCGGCGGCCTCCTTTTCGAGCTGGGCGACGGCGGAGTCCATTATTTCCTTAGACTTTTGGGAGGCTTCGTCAGAAACTTCGCATTTTTTCATGTTTATGAGGATGCGCTGGAGGCGGGCGATCTCGCGGGTGTAGTGGCGCGCGCGGGCCTCGAGGCGGTGGACGACGGTGGAGCCTGTTTCGGCATCGAAGTGGGCGGCGGCCTTGTCGGCGTCATCGCCATCGCAACCGAAGAAGTGCATCTTGCGGGCGATTTCGTAGTTGGCGGCGTCGGAGAGGCGGCGCTGGCGCCAGATGGCGTCGGCGAGAGCGCAGACGATGGTGTATTCGGCGATGTTGCGGGGATCGTACTGGTCGACGAGAGCGTCGAGCATACCGGCGAATTTATTGGGGTTTTCGCCAGGAATACCCGAAGTGACGGCGACGTAGCCGCCGTGTTTGATGCTGGCTAGGCGGCACTTCTGGATACCGGCAGGCGTGACGGCGCCGCGGGATTTGGCGCCGTTGATGCGAGCTTGCTCGGCGCGTGAGTTCTTCTGCGTTTGCATGGTGTTCAGACCTTTCTGTTACTGGAAAATGAAAAAGCCTCCGGGTGAAGGGAGGCCTTTGGGGGTGAAGCGCGCGTGGCGCTCCACCTACAAACCAGTGTAGCACGAGGATGCAAGCATTTTTGGCGTAGTTAATTGTAAAGGTATGAATTTAATAGAAATATAATTTTGCTATTTCTGTGACGGGCTGTTTTTTGGCGCGCGGCAGTTTGATTCCGGCCCTTCGAGGAGCGCCACGACATAGGCAATCTGCCAGCGCTTCGTCGTCACTCCCGCTGCGATAGCCGGGGTCGTCTTGAGCGTCTTATGGACGCGGACGAAGTTGTAGTAGCAGCAGTGCAGCGCGAGTGCCGCGGCATGATTGTCGACCTTTTTTGAGAAGGCGTTCGTCAAGCGCGTGAAGCCGCGCATCGACATGCGTATAGTCGGGTTCGCGCGCTCAACGTAGTTTGTTGAAACATGCTCGGGATCGGGACGCCTCGGGACAGAGTGCGTCTCGCAGCGGACGCACTCTGCGGGGCTGTAGCGCTTCTGGCCTTTGACCGTCTGACCATAGATATCGAGGAGCATCGCGTAATCGATGTCGTTCTGAAGAGCTTTTTCGATCACTGTCAAATACGCCTTGTAGCCGTCTGTCGGAAGCTGCACGCGGTTCGCGAGACGGCCAGCCAGATCTTCGATGAAGTCACGCGCGGCGGCTTCATCGCGTCCACCAACCATCCAGCACGGGACGAGCTTGGAATCGGCGTCGATGGCCGTCCATGTCCAAACGTCGCCAGCGTAACCGCCGTCGGCTGAGTGTTCGGGCTTCACGTTCTTCGCGGTGGCGTAGACGAACGACCAAATCTCGTCGAACTGAATCCGCTTGCAGTTGAGATTGCGAAACACCTCATCCTGATACTTCGAGCAAGCCGCACCGGTCTCGACGAGCAGCTTTGTCACGGTGTTTTTCGCGACGCCCGTCCTGCGTACCGTGGAGCGAATCGAGTTGCCTTCCGCTAAACAGGCGATCACTCGGGTTCGTTCGTATCGGCTCAGGGGCGGTTCATACTGACCATTATGCTTGAGGGATATACAGTTGTCAACTGTCTTGAAAACTGATAGTATCTGGTTAGGACAAGCCGCGATGCTCTTCAAAGCTCCGTCACTCAACTCTGACGAAAGAGAAACTATACATCAAATCAATGAGATCCGGAAGAGTCTTCAGTATGCCCTATTCAATCCTAAACGATGGTTCGGGCTTCTTAGGAGAACAACCCTAGCAAGGGCCGTGAGGGGATCAAACAGTATTGAGGGCTATAACGCAAGCGTAGAAGACGCAATCGCCGCAGCCGAAGGCGAGGAACCTCTACACGACGGCAAAACCGAAACTTGGCACGCCATCAAAGGTTACCAACAGGCGATGACGTTTGTTTTGCAGCTCGCGGCTGATCCGCACTTCCGGCTCAACGAAGGATATATCAGAAGCCTGCACTACATGATCCTTCATTACGACATCAGCAAGCATCCCGGATGCTGGAGGCCTGGCCCTATCTTTGTCAGAGATGAGGCACAGCGGGAAACGGTCTACGAGGGACCCGATGCTGACATGGTCCCCGAATTATTTAGAGAATTCGTTACTGAATTAAACTATGAGATGGGCGACCGCTCGCCTATGGTGAGGGCTGCGATGGCGCATCTGAACTTAGTGATGATACATCCGTTTTCCGACGGGAACGGCCGCATGGGGAGAGTGCTTCACACACTGATACTCGCTAGGGAAGGCATCCTTGATCCACACTTTTGTAGCATCGAAGAGTACCTGGGAAGGAACACTCCTGAATACTACGGTGCGTTGGCCAAAACTGGAAAAGGTTCCTGGCAGCCGGGAAACGATACTACCGAATGGGTTCGGTTTTGTCTGAAGGCGCACTTCTATCAAGCAACAACACTTCTTCGAAGGACAAGAGAGACGGAAAAAGTCTGGTCGGAACTCGAAGTGCTTGTAACCAAGTTACATCTACCTGAAAGGGCAATCTACGCTCTATCAGATGCCGCCTTTGGATGGAAGGTCAGAAACGCCAGCTATAGAACCGTGGCTGACGTAAGTGACCAAACAGCCAGCCGGGACTTAAAACAATTGGTCGATCAGGGCCTGCTAATCGCTGGAGGTGAAAAGAGAGGGCGTTTTTATGTGGCATCGGAGCATCTTCGGCAGATCAGGGAGAGATTGCGTGAGACCCGCCAAGTCGTCCAACCAAAAGGTCCGATGCAATACGTTTTACGACTGGAGCCCTAGGTTGCTTCCATCGCGTTCTCGCGGCTTGTTGAGCGATTATCTTGCGACGTTGGGGCGACAACTTCGCCGCGCGCGCCGCGCCGCCCTTTGCCCCTCCAAGTCGCCCGAACGCTACCGCTGCCGGGTTCTTGCCATCAGGCGGGGTTTGTCCGGTGGCCTGTTGAACGATGTCGAAAGCAAGCGTGTTCGTGTCGCTTCTGCTTGAGCGGGTAGGCATGATATTGTCACTACCATATCGGGTGTAGGCCCGTAAAGCGCTTCGTGACGAAGTGGACGCGGCTGGTGTTGTGCGAGGCGGACACCCGGCCAGTGGGTAACGCTGGCAGGATCAATGCCACGAAAAAAGGCGAATGACACGGTAGTCGCCGCCCTGAATGCGGCCAGCCGTTCAATA
Source organism: Acidobacteriota bacterium (assembly GCA_016871055.1). Taxonomy (GTDB): domain Bacteria; phylum Acidobacteriota; class Terriglobia; order Bryobacterales; family Bryobacteraceae. Next base: position 3,353 of record VFZW01000063.1, read on the forward strand.
TTGAAACCGACCCACTACCTGGAGTAGAGTTACGACCCCGTGGCGCGGTGCTGAACGAGTTCCAATCCCGCACGGCCGACGGTCTTCGGCTGCGGCAGCCCCAACGCCGCGCGGACGGCGGCCCGCAGTTCGGCCATCAGGGTAAAGTGTCCGGCGATTCGCGCGATCGCAGATTCGCGGTTGCGGCCGAGCACTTCTCCTTCGAATACCAGTCCGCGCGGCGTGACGGAAACCACGCCCGTATCCATCCCCATGTCGATTAACTCGGATTCCGGCACGGCGCCGATGCCGGCGGCGAAATCGAACTCATGCTGGGCGGTGGCGGCGAGTTGGTTCTTAACTACGCGCACGGCCAGCCGTTTGCCGCCTCGGAGTTCGTGGCGTTCGCGCACATCGGCGCGCACGGCCGCGTGGAGCTTCAGCGACCAACCGCCGGCGCTGGTCTCGGTATACCCGTAGCCCTTGTAGGCTCGAATCTGATTGAGAAACAGCACGCAGGCCGGGCTTGAGGCCAAGACGCGCGCGAGGCGGCGGAGGCCGCTGGCGATCATCTCGCACTGGGAGAAGGGGTTCGCCTCTCCGATGGCGGCCTCGCGCTCCTCGGGAGTGAGCATGGCGGCCAGCGAATCGACGAGGATGATATCAACGGCCTTCGATGCCGCCAGTTTCTCCATGATTCGAAACGCCTGCTGGCCGTCGCCGGCCGCGGCGACGAGCAGCGATTCGGTATCGACGCCGACCTGTTCGGCATACGACGGGTCATAGGCGTGTTCGGCGTCGATTAGCGCCGCCGTCTCACCTTGACGCTGAGCGGCGGCGATCGCTTGTAAACCAAGGGTCGTCTTTCCTACCGCGGGCGGGCCGTAGAGTTCGATCATCCGGCCGCGCGGTAGTCCTCCGACACCCATGGCAGCGTCCATCGTCACCGAACCGGTGGGCAAGATACCTTCGAGCGGGCGATTGCGGTGGCCGAACGGCGCAAGGCGTTCGAGCTCCAGCTGAAGACGGTTGTCGAACAGGCTCAGCTGGCGTGAATCGGTGGACTGTGACATGAGTCCACAGTCTGACTTACCAGGGGACCCCTTGTCGATTCAGATTGTTCTTTAGGCGGACAAGGAATTGTCCTTCAAACGTACCGGGGTCAGATCCCGCATGAGGAGGTGGACGGCGAGAAGCGCCAAAAGGTGAAATCCGCCGAAGGCGAGGAAGATCGGCTTGTACCCGACTAGGGGTACCAAGTAACCCGGGAGTGCGGTGGCGAACAGCACGCTGCCCAGGCCGCCGGCGAAGCCGCCGATACCGGTTACGGAGGCGACGGCGGGCCGGGGGAAGACGTCGGAGGCCGTGGTGAACATGTTTGCCGACCAGCCTTGATGGGCGGCGGTCGCAAGGCTCATCAACAAGATGGCGATTATCGGGTTGTCGAACAGGACCGCGGTCACGGCGATCGGCATCAGACCGGCACAGATTCCCATCGCGATCTTCCGGGCTTTTCCGATCGGATAACCCTTATGCATAAGGCGGCTGGAGAGCCAACCGCCGCCGACCGAACCGATGTCGGCCATCAAATAGATGAAGGGCAGCACCCAGCCGACTTTTTTCATGTCGAAGCCGCGAGCATCATAGAGATAGATGGGCAGCCAGTAGCTGTAGAACCTCCAGAGGGGATCGCTTAGGAATTTTCCGGCGGCGAAGCCCCAGGTCTCGCGATAGCGGAGCGCATCCATCCAGCCGATGGAGGGTTCGTTGGTAAGTTCCTGGCCGGAAAGGATGTAGTCGCGTTCGGCGTCGTTGACATCGGGGTGCACCGCGGGCAACTTGTAGAGCTTCATCCAAAAGATCAACCAGATAAATCCGAGGCTGCCGGTGATGAGGAAGCACCCGCGCCAGCCGTATTGGCCGACCATGGCAGCGAAAACCGGCGGGCCGATCATCGACGCGACGTTCGAGCCGGCGTTGAAGATGCCGGTGGCGAAGGCGCGGTCTTTGCGCGGGAACCATTCGGCGACGCTCTTGATCGCGGCCGGGAAGTTGCCGGCTTCGCCGAGGCCGAGAAGACTACGGAAAATTCCGAGGGCGAGAGGCGTCGATCCGACGGCATGGAGCAAACCGGCCGCCGACCACCAGACCATCGCGGCGGCGTAGCCGATTTTGGTGCCAAAGCGGTCGATGAACTTTCCGACGACTAGAAATCCGACGGTGTAGCAGAGTTCGAAGGCGAAGGTTAAGTTGCCGTAGGTCTGGGGATCGATCTCCATGTCCTTGCGGATTTCGGGAATGAGGAAGCCGAAGGAGATGCGATCGAGGTAGTTGATCGTGGTGGCGAGGAAGAGGAGTGTGAGGATCCTCCATCGCACGTGCGTGGGTTTCGCCGCGGGGATGGCGGAAGACATCTGGTCATTATAGACCCCGCGATTTGGGGTGGCCGGTGTCCGCGAAAGGAGAGAACGGACGTGTTAGCGCGGCACGGTTTGCGCAGCGCGGGCGAGGCGGTCGCGAATGCCGTCCCAATCGCCGGTGGGCGGGACGGGTTCGACGGCGATCTCGCGCAGGCCCATTTGATCGAGCCGGTGGAGGGTGTCGTAGATCATGGCGGCGTAGCGGTCGGGGTCGTTCGGCATGCGGACGTCGATGTGGGCGGGCTTGGGCTCGCTCCACCAGATGTAGGCCGAATCGGGCGCGGGGTCACCGAGGCGGAGCGGCGTATGCGGCGCGTAGTGTTTTTCGTGCATGCCGGGGGCGGCGTGCGCTTCGCCTTCGGCCGCGGCTTTTGCGAGAGCGACGGGGCCGATCAACGCTTCGATCTGCCGGCGGCTGACCATGCCGGGGCGGAGCAGAACGGGTACGTCGCCGGCTAAAGACAGGACCGTCGATTCGATACCGACGCGGCACGGGCCGCCGTCGAGGACGAGATCGACCGCGTCGCCGAGCGACTGGCGCACCTGACCGGCCGTGACGGGGGACAACTGCGTGAACTTGTTCGCCGACGGGGCGGCGAGGGGAAGGCGCGCCTTCTTCATGAGCGCGAGCGCGAGCGGGTGCGACGGCATGCGGACGCCGACGGTGTCGAGCCCGGCGGTGACGATGGCGGGGACGCGTTTTTGTTTCGGCAGGACGAGGGTGAGCGGGCCGGGCCAGAAGCGGTTGGTTAAGATCGCGGCGGTTTCCGGCCACTCGCGCGCGACGCGCTTGCCCATCGCCGCGCCGGCGATGTGCACGATTAATGGCGACGTCGACGGCCGGCCCTTGGCGGCGTAGATGCGGCGGACCGCGTCCTCGTCGAGCGCGTTGGCGCCGAGGCCGTAGACCGTCTCGGTCGGGAACGCGACCAGCCCGCCTCGGCGCAGGATTGCCGCCGCTTCTTCGAGTTGCGAATTAGTCGTCAAGGTCCTTGTCGTCGCCCGCGATTTTGCCGGTCTTCTTGAAGACCAGGAAGGCGTGCATGAACTCGCTGAGGTCGCCGTCGAGCACGCGGTCCACATCGCCGACCGACTTCTTAGTGCGATGGTCCTTGATCATGCGGTAGGGAGCGAGCACGTAGCTGCGAATCTGGCTGCCGAAGTTGATTTCGAGCTTGGTGTCTTCGAGCTTCTTCTCTTCCGCGCGGCGCTTGTTCATTTCGTGTTCGAACAATTTCGCACGCATTTGTTTCATCGCGCTGGCGCGGTTTTTGTGCTGCGAACGTTCGGTCTGGCACTGCACGACGATGCCGGTGGGCAGGTGGGTGAAGCGGACGGCGGATTCGGTGCGGTTGACGTGCTGTCCGCCGGCGCCCGAGGCCCGGAAGACGTCGATCTTCAGATCTTCGGGCTTGATGTCGATGTTGACGTCGTCGTCGATTTGCGGAATGACGAAGACCGATGCGAACGACGTGTGGCGGCGCGCGTTGGCGTCGAAGGGCGAGATGCGGACGAGGCGGTGCACGCCGATTTCGCTTTGCAACATGCCGTAGGCATTTTCGCCGTCGACTTCGATGGTGGCCGACTTGATGCCCGCGCCTTCGCCTTCGAGGCGATCGGTGATGCTGGCCTGGTAGTTGTTGCGCTCACACCAGCGGAGGAACATGCGGAGCAGCATTTCGGCCCAGTCCTGGCTTTCGGTGCCGCCGGCGCCGGGGTGGATGGTGACGATGGCGGACTTGGCGTCGTTTTCGCCGGAGAGGAGCATCGCGGTTTCGAGTACTTCGAGGCGCGCGGTTAACTTCTTCAGCGTAGCTTCGAGGTCGCCGTTGACGGCTTCGCCTTCGCGGCCTAGTTCAAAGAGCGTGTCGACCTCTTCGATCATGCCTTTCACTTCCGCGTCATCGCCGATGGATTTCTCGAGGCGCTTGCGGTCCTGCATGACTTTTTGCGAGCGCTCTTGTTCGTTCCAGAAGTTGGGCGAGGCGATCAGGTCCTCGGTTTTGGCCAGTTCGGCCAGTTTTTGAGGGGCGTCAAAGATAGCTCCGCACAGCGATGGCCTGCTGGCGGAGCGGCGTGTACTCTCTTTCCAACTCGTCTAACGTCATCGGCCTATTTTAGCGCGTCAGGCGGGCCAGGCTTTCCAACGAATCTGTCGTTCGTGGAGCCGCGACCGTCAGAACACCAACCGTAACGAAAGCTGCACCATTCGCGCGGTGTCATCCAACCGAGACGCTCCCACAAAGTTGAAGTTGTTGAACGTCCCGGCGATGCGTCCGAATGTTGGACTGAGCGTGTTGCGCACCGGCAGGCCGAACTTCGGGGTGTTCATGAGGTTGTACATTTCCGCGCGGAATTGTAGCTTGTGCGATTCGCGGAGCAAGCGAAAGTTTTTGTAGACGCCGAGATCCCAGTTCCGAATGCCCGAACCGAAGAACGTGTTTCGGCCGAGGGAGTCCTTGCCCGATCCGCCTGGATCGAACGGCCGCTGCGAGACCGTGTTGGCAAGCGTTGGGAAAAAGCCGCTCAACGGAAACGCTTCCTCGCTGAACTGCCGGCCTGTGGCGGGATTCACGCGCGCGTTGTCGATCGAGATTCCGTACAGTGCTTGATTCAGTAGAATCGGGCGGTCGTTGAGGACGCCATCCGCGTTCACGTCATAACCCGCCGTCACCGTGAAGGGATTTCCCGTCGCGTAGGTGTGATTGCCCGAGATTGTCCATCCGCCGATAAACCGGTTCTTCGCGAAGAACGGCAGCTGGTACGCGTAGTTGATGTTGATGCGATGCGCTTGATGAAGATCGCTCAGCCCCCGTAGAGACCGGGCCGAATCGAACTCGGTCAGCGTGTTGCCCTGCGTGACGTCGGTGCCGGTATCGATGGTCTTCGACCACGAATAATTCACCATCCAATGCAGCCCTTTCTTGTAGCGCTGGCGCAGTGTCATCCGCATGGCGTTGTAGTAGCTCCACGACGCGTTGTGAACGTAAAAGATCGAGGAGTACTGCGGATCGGGCCGGCGCAATTGAGTCCTCGGCTGCGCCAATGAAATGTGGCCGGGCGGGGGATTGGTCGCACCGAGGTCGGGCCAGATTTTGTCGTACGTGATTCCGTCGGAGCCGAGCGTTGGAAAGCGAGCGCGATTTTGAATTCCATTCAACAGGTTGCCAATGGTCCGCGTGCGCGTGTAGCCGAGCGACAAAACGATGTCTTGCGTTACGACCCTATCGATCGTGAAATTGTACTGCTGAATATTTGGCATGCCCAGGTTCGGGGCGATGCGCGCGATCGACAGCCCGCGCGGATTGAAGTTGTCGATCGAATAGACATAGCCGCGCGACGGATCGGCCACGTCGAACCCGCTGTCGAACGCGCGCAAAATTCCATAAGGCGGCTGACTGCGCAAGGACGCCCCGCTTTGCGAGAACACGCTCTGAAAGATCCGCGAATGGAAGAGCCCGAAGCCGCCGCGCACCGATAGCCGATCCGGCCCACCCGTCACGCGGCGCAGCCAGCCATCGGCGCCGCGCGGCGTCCACGCAAAACCAAACCGCGGCTCGTGACCGGCGGTGAAATGCCCGTAGTTGTAGTTGACGCGATTGTTGATCTCGCTCGGCCGCCGCACGTATTCGTATCGATAGCCCAGGTTCAACGTCAGATTCGGCCGCAGCTTCCAGTCGTCCTGAAAATACTGATTCAACTCGCCCATGCGGTTGGCCGTGAAGAAGTTGCCGTATCCCTTCTGATAGCTACCGACGAACCCGCGCAGGAAGTTCTCCCAGCCTTCGTAGAACGTCGGCGTGCCGCGAATGCCGGTGGCTGTAAAGTTGTAGAAGCCGCGCGAATTGTTGTCGGCCAAATCGTCGAGCTTCTGTCGGCGAAAGTCCACGCCCATGCGCAGCGAGTGCTTGCCGCAGATGTGGGAGAGGTTGTAGTTGAACTGATAATCGGTCTGCCAGCGGTTGATTGGGAACGCGCCGGCGGAGCCCAGCGTCGTCGTGGTGAACGCGCTGGGATTGGCGATGCGCACGATCGGCGTCTGATTGCCGCCGGAGATGTCGACAAGCGTCGTGCGCAGTCCGAGGCCTAAGCGGAACTCGCCCGACGTGCGCGCAGAGAATAGCTGCGTCGCCGTGAAGCCGACGTTTTGCTGCTTGTTGTTTTGCACGGCCGCCTCGCCGGGGATCAACTCGCCCGGCCGGCGTTTTTGCCGGCTGTACTGGTAACGCAGTGCGTACAAATCGCGCGGCGACCGCACCCAATCGAGCTTGCCCGAATAGTCCTGATCGGGGAAATTGTTCGCGATCTGTTTCGTGAAACAGTTCGCGCAGAACGCAGTGTTGTTCGGCCCCTCTTTCGGGAAGCGATCGAGAATGCCCTGCAGCGTGGCGCGATCGGCTTCGAGCGCCGGATGCTCCTCCGGATTCAAACACGTGCGGCAATCGCCAACTTGAATGCGCGTGCCGGCGGGAAAGACCCAGCGGGTCGTCGTCGTGTGCGCGCGCTGTTCGGTCCGCTCGAAGGCGTGAAACAGAAACAGCTTGTTTTTGACGATCGGCGCACCCACCGTATAGCCGAACTGATTGCGGCGATACGGCGTGCGCGGAATGTTCGGCGAGCCATCCGCCTTGGATCCAGCCGTGTTGTTGAAGTACCCGTTGGAGTTCAGGACCTGGTTCTGCAAGAACTCGTAGGCGTCGCCGTGGATCTTGTTCGTGCCCGATTTCGTCTGCACGAGCACGGCCGACGCGCCGCGCCCGAACTCGGCCGAGAACGCATTCGTCAACACGACGAACTCCTTGATCGACGAGATGTTCACGTTCTGCCGCGACATCCCCTCCGACGAATCGTCGTTGCCGACGCCGTCGATCTGGAACGACGCCGACCGCGTGCCCGTGCCGTTGAACGACACATACGATCCGGACGACAACGTTGGATTATTCACGCCCGAATATCCGCCCGAGCTTTGAAAGCCAGCCAGCATCTCGACCAGCGACAGCATGTTGCGCGACGACATCGGGCGGTCTTCGATCGTGCGTTCGTCGAGTGATCCTTTCTGCTCGCCTCGAGCCATCTCGATCAACGACGCGTCGGCCTCGACCGTTACCTGCGTCGACACGGTTGCGGGTTGCAGTTTGAAGTCGACGACACGCGTTGCGCCCAGGTCCACGCGCGCGTTGCGTTGCACCGCGCCGAAGCCACCCGCCTCGGCGGTCACCGCGTATTCGCCCAGCGGCAAGAACGTCATCAGGAAGTAGCCGTTTTCATTGGTCACGATTTCCCGGCGCAGTCCGGTCTCGCCCGAGGAGACGATCACTTTCGCGCCGGTGATCGCGGCACCGCTGGGGTCGATGACGTGTCCTTCCAACGACCCCGAAATTGTTTGCGCCATCGCGCACCCGAGCGCAAAGAAAAAGAGCACCGGTTTCATAATGAAACTATCCATGTAGTTCCAATATCGCACCTGGAAGAAACGGTTTTGTGCGTAGAAGCAGGCCGCTGTTTTGGGGCCGGGCAGACTGCCGCGCTACTGTTATTTGGCCTCTAGGCGGCTGGGGTCGACTCGAATCTGAAGTTTGTAAAGCGCCCTCGCGACATCGAGCGGATCGTACTTCCAAACACTTCCGTTGGCCAACCTCACCTGCGCCACAAACGCAAAGGTTGTCTGCAACACCTTTACTTCTTTCTCGGACATGCTCCCGATCGGGCCGGTGAGCAAGGCCAGGTCATCCTGCCCGATGTCTTCGATCAGCAATTTTTGCTGCGTCGAAAGGTGGTTCCCGAAGAGATCAAAGCTGGCGAGGCGAATATCGGCGGCGGTGATGGCGGAGCGCGTTCGGATCTGACCGTTCAGTACCATACTCCACTCCTTGCCTCCCACCGGGCTTGCATCTAATTCTTCGATGAGCACTGGGCACTTCGCGTCGTTTAGGATGACGGCTTTCCTTGCCAGCGTCGACCGCTCGTTCAACACAGCTGGGGACGGCTTTGGCACAACTCTGTTGGGGTCTGGAACGGGGATACGTAGCGGACCTCCTTGCGCCTCCTTTAGGTCGAAACTGGCAGGCATGGGCAACGACAGCGGATCAACTTTTGGCGGACTCAATTTCGGAGGTTCTAGTTTAGGCGTTTCTAGTTTAGGCGTTTCTAGTTTTGGCGGCTCCAGTTTGGCGGGGTCTAGCTTCGGCGCTTCGATCTTTGGCGCCTCAATTTTCGGCGCTTCCAGCTTGCCAGCATTGCTGATGTCGGGCTTTCGGCCTCGCAGTTTAGGCGTTTGGCCTTGTGCATAGAAAGCCGTGATTGCAGTCACGAGGATGAGGAACTTCTTCATATAGACTCCAGTCAATGAGGAACCCGCCCATTCAGTCTAGCGCCGTTTCGGCGAGTTGTTGGCGTGATCGAATTCGCCTTCTGACCGGGTGATGCGCTGACCGCTCAATCGTCGAGCAACTGTAGATCCAGCAAATACCCGCGCTTGCCCACGTTTGCGCCGCGGGTGTGGCCGATCATCACGTCGCGGCCTTCGCATTCGTGGATGTGGCCGCAGAAGAAGCGCACGGGTTCACTGCCGAAGTGGGCGCCGGGCTTCAGGCCGTCGAGATCGGTGTCCTTGGGCGGGCAGTGGCAGATCAGCACCAGCGGCTCGAGCGTTGCGAAGGGCTTTAGCTTTTCGGCGATCTGCTGCTCGCTGTATTCGCCGGGGGTGTTGAACGGCGTTGGGCTTGAATAACCGAGCGCCGCGATGTGCGCGCCGGCGACTTCGATGGACTTGCCGTGGAGGTTGGTGAAGCCGAACCGATCGCTCAGGCGCGCGATGTCGGACTCCGATTCATGATTGCCAGGGATCACGTACATCTTGTCCGCGGGCTGATCGATCAAGCGGTGGGACGAATCAACCTTTCGTGCAGGCGATAGACCTCGCGCTCCGTCAGGCCTGAGATAAAGTCCGCCGCCCAGCGCGCTGGGGATGTGGTTCTCGGTTCCTCGGCGCGAATCAGTTCCGAAAACCCGCGCGGAAAGAACGCAAAGTCACTTGCTACAATTCGATCGACGCAGACTTTGAAGAGATCGCCGATCATTCGCTCCTGGCCGTACTGAATCGAGCGAAGGTCGCTGTTTAAGATCACGTAATCCCACGTCAGTTGCTTTAGCATGTCGGTCTGGCGTTTTGCTTCGGGGTCTATTGCGACCCATCGGCCACGGGGATCCGACGCGGGATCGATCAGACGGATGCTGTTCACATAGCGGGTTATCAAAATGGAGCTGAATGACCAAAGATCCCGCTTTTGAGGCTGCGTGCCATCGTAGGGCGAATCGATTGTCCGCACTTCCAGCGCCTGAAGTAGCGCGCGTGCATTCGCCTCCGCCTCTTCGGCCAGCTTGCCCTCTCTTTCGAATGTCCGCCGCAGAAACCGTTCGCATTCCTTGGTCGACGGTCGTGGCTGCTCTTCCGGAACCGTCCCTTCCAGAAACAGGTGCAGCGGTATCAAACCCGCGCAGTAGAAGTCGATCAGGTCGTGAATGGCATACGTAATGTCATCAGCCCAGTCCATTATCTCGGCTTCAGCGGATCGCACAAATCCAGAGTGGCCGCACTTCGCGCGCGCCCATTCCACGATCGAGCGCTCGGTAGAGTAGTACCCCCACTTTTTCGGGCTCTCCGGGTTTCCGCCGACGCTCCATGGGTACTTGAGCACGGCACATAGAGTCGCCGCTGTAAAATTCAATCCTGGTTGATCGATGGCGACATCGATTCCCGAAGTGTCGGTATCGCCAATCGCCAGTGCCGAGATAATCCGAAATGACTGCGCGTTTCCTTCGAAACCGTCGTCTACCTCGTACTGCCGAACGAGCGCGTTCAGGCGCTTCTCCGCGATATGTCCGAAGGCGGATGCCCGAGGTCGTGTGCCAACCCTGCGGCTTCGGCTACCTCTGGATCTATCCCCGCCCGGGCGGCTAAATCTGGTTGCTCGCTCTTAAGTTTCTCGGCGATCCGTCTCGCCAACTGGGCTACTTTGAGCGAGTGCGTGAGACGATTGTGGACGAGATGGTCGCCTTCGCTACTTCGGACCTGGGTTACCTCGGCGAGGCGAGCGAGGTGCGGACAGTAAATGAGGCGGTCACGATCGACTTGACTTGGCGTTCGCGGGCCCGTCTGGGCCGCAGACTCGTCGATGTACCGCGAATCACGTGAATTCACGCCACCGCTTCCGCAGGGGCGGGTTTACGCAGGATGGACTCCTTGGTGATCTCAAGGAGATTCCTGCGGAGCAGTCCAAGTACCGCCGAGCGTACTTCCATCGGCGCGACCGCTTCATTGACATAAGCCACCGTGTCCGCGATAACCAGGGCCAAGTGCTGCGGTCCCTTGTCGTCGATTACTTTCAGAACCATCCCCATTAGTGTGTGTCGTGCCATGAAACGATCCCTCCTATCCTCAGATCGGTAAACGAAGCTCTAACCAATAGCAATCGTATCATGTCATGACGGAAAGCCCCTCGCGTTACGCTTCGAGCAACGCGAGATCGACGAGATACCCGCGCTTGCCCACGTTTGCGCCGCGGGTGTGGCCGATCATGACGTCGCGGCCTTCGCATTCGTGGATGTGGCCGCAGAAGAAGCGCACGGGTTCGACGGCGTCGATGAATGCGCGCACGGCTTCGCTGCCGAAGTGGGCTCCGGGTTTCAGGCCGTCGAGATCGGTGTCTTTCGGCGGGCAGTGGCAGATCAGCACCAGCGGCTTCAGTGTTGCGAAGGGCTTTAGCTTTTCGGCGATCTGTTGCTCGCTGTATTCGCCGGGGGTGTTGAACGGCGTCGGGCTTGAATAACCGAGCGCCGCGATGTGCGCGCCGGCGACCTCGATGGACTTGCAGTGGAGGTTGGTGAAGCCGAACCGGTCGCACAGGCGCGCGATGTCGGACTCCGATTCATGATTACCAGGAATCACGTACATCTTTTCGGCGCGCGGCTTCATGATCTCGGCCATCGTGTCCAGCCCGCGCGCCCACGTGACCAGATCGCCCGCGCAGACATAGAGGTCCGCGTCGATCTCCATCAACTTCTTGAGGGCGCGTTTGTCGGAGTGGATGTCGGAGAAAACGAGGAGCTTCATTCCACCGATTCCAGATACGTGTAGCCGCCGATGCCGTCCTCGTAGAACCGCACCAGCCGGCCGGCCTCTTCGTAGCCGAGTTTGCCTTCGCGCACGGCGACTTCAACATCCTTGCGATAGGTCTCGATCAGCAAGCGGGAGTTGTACTGGACGTAGTCGAGCACTTCGCTGACGGTATCGCCCGCGATGACGTGATCGAGGGCAGGTTCGCCATTTTCACCGAGCGTGACGTGCACGGCGTTGGTATCACCGAACAGGTTATGCAAGTCGCCGAGAATTTCCTGATAGGCGCCGAGCAGAAACGAACCGAGGTAGTATGGCTCGCCGGGCGAGAAACCGTGCAGCGCGAGTGTGTTCTTCACGTCGCGGCGGTCGATGAAGCGGTCGATTTTGCCGTCGCTGTCGCAGGAGATATCGCCGAGCACCGCGTGACGGGTGGGCCGTGTGTTGAGCCGGTGAATCGGCATGATCGGGAAGAGCTGCTTGATGGCCCAGCTATCGGGCATCGATTGGAACAGCGAGAAGTTGCAGAAGTAGGTATCGGACAGCGTGTTCTCGAGGCCTTCGAGTTCTTCGGGGAAGAATTCGAGTTCCTTGGCCGCCTTCAACACGCGGCGGCACACGTTCCAGTACATGTTTTCGGCGAGGCTGCGCTGTTCGAGCGTGAGGTAGCCGAGGCTGAACAGATTCAGAGCGGAATCGAGCGCGCCTTGGGCGTCGTGATAACTCTCGAGCAGGTTCTTGCCGGAGACCGAATGCATGGCCTGATAGAGATCGGCGAGCGGCTGTTCCCAGTCGGGGTTGACTTCGGCGGGCACGTTCTCGTCGCCGAAACCGCTAACGCCGAGGACGTTGAACACGAGCAGGCTGTGATAGGCAACGACGGCGCGGCCGCTTTCGCTGATGATGTTCGGCGTCGGTACTTCGGCTTCTTCGCAGACGTTCTGGATGTGATAGACAACGTCGTTGGCGTACTCTTGCAGCGTGTAGTTGACGCTGGATTCGAAGTCGGTTTGCGAGCCGTCGTAATCGATGCCGAGACCGCCGCCGACGTCGACGTATTCAAGGCCCGCGCCGGCGCGGCGCAGTTCGACGTAAATACGCGCGGCTTCAATCACGGCGCCCTTGATCTGGCGGATGTTGGTGATCTGGCTGCCGAGGTGGAAGTGGATGAGCTTGAGGCAATCGCCCATGCCGAGCGACTTCAGCAGTTCCAGCGCGCGCAGCGCTTCGGTGACGGTGAGGCCGAATTTCGAGCGATAGCCGCCCGAGCTCTTCCAACGGCCCGAGCCGCGGCTGGCGAGTTTCAAGCGAATGCCGATGGCCGGCGTGACTCCGAGGCGGGCGGCGTGCTTCAGAATCAGCTCGAGCTCGGTGTACTTTTCAACGACGGGAATAATGTTGCGGCCGATCTTGCGGGCCATCATGGCGAGCTCGATGTACTCGTCGTCCTTGAAGCCGTTGCAGAGAATCGGCGTGTTGTTGTCGGCGATCGCCATGACGGCGAGCAGTTCGGGCTTCGAGCCGGCTTCGAGGCCGAATTGAAACGGGCGGCCGTATTCGAGCACTTCTTCGACGACCTGGCGTTGCTGGTTCACCTTGATCGGGAACACGCACTGGTATTCGCCTTTGTAGTTGTGTTCGGTGATGGCGGTGCGGAAGGCGCCGTGCAATTCGGCGAGACGATTTTGAAGAATTTCTCCGAAGCGGATTAAGATCGGCGGGTTGATGCCGCGAAGGACGAGGGTATCGACGAGCTTCTTAAGATCAACCGATTTGGTTGGCTCCTTGGTGGGATGGACGAAGACGTGGCCGTTGGCGCCAACGGAAAAATAGCCCTTGCCCCATGCGGCGACGTCGTAGCCTTCACTTGCGTCGGTAACCGTCCAGCGCTCGGTGGGCTCGATGCGTTGCGGGATCTCAGTCAGCTTTGCGTTCAACTCTTGCGTGAACCTCCAGAATCCTCAGTGTAAGCGAAAACGACCGGCGTACAATCAACAGATTCATGCAAATTTCCCGATACAAGTGGTGGCTGGTGGCGATGTTGTGGCTGGTGTGTTTTTTCAACTACGCGGACCGGCAGGCGATCTTCTCGGTCTTTCCGCTTTTGCAGAAGGAAATGGGGCTTTCCGATGTCCAACTCGGCATCGTCGGGAGTTCGTTTATGTGGGTGTACGCGGCGGCGGGGCCGTTTGCCGGCTGGGTGGGGGACCGGTTCTCGCGGAAGACGGTGGTGCTGGGGGGATTGATAGCGTGGTCGCTTGTGACGATCGCGACGGCGCTGTCGACCGAGTACTGGCATCTCGTGACGTTTCGCGGGCTCGAAGGGCTTGGCGAGGCGTTCTACTTTCCGGCGTCGATGGCTCTGATTAGCGCGTTCCACACGACAGAGACACGATCGCGCGCGATGTCGTTTCATCAATCGAGCGTATACGCGGGCACAATCGCGGGCGGGACGTTCGCGGGGCTGCTGGGGCAATACTACGGCTGGCGGAGCGGCTTCTATGTATTCGGTATCGCGGGGACGGTACTTGGGCTTGTGCTTTGGAAGTTCATTCGCGAGCCGGAGGAGAAGGCGGTCGCGGAGAACAAAGTGCCGGTGCGCGCGATCTTCGCGCATCCCATGGTGGCAGTATTGATCGCGACATTTATCGGCGCGAATTTTGTGGCGTTGATCTTTCTGACGTGGCTGCCGTCGTATCTGGTACGCAACTTCAAGATGAGCCTTTCGATGGCGGGATTTTCGGCGACGGCGTATTTGCAGCTCGCTTCGGTGTGCGGCGTGTTGCTCGGTGGATGGATGGCCGACCGGCTTACGGCGAAGATCAGCGCGGGCCGGGGCGGCACGACGGGCGGCCGCGCGCGCACGCAGGCGATGGGGTTGTTGGGCGGCGTGCCGTTTCTGTTTCTGAGCGGATGGACGCTCGATGTGACGGTGCTGGTGCTGGCGATGATCGGCTTCGGTTTGTGCAAGGGCATCTACGACGCCAATATTTGGGCGACCCTCTACGATTACGTCCCACCGGAGCGCCGCGCGACCGCGGTGGGCGTGATGAACTCGCTGGGCTGGCTCGGGGGTGGCCTGGCGCCGGTGGCGATCGCCTACGCTTCGCAGCACTTCGGCATGGCGGCGTGCTTGAGCGCGACGTCGGCGATCTATCTCGGATTCGGGCTGTTGCTGCTCACGGCCACCGGGCGATATTCGACGTTTACACTGAAGTAGAGATGGCCAAGGAACTGCACGGAAAAGTGGCGCTGGTGACGGGCGCGAGCAAGGGTGTCGGCAAGGGCATCGCGCTGCAACTGGCGCGGCATGGCGCGAACGTCGTCGTCAACTACAACACCGATTTGAAGGGCGCCGAAGCGACGGCGCACGATGCGCGCGGGATGGGCGTGTCGGCGGCGGTGGTGCAGGCGCATGTAGCGAATTTCGCGGCGGTAGAGGCGATGTTCGAGATGGTGAAGCGCGAGTTCGGGCGGCTCGATATTCTGGTCAACAACGCGGGCGTGCAGACGTGGAAGGATCTGCTGGATCTGACCGAAGCGGAGTGGGATGGGGTGCTCGATACGAACTTGAAGGGCTGCTTTTTGTGCACGCAGATGGCCGCGCGGATGATGAAGGAGTCGGGCGGCGGGCGGATCGTCAACATCGGCTCGGGCTGCAATAAGATCGCGTTTCCGAAGCTGGTGAATTACACGGCGTCGAAGGGCGGAATGGAGCAGTTCACGAAGGTGTCGGCGGTGGAGCTAGGCAAGTACGGGATTCGCGTGAACTGTGTGGCGCCGGGGGCGGTGGAGATCGAACGGACCAAGGAAGAAGCGGGCGATTACGCGGGGACGTGGGCCGCGGCGACTCCGCTTGGGCGTGTTGGGACACCGATGGATATTGGCCGCGCGGTGGTTTTCTTTTGCGGGGAGCTTTCGGAGTTTGTTACCGGCCAGACGCTGTACGTCGATGGCGGGTTGTTCTCGCGGCCGCACTGGCCGTATCCGATTTAGCGGCTAGGCGTTTTCGCTCCGTGCGAATTGGACCGCTCGGCGCAGCCACGAATCCAGCGCCTCGTCGGAGTCGATACCCTCGGCGTTGACGTAGATCATCGACTTGATCGGCTTTCCGGTGAAATCCATCGAGCGGGTATGCGGTTCGCGCAGCGCCGCCTGCGCACCGGCCGGTCCCAGGCGCAGCATGAGATCCGACTTCACGACCCCGCAACACATGTGGCCGCTCACCATAAACGCAATGCCGCCGAACATTTTCTTCTCCTCAAACGGGCAGAGGCGGCCGAGTGTGGCGCGAATCCGATCGGCGAGTCCGGGATCGAAGGGCATTTCGATTCGAGCGTAGCAGACCCGGCATTGCCGCACCTGATACGATGCTTCAGATGAAACCGTTTGAGTACATAGTCGCGCCGTCGGTCGACGACGCCGCGCGCGCGCTCGGATCGCGAGCCGATGCGAGGGTGCTGGCCGGCGGCACCGATCTGATCGTGCAACTAAAGAGCGGACGCCGCGAAGCGGGGCTGATCGTCGATGTGAAGCGCATTCCGGAGCTGACGGCGATCGCGATGAATGCCGACGGTCTCCGCCTTGGCGCGGCGGCTGCCTGCATTCACATCGCCGCGAATCGCGATGTACGCACGCACTATCCGGCGCTTGCCGAAGTCGCCGCGCTGATCGGCGGTACGGCGATTCAGGGCCGCGCGTCGATCGGCGGCAACCTCTGCAACGCCGCGCCCAGCGCCGACGCCGTGCCGCTGCTGATCGCGCTGTCGGCGAGCGCGCGCGTCGCCGGACCGGCCGGACGCCGCGAGATCGCGGTCGAAGATTTCTGCATCGCGCCCGGAAAGAACGCGCTCGCGCCGGGCGAGTTTCTCGTCGAGATCTTCATTCCAAAGCCCGCGTCCGGCACGCGCGCCAAGTACCTGCGATTCATCCCGCGCAATGAGATGGATATCGCGGTGGCGGGTGTCGGCGTTGCGGCGACGGTGGTTGACGGCAAGATCACGATGGCCCGATTGGCGCTCGCTTCGGTCGCGTCCACGCCGCTGTTCGTGCGCGAAGTCGGCGGCGCGCTGGAAGGGCAAGCGCCCTCGGCGGCACTGATCGAACAAGCGGCGGCGTTGGCGCAAGCGGCGGCGCGGCCGATTTCGGACATGCGCGCGCCGGCCGATTACCGGAGACATCTTTGCGGCGTTCTGTCGCGGCGCGCGTTAAGCGCGGTATTGGGGTAGACGATGAAGACACAAGTTTCGATGATATTAAACGGCGAGCCGGTGGAGTTCCTCGCCGAGCCGCGCCAGACGCTGCTGGAATGCCTGCGCGACACTCTGCACTTGACGGGGACTAAAGAAGGCTGCGGCGACGGCAACTGCGGCAGTTGTTGCGTCACGCTCGACGGCAATCTGGTGACGTCGTGCCTCGTGCTCGGCGTCGAAGCGCAAGGCCGCAACGTAACGACGATCGAAGGCATCGCGCGGGGCAATGATCTGCACCCGCTGCAAAAGGCCTTCATCGATCACGCCGCGCTGCAGTGTGGGATTTGCACGCCCGGGTTTATCGTCGCGGCGAATGCGTTGCTCGATGCCGAGCCCGATGCGGACGAAGAGCGCATTCGCGCCTGGCTGGCCAATAACCTGTGCCGCTGTACGGGTTACGACAAGATTGTGCGCGCGGTCCAGGCGGCCGCGAAGGAGATGCGATGAGTACGGCATACAACGTGATCGGCACGCGGCCGCCCCGGCACGACGGCGCCGACAAAGTAACGGGCCGCGCGATTTACGGCGCGGATGTGCAGATGGCCGGGTTGGTGCACGGCGCGGTGGTGCGGAGTCCGCACGCGCACGCGCGGATCAAGCGCGTAGATACTTCGAAGGCAGCTGCGTTTCCAGGTGTGATGGCGGTGGTGACCGCGGACGACTTTCCGCAAACGCCGGACCGGATCGTCGACCTGGGAGAGGGCGAAACGCCGCTGAGCTACGTCCGCGGCAACGTGCTGGCGAAGGACAAAGTCCTCTATGAAGGACACGCGATCGCGGCCGTGGCCGCCAACAGCGCGCACGCCGCCGAGCAGGCCGCGCGACTGATCGAGATCGAATACGACGTGCTGCCGTGCGTGTTGAACGTCACCGATGCGATGGCCGCGGGCGCGCCCGCGCTGCATAAGCAATCGAACGTCACCGATCACGTTCGTCACGCGATGGGCGATAGCGACAGCGCGTTTGCGTCGGCGGCGGTTGTCATCGAACGCGAATTCAATACCGCGACCGTGCATCAGGGGTATATCGAACCGCATGCCGCCACGGCTCTGTGGAACAACGACGGACGCGTGCAGGTGTGGTGCTCGACGCAAGGCGCCTTCGTGGTGCGCGATGTGGTGGCGTGTCTGTTCGATCTGCCGGTATCGCGCGTGAAAGTGACGCCGACCGAAATCGGCGGCGGGTTCGGCGGCAAGATCCCGGTGTATATCGAGCCGGTGGCCGCGCTGCTGTCGAAGAAGTGCGGGCGGCCGGTGAGAATCGTCATGACTCGACGCGAGGTGTTCGAAGGCTCCGGCCCGACGCCCGGTTCGCTGGTGCGCGTGAAGATCGGCGCCGATGCAAACGGCAAGTTCGTCGCGGCGCAAGCGTACTTGGCGTATGAAGCCGGAGCGTATCCGGGCGGCATGGTGGGCGCCGGGGCGATGTGCGTGTTCGCGGCCTACGATATTCCGAATCAAACAATCGATGGCTACGATGTTTTGGTGAACAAGCCGTCGACGGCGGCCTACCGCGCGCCGGGCGCGCCGAATGCGGCGTTCGCTACCGAGAGCGTTGTCGACGAGATCGCGCGGGAGTTGAAGATCGACCCGATCGAGTTGCGGCTGCGCAACGCGGCGAAGGAAGGGACGCGGCGCGCCGACGGCCCGAAGTTCAAGAAGATCGGCTGCGTGGAAGTGCTGGAGGCGATGAAGGCGCACGCGCACTATGCGGCGCCGTTGGGCGAGCCCTCTCACGCGGCGGCCAAGCGCGGCCGCGGCGTTGCCATCGGCTATTGGTTCAACATCGGCTTTGCGTCCAGCTGCGTGATCAGCGTGAACGCCGACGGCACGGCGAACTTGATCGAGGGATCCACCGACATCGGCGGGACGCGGACATCGATCGCGATGCAGGCGGCCGAGGTATTGGGAATTCCGGTTGAGAAGCTGAATCCATCGGTGGTCGATACGGACACGATCGGTTACACGGCAGTGACCGGCGGATCGCGCACGACCTTCGCGACGGGTTGGGCGGCGCACGACGCGGCTCAGGACGTGGTGGCGCAGATGAAGGCGCGCGCGGCGAAATTGTGGGAGGTGGCCGATGTTTCGTTTGCGCAAGGTGTGTTCCGCGCGGGCGATCGTTCGATGACGTTCGCGGAGTTGGCGGCGCGGCTCAGCGAAACGGGCGGTCCGGTTGTCGGACAAGGCAGCGTGAATCCG
>VFZW01000064.1 GCA_016871055.1 Acidobacteriota bacterium
ATACCAGTATCCAGAAATATCAACCGAAAGTCAACCATACGATGCCTGATGCCTACGGAGATCAGAAATATAGGGTAATACACAAATCGCCCGAGCGCATGCCCGCTAAGTGATTCACAATGAACCGCTTACCTCGCGCTCCCGCACGAGGTAAACGCTCTTCGCAGTAAACTCCCGCTAGGCCCGTCAGCGGAGTCGGCGCTTTCGGCGTCGCGGGCTTGGGCGATGAAATCCGATTCAGCAACACGCCCACGACCGCAGCCCCCGCGATTCCGCAGGCCGCGATCATCCCGAACCGGCGCCGGTCTGGAGGCACCGGCTCGGGAGGTGGCGCCACGGCAGCTTCCCCCTCCCGATCGATCTCACCAATAAACCGATAGCCTTCGCGATGAACCGTCTCGATGTACTTCGGCGATGCCGAGTGGTCGCCGAGCGCGGTTCGAATCTGGGAGATGCAAAAGTTCAGCCCGCGATCGAAGTCGACCTGTGTGCCGTCGCCCCAGAGTTCCTGGATCATCGTTTCGCGGTCGACGAGGGACCCACGGCGGCCGATCAGTAGCAGGAGTAGCTTAAAGGGTTGCCGCTGGAGTTTGATGCGGACATTATGCTTGCGGAGCACAAGTCGATCGGGATCGATGGTGAACGGGCCGAACCGAATCGTCTGTTGCATCTCGCGATATTTCAACATGTTACACCCTGGTATCGCTTAACATCTTCTCATTTCGTCTGGCTGGCCGCGGGCTCCCATTCGCCCGCAGACTGGCGGCATGCGATTCTTTCTCTCTCTCTCCTCATTGTCGCCGTCTGCGCGCAAGAGCCGCCGTCAGGGCCAGCCTTATTGCAGGACATCAACTCTTGGCGATGGTCCTGACAAACATGGGAAGAACTCGCGAAGCCGTCGCCGAGCTGGCGAAGGCGCTTGCTCTGGCGCCTCAAGGTACGCAGATGGGAGGGATTAAACACTCCATGGCCATGTTGAGTTGGACGGCTGGGGACCTCGAAACCGCGCACGGTTGATGGCCGAAGGCGTGCTGCTTCTGGAAGGATCGGCCGAACTCGGGGAAGCCAAGGCCGATCAAGCCGGTTTGCAATTCGCTCTCGGCGATAAGTCCAGAGCAGAGAGACTTTGTCGCGAGGCCATGCCGATGATCGAGTCCTTCCGCGGCCGGAACCTTCCCTCAGTCCGCACGAGGGCTTACACCTGCGCCGGAATCTTATTGGAGAGCAAACCGAAAGATGCGGAGCGGCAGCTATTGAAACTCCTGGACGCAGGCACGTTCAAGCTGGATGTTGAGCGGGCGATCATATTGGCCCAGATCGCCAAGGCACGGCTGCGAATGAAGCGATTGGGTGAAACGGTGGCGGCGATCGACGAGGCCGTCGCTCTGGCTCGCTCGGCGCGCGATGTACCGCTACTTCGCCCAATGCTTTACATTCGCGCGAACGTCCTTCGCGCCATGAAGCGAAGACCAGAAGCGGCCGAGTGCGAACGCGAGGCTGCCGCGCTGTTCGTGCCGCCGGGCAACACCGTTGTCGATGCACGGCTATTGCGAATTGACGCGAAACCACGGACCAGCGGTCTATCGCGGTGAAGGCCGCAACCCCTCCGCAATCTCCCCCACCGTCGCCAGCACCTTCGCCGCCTCTAATATCCGAGGCGTCACGTTATCCCCCGAAGCCGCCGCCGCACGCAAATCCGCCAGCGCCGCATCCACGGCCGAACCACTCCGCGAAGCCCGCACCGCCCGCAGATTCTCCACCTGCCGCCGCTCAATATCCGGATCGATCCGAAACACCGGAACCTCGGAGCGCGCAACGCTTTGAAACTTGTTCACCCCAACCACCACCTGCTCGCCCATCTCCACCCGCTGTTGATACCGATAAGCCGCGTTGTGAATCTCGGCCTGCGGAAAGCCCTCTTCAATCGCCGTGATCGCGCCGCCCATCGCATCAATGCGATCGATATACGCCCGCGCCTCGCCCTCGATCCGATCCGTCATCTGCTCGATGACGAAACTCCCGCCAAACGGGTCCGGGTGCTCCGTCACGCCCGATTCAAACGCAATCACCTGCTGCGTGCGCAGCGCCAGCGTCGCCGCGTGTTCGGTCGGAAGCCCAATCGCCTCGTCCATCGAATTCGTATGCAGCGACTGCGTCCCGCCCAGCACCGCCGCCATCGCCTGCAGCGTCGTGCGAACGACATTGACTTGCGGCTGCTGCGCCTGCAACGACGACCCTGCCGTCTGCGTGTGAAACCGCAGCTTCATCGACCGCGCATCGCGCGCGCCATACCGGTCCTTGACGATCGCCGCATACAATCGCCGCGCCGCGCGAAACTTCGCAATCTCTTCCAGGAAATTGTTGTGCGCGTTGAAGAAGAACGAAAGCCGCGGCGCGAAACTGTCAATCTGCAGTCCCGCCTGCAACGCCGCGTCGATATAGGCGATCGCATTCGCGAGCGTGAACGCCACCTCTTGCGACGCCGTCGATCCCGCCTCGCGAATGTGATACCCCGAAATCGAAATCGTGTTCCACTCCGGAATCTCCGCGCTCGCCCACGCAAAAAGATCGGTGACGATTCGCATCGACGGCCGCGGCGGATAAATGTACGTGCCGCGCGCGATGTACTCCTTCAGGATGTCGTTCTGCACCGTGCCGTTCAGCTTCTTGCGATCCGCACCCTGCCCATCGGCCACGAGCACATAAAACGCCAGCAGCGTCGACGCCGTCGCGTTGATCGTCATCGACGTCGAGACGCTCTCAAGTTGAATGCCCTCGAACAGCCGCTCCATATCCTTCAGCGAGCAAATCGCCACGCCCGTCCGCCCGACCTCACCGGTCGCCAGCGGGTGATCGGAGTCCATGCCCATCTGCGTCGGCAAATCGAAAGCGACGGACAACCCTGTGATGCCCTGCTCCAACAAAAACTTGTATCGCCGATTGCTCTCCTCGGCAGATCCAAACCCGGCATACTGCCGCATCGTCCACGGCCGCGCGCGATACATCTCTGGATAGATCCCGCGCGTGTAGGGAAACTGCCCGGGCTTGTCGCTCATGGCGCCGGCGTGGTCTTCGCAATACGGCGCGCGCGCCAGAACGAGGACAGCCCGAAGATCAACATCGTAAGAAAGAACAGCGCGGTCAGGATCAGCCGGAACAGCTTCTCCGGTTCGCCGTTGAAATCGCGCACCGCTGTGTAGGTCTTCGGCCCCGCAACCACCGCCAGGCACAGAAACACGAATCCGATCATCTCGTTCCAAAGAATCCGGAGCGGCCGCATGATGCCGGGGAGGACGTGAGAGAGAAACTTCTTGACCATGGATAGCGTGGTTCTCTGTCAATTATACGTGCTCCGCCGATAAGACCAGCAGTGGGATGCTATCCTGAAGGGGCCGCAAAGCGAGGAAATTTGGACGATCGGCTAAAAGAGTTAATGCAGGACCTCGGAAACGCGATCAATGAATCGATCGCCGATTCCGAGCGCATCGCCGAAGCGATCGGCGAGATCAAACGCTCCGGCTACGACGTGTTCCTGGTACTGGAAGCCACGATCGGCTTCAACAAGCGCGAAGAAGGCGCCTCCGAGGATGAGGAATTGCTCGAAGCCCTCGAAGACGCCGAGGACGAACAACCCTCCACCCGCCGCCACAAGGTCTCCTGGACCTCTCAGGACCAAAAATTCCTGCGCGCCCTAAAGATCTCCCTCGACGAAGACAAGAAGTAACGGGTACGAACGTGCGATCTCTGGCCGCGGCCGAATCTTCGGAGAACGCGCGTCGACGAAATGCCCGCGCAATGCCCTAATCCACCAACCCCTTCCGCACCGCGAACCGCACAAGCTCCCCCGTCGAATGCAAATTTAACTTCTCCATAATCCGCCCGCGATGGGCATCCACCGTATACACGCTCAAATTCAATAACCCAGCGATCTCTTTATTTGTTTTACCCTCGGCGATGAGCTGCAGCACTTCCCGCTCCCGGCTCGACAGCAAATCCAGCGGATCAGTCACATGTTTCCGGTAGTCGTCCAACACCGAGTCCGATACCGCCGGGCTCAAGAACCCCTCACCCTTGGCCACCGCGCGCACCGCCGCCAGCAGGTCGACGTCGATCGAATCCTTCAGCAAATACCCGCGCGCCCCAGCCCGCAAAATCTCCCGCACATACACCGAGTCCTTGTGCATCGACAACGCCAGCACCCGTGCATGCGGCGCCGCGTCCCCCATCCGCCGCGTCGCTTCGATCCCGTTCAACTCAGGCATCGCCACGTCCATCACAACGACGTCCGGCTGCAATCCCTGGCTCATCTCGACCGCCTCGCGCCCGTTGCCCGCCTCGCCGACAATCTCCATGTCCGGCTGCGCGCCCAGGATCATGCGAAACCCCTGCCGCACCACCGCGTGGTCATCGGCCAACAAGATTCGTATCTTCTTGCTCATTGCGAACTGGTTCGGCCGGAACCCAGGCCTCGACCGTTAGTCCTTGTTTTGCATCCCGCCCCGGCGTTACTTCCAACTCGCCGCCGGCGCCGCGCGCCCGCGCCCGCATCGCGGTCATGCCGATGCCGCTCGACGCGGCCGGACGCCCTTCCGGCAGTCCTTTCCCATTGTCGCTAATCCGCAGCCGTACTTTCCCGTCCTCGTGCAGAAGTGAAATCTCGACGCCCGTCGCCCCCGAGTGCCTCGCGATGTTCGTCAACGCCTCCTGCGCGATTCGAAATAGTTGCGTCTCCGTCTCATCGGCAAGCCGCATCGACAGGTTCGAATCGTACTGCACATCCACGCCCGTGCGCTGCATGAACCGCTCGCACTGCCACCGCAATCCCGCGTCCAAACCGAAATCGTCGAGGATCGTCGGCCGCAACAGCTGCGACAACTCCCGGACGTTTTGAATCGCCTCATCCACCAGATGAACGCAGTCGGCCACCCGCGGTGACGACACCCCCAACGAAACCAGATTCGCCTTCACCGCCGTCAACGACTGCCCCAACTCATCGTGCAACTCATGCGAAAACCGCCGCGCCGCGGACTCCTGATTCTCGACCATATGCCACGAAACCCGGCTCAACTCCGCCGCCTGCGCCTCGATGTCCCGCGTCAATCGCGCCGTCGTCCTCACCGTGTACACCGCGATGCCAAGCGCCAGCAGCAGGCACGCTCCCATCAGCGCCACCGACTGCCGCACCAGCGTCGCCGACTGCTCCCGCAGCAACAACTGCGCCAACGCCGATCGCTCCGACCCCGCCGCAATCAGCTTCCGCACGGCTTCGATCACCGTCTCGTGCCGCTCCAGCAAGTCGTAGCTGAACAACGACTCGGCGTCTTCCTCCGCCAACAACCGCCGCGCCTCGGACGAAAACGCCACCGTCGCCGTCTGGAACTGTTTCCATAACGGCTCGTCTTTGGTGCCAAGACCCGTCGCGACGATCTGTTCAATCACCCGATCCGCCTCGTTCAACTGCGACAGGATCTGATCCCGATCGACCGAGTCCGGTTCTTGATTAAGGTTGTTGAAGACCGCATTCAACGCCCCCTGCTCACGATGGACTTCGTCGATCAACCGGTTGGTGACAACCTGCTCGCCCGCCAGCCGCTCCGCCGAAACCCGGATCTCCTGCGCATTCCGCACGCCGACATACCCCGAAACAAGCAACAACACAATCACCAGCGCAAAGCCTGTGATCAACACGCGGACGACACTACGGCCTGCCAGCAGTCGGAGCATGAATCCCTAGCTCACAGCGTAACGCACCCGCGGGCCGCGGGCTGCGGAAAAACACCACGACAATCGGCCTTTGGTGGTCTATTGCCACTCCGCCCTTTATAATTCAGGACCCAAAACAACGAAGCACGCCGGCATCGCGCCATGGTAGATATTGTAGGAAACATGTATGCGGGATGAACCGAAGCACCCCATAACAGGGGACATCGCGGGGAGTTCAACGGTCACCTTCACGTCGACGCCGTCCAACGCCCCTTCGCCGGTAGAGGCGGGGCAGGCATACCAACCCGGCGCCCGCCTGGCGCACTACGAAATCGTAAAGCGGATCGGGGTCGGCGCCATGGGCGAAGTCTACCTGGCGCAGGATACGAAACTCTTTCGTCCGGTGGCGGTGAAGATCTTGCCCCGGCGGTTCCTAAAGAGCCCCGAGCGCGTGGCGCGCTTTCAGCGCGAAGCCCAGGCCGCTTCCAAGCTCAACCATCCCAATATCCTCATCATCCATGAGATCGGCCACGAAGGCGAAACGCACTTCATGGTAACCGAGTTCATCGAAGGCGAGAACCTCCGCGACCGTCTGCGAAGCACGGCCGGACCGCTGTCCATTCTCGATGCGGTCCGCGTCGCCGAGCAGATGACGGCCGCGTTGTCCGTAGCGCACGAGGCCGGAATCATTCATCGCGACTTGAAGCCCGAGAACGTCATGATCCGTCCGGACGGTTTGCTGAAGGTACTCGACTTCGGGTTGGCTGGCATGCGCCAGCAGCCCCTCGATCGCCCGAGAACTCCCGTAACGGGCTCGTCCGATCAAACGAGTTACGGCCAAGTGATGGGCACGCCGAAATACATGTCTCCGGAGCAGACGCGCGGTGAGTTCGCCGATGAGCGATCCGACGTTTTTTCGCTGGGCGTGATGCTCTACGAGATGCTGGTGGGAGCGCAAGCGTTCCCTGGTGCGACTGCGCAGGAGGTGATGTGGAGAGTTGCGGAGTACCAGCCGCCGCCGTTGCCAGCCAAGGCCGCCCAGCTCCAGCCAGTGGTGCGCCAGGCGATGGCCAAGGAGGCCGGCCAGCGCTATGCGAACATGCGGGAGTTCGGCGACGCTCTGGCCCAGGTCCGGCGCGCGGCCGAGCCCAAACCCCGCACCGCTTTGCTGGTCGGCGCCGTGGTCCTTGCGGCTGCCATGGCTGTGGGCGCGGGCCTGTGGTTCCGCAAGCCCGCCGCGGGCGGTGCGCCGCGCCGCTTGGCGGGGCCGGGCCGCGATCCGCGATTCTCGCGCGATGGGAAGTGGCTCACCTACTGGGTGAACGCCGGACCGCAAGGCCGCAACAATAAAGTGCTCATCGTGCCCACGGGCGGAGGCGAGCCGCAATGGCTCGCACCTGAGATGCAACATTTGCGCCTGCCACAGTGGCTGCCCGACGGGCGCGTCATTTTCTTTCAACCGCTTCGCACGAATCTCGGTGAAGGCATCTGGTTGACCGTGCGGCCAGGAGCACGGCCCGTGCCGGTGGCGCTGGGCAACGAATTTTATTCGCGCTTCGCTCTGACGTCTGAAGCCTGGACAGTGCGCGACGGCCAATTGCTGCTGGTCTCGAAGGAGAGCATCTGGCAGCAAGAACTGCCGGCATCGCGCGAATCGACGGTTCCCGAGGCTCGCTTCATTGCGACCACCACCGGCGCGCCCAAATATCCGCGCGCGGGCCCCGAGGGCTCCATCTATTTTTCAAACGTCACTAGCCGCGACGATCTCTGGAGCTTGCCATTGAACGCGCGCGGCTTGGCGGCAGGTCCGCCGCGGCGGCTGACGTCCGATCCGGCGAGCGAAAACGGCATGACCCTGCCGGCGGACGCCAGTTTCGTTGTCTTCGATTCGAACCGTTCCGGCGTCGAAGAGATCTGGCACAAGAACCTTGCGACGGGCGAACTCCGCGCATTGACCCGCGCCCAGGGATCCATGCAACGTCCGCTGCTCCATCCCGACGAGCGTCAGGTGGTGTTCCAAAACAAAGCATCCAAGGCACTCGGATTGTATTGGATGAACCTCTCGGGGGGTCTCCCGCGCAAATTCTCGAACCGTTCGAAGATACCTCTTTCCTGGTGCCCCGATGGCCGTAGCGTTTTGACAACCGAGGAGAAAAACACGGCCTTGCTGTGCGTCGATGTGGAAACGGGCGCGGAGCGAACGGTGCTGAAGAGCGACGGCCTCGTGGTTTCGCACGGGGTGTACTCTCCCGATAAGCAATGGATCGCCATGCATGTACGTACGGGAAGTGAAACGCGGCGCATCTGGATCGCGCCGGTCGACGCGCGGGGCGTGGTGGCCGCGCCCGCGCGCTGGATCCCGCTCACCGACGGCAGCACCGCCGAGTTCAATCCGCGATGGTCGGTGGACAGCCTCCGGGTCTACTGGGCTGGCGGCGCTAGCGGCCCCGACGGTGGTTGTATCTTCATGCGTCCCTTGGATCCGGTCACCCGCCAGCCCACGAGCCCACGCCTCGAAGTGTTCAGGCCCGAACGGACTTCCGATGTCCCCCACGCCATCTTCGCCTTGGCCAGGGACCGCGTGGTCTTTTCGCTCACAAACAACGAAGGCAACATTTGGCGCCTGAAAAGCCTTAAGAAACGGTGCGCAATGCGCTTTCAACGGAGCCCCATCGGCCCATCGCAGGCCGCTCAAAACGATGAAAGTCTCCGCCATGCCATACCGAGCCGCGCGCGTCAGCAACCGAGCTCTTCCCCAACCCGATACCCTGACTTTCAACGGAGCCCACACTCCCGCCCTCGAAATTTTCCTAACCGATCACTTCTAATTGGCCCCAACCGCGTGGTCTTCACGCTAACCAACGTTGAAAGCAACATGTGGCGGCTCAAAAGCCGCTAGAATGGACGGGCCATGCGCTACCTAATATTTCTTCTGCTCGCGCAGTACGGATTCGCTCAAACGTCGAACCCCATCACCCAAACCCAAGGAGCGGGGACTACGCTCACGGTGATCACGGTCGATACGCTCTCCGATGACCGCCAACAGGGGGTGACGCTCCGTGAGGCGGTCGAACAAAGTATCCCCCGTATTGTGCGCTTCAAGGTGGGGGGGCGAGATCGTTCTTACATCTCAACTCAACATCACCAGTGGGCAGCTTACTCTGGAC
The DNA here is from genome assembly GCA_016871055.1 of Acidobacteriota bacterium. Taxonomy (GTDB): domain Bacteria; phylum Acidobacteriota; class Terriglobia; order Bryobacterales; family Bryobacteraceae. Next base: position 8,871 of record VFZW01000064.1, read on the forward strand.
GGGTCCAGTGCCCCCACCCCGATCACCATCACCGGCGATAGCGTGGTCTTCAGTAACACCAACAACATCATGGTCAACAACATCACGTTCCGTTTGGGTTCGCGAGGCGTTGATCCGCAACAGCAGAGACATAGTGATTCACCATTCCGTTTACGCCAGTTGCGACAAACGGTCCCCGGACGTGAGCCAGAAGGCAACCGGCACCGAGCAGAATACGCGTGTGTTTTTCGTCAGGAATGTCGTCTACGGCTACGGTATCGGAGGCACGAAATTCAACGATTCGTCGACCGTGTCCGGCGGCCCCGAGATGGAGTTGGTGTTGATGAACAATCTCTATTTGGCCATCCAAGAACGGACCGGCCCGGCCATAGCCTTCGATTATGAGCCCAAGGACGATAACGTCAAGATCTATCTGCGGGACAATGTCCTGAACAGCGCGGGCTCCAATTTGAATCCTTCCGATTGGGACATTCTTCTCGATACCGGGAAGATCGACATCCAACAGCGTGACCTTCAGAAGAGCAAGTACGAAGTGACCGATGCCAACCGGATCGCTGGCTATTCGGCCACGTTGAGCATAATCAATCTCCCCCGCATCGTCGAACCGCTCGACGACCCAGGGAACCGCATCCGCAACCCGATCGTGAAATTGGCGGGCGTGCGGGTCCCAAGCACCACTTGCCACGACGATCGGATCCGCAATGGCATTAACAATTGGTCGCTCCGCATTCTCGAAAACGATACCAACTCCAAAGCGCCCAAAGCGCCGACATGTAATCCTTGACCCTGAGATTCGCTCCATCAGAAACCCCAGGATCGAGTAGTCGGTGAAGCGTCGCGTAGACGCTCCCACCATGTGTCTCTACAACCCCCACAATCGGCGCTACTTCCTTCCTGCCCCACCGGTGTATCTCTGCCCCATTCCACATTCATTTCACCCCCGGGTCATTGCCAGTTGCCCCGGCCCATGTTAGTTATGGAACAGGATCAGCGGCTACCGCCATGCTCCGAGGATAAGACCCATCACCGTAAACGACACGGTATGGTATCCGGCGTCTATCAACCAAAGCTTCAAGCTCCGGCTTTCAAACAGGTAGGTGATTCCCATTCCCAGCGCAACCCAGCCGAAGCCCGCCGCGAACGCCGCCGCAACCGCGAAGCCGAGCGCCGCCTCCGGGCCGATAAACGCCGCCAGGTTGAACGCCATCAGCAGCGCCAACACAAACGAGGTCCCAAAAATCGGCGCCGGATTGCGAGCCTTGAGTTTTTCGTCGTCGATGCCGGTCTCCGCTTGCCAGGCCTTGCCAAACAACGCGGGCGAGTACCAAACGCCGCCAATGAGAAATGTCGACAGCGCCGCGGCGCCGATCGCGTAGAAGTTGAGTTTCGAAGGGTCCATAAATTAGGTGACCCGTGCAGAATAAGATCCCCAGACGATGCACGCCATCTCAAACTTGCCGAAGCCGGATATCTTCAGTCCGAAGCTGGATTCTTCCATGCTGAAACCGCTTGTCGCCCGGCAGCTGGAACTCCGCGACGGCGGCATCCGCGCGGTCTGCATCCCCATGTTCGGCATACTGATCCCGATTGGGACAGGCCTCTGGGGACCGGTTGGCCCCACACTGCTGACATTCTGGATCGGCCAACTCTGGTTTATCGCCGTCGCCGCCGCGATCTGGCATGGCAACCGATTTCTCTATCTCCGCCATCGACAATCGAACACCTGGTTCAAACACCCGGCCCGCCGCATCGCACAGATGCTGCTCGCGATCGTTTTCTACACCGTCCCCTGTTGCGTCTCGATGCTGTGGGCCTGGTATTGGTTCACCGGACTCCCCGTCGATTGGGCCGCCATCCGCCTGGCCACCGCCACCTCGGTGATCTGCGTCATCTTCATTACCCACGTCTACGAAACCGTCTATCTCATTCAGCAGCGCGAATCGGACATGCTGACGTTCGAAAAACTCGAACGCGCTAAAGCCGAGGCCGAACTGGAAGCGCTCAAAAATCAGCTCGATCCGCACTTCATGTTCAACTCGTTGAACGCCCTTAGTTGGCTGATCGAGAACGATCCCCCGCGCGCCGTCGCCTTCAACGACAACCTGGCCGACGTCTACCGCTACACCCTCCGCAACCGCGATCGCGCTCTGGTCTCGCTCGAAGACGAACTCGATTTCCTCGACCGCTACTTCGCATTGCTCAAACTGCGTTTTGAGGACGCCATTCACTTGAAGATGCCCCCGCGCCGCGCCGATCTCGCGAACTCCTATGTGCCGCCGATCTCCCTCCAGATCCTGATCGAGAACGCCGTCAAACACAATGAATTCAGCCGTGACGAGCCGCTCTCCATTGAACTCCGATTCGAAGACGGCGCCGTCGTCGTCGAGAACGAAATTCGCGCCCGCCGCCATCCGCGCCCTACCTCCCGCGTCGGCCTCGAGAATCTCCGCGAACGCTGCCGCCTGACTCTGGACCGCGAACTCGAAGTCTCACCCGGCCCCGCTCGCTTTTCCGTCCGATTGCCGGTAAAATCCTTGCATTGAACCTGGTGATCGTCGAAGACGAACCACTCGCGCGAGAGAAGCTCGCCGCATGCCTGCGAACCGCCGCGCCCAACGCCGCCATCGCCGCCGAACTTGCGAGCGTCGCCGAGTCCATCCGCTGGTTCCGCCCCAACCCCGCGCCCGATCTGGTCTTCTGTGACATCCAACTCAGCGATGGCCTCAGCTTCGAAATTTTCCGATCGGTTTCCTTCGCCTCGCCCGTCGTTTTCACAACCGCCTACGACGAGTACATGCTCGAAGCGTTTCAATCCAACGGCATCGACTATCTGCTGAAGCCCATCCGGCAGCCGCAAGTCGCCGCCGCACTGGCCAAGTTCCAGTCCCTCGCGGAACACTTTTCTTCCGACTACGCCGCCCGCCTCCGCAACGTCACTCATGACGGCGCCAAACGCCGCGATCGCTTCCTCATCCGTCGTGGCGCCGGATTCCACGTGGTCAAAACCGCCGACATCGCCTACTTCTTCACCGAAGACAAACTCGTATTCCTCGTCACACGCGACGGCAAACGCCACCTTGTCGAAAAGGTCTTGACAGAGATCGAGCGCGAAATCGACTCCGGCCGCTTCTTCCGCGCCAACCGCGCGTCGCTCGTCTCGATCGATGCCGTCGAGCGCTGCACCCCGTTCGGGAAAGGCCGCCTTGCACTCGAATTGACCCCTCCGTCGAAGGACCCGGTTATCGTCAGTCAAGAAAGAGCCGCGGCGTGCCGAATTTGGCTCGGCGAGTGACTACTTTTTTCCCTCGGTCACGCTCTTATTGCAGAAGATGGAACTCGCAGCTGACTTAGAGGCGGTACTTGCCCAACTAAACGAATCGTCGAGGATGGCCGAGAGCCTGATTATCGACTACGCCTTCAACCAGTTGACCGGCCGTCAACCCGGTGGCTGGTCGGCGGCTCAGTGTCTTGAACATCTGGCGAAGACGAACTTGATCTACTCCAGCGCGATCCGCGACGCCCTCAAGCCTGCCATGCACGTCGTTCGCAGCGACCGCCGCGGCCCGATCCAGCCGGGCTGGTTCGCTCGCATATTCATCGAACGAATGGAAGCCGGCTCTAAAAGCAAGTTCCGCGCGCCCGACTCGGTCGTGCCCGCCCGGGAAGCGGATCCCCGGGCCGCTCTGCGCGATTTTCTTGGCGCTCAGCGCGCCGTCGTCAACCTGCTGAACGAAGCGAAACTCTTGAACCTGAACGGCATTCGATTCAAGAATCCGTTCGCTCCCTTGATCCGGTTCTCCGCCGGCACAGGGTTCCTGTTAATCGCCGCCCACAACCGGCGGCATATCCAACAGGCCCGCCGAATCGCCGATTCGATCCCCCGCGCGGTTGTGGCATCATCGGGGAGATGACCCGCCGCGCTGTCTGTGGACTGCTTTTCGCCATGCCACTTGTGGGCAAGCTGGCGGGACGCTGGCGCTCGCGCATCACCGTGTTCAAAAGCGGTCGCGCAACGGCGGCGCGCATCAGACTGCTGTTCTCCGGCGACGACATGGTAATCGAAGAATATCGTCCCGGCGGCGAGTTGGGCTGGCTCTACAAAGGCACGGTCGAGATTTCGAAGTCCGATGAACTGACCTTCCGCGTATCATCCGTGTCCAATGCCGCTGGCGCTGAAGCAACCGACGGCCGCTATCGCGCCGGAGAGTCGTATTCGCTCGGCATACTCGAAAGCATCAGCGCAACGCGCGCCCGCCTCGGCGCGTGGGAACTACTGAAGGAACTAGAATAGTTCACTGACCGGAAAAGTCTCGTCGGGCGCGGCCAAAAGACTCACCGACTCGTCGCCGGCATAAGTCGTGATCGACTTGTAATCGCCACGCAACGGCTTCCGATGCACGTGCACTTCCTTCTTGGCAATGTCGAGCACCCAATACTCCGGAATCCCGGACCGCGCATAGAGCTTCGACTTCACTTCCAGATCCAGATCCAGCGTGGAATTTGAGACTTCTGCCAAAAATCGAATCTGCGCCGGCTGAATAAGTAGCGGCAGTTCGCCGAGCGGAATATTGACGACAATCACATCAGGCTCTGGGTCGCTAGTAGGATGGTCCTCCGGCCGAACGTCGATCGTGGTCTCCGTCAACACGAAGTCCACACCGAAATGGTGTCTGAGCGTGGCGGACAAATAGGCGATCGCCCGGCCGTGCGGAGAATGCTTGGGCGGTTTGAGTAGGATTTCTCCCTCGATCATCTCGTAAGATTCGGGCTTGATAATGCCCGCGCGCTCCATCGCCGCGCAATCCTGCCTCGTCCATCGCTTGTGGCGATCGAGTGGCTTCAAGGCTGTGATTGCGGTTGCCATGTACTATCTACAATTTATACGCTTCCACAGCGTTTTTGTAGAGGATCCTTTCCTGCTCGTCCTTTGTGTAACGGGCGATCGTCTTCTTTACCAACTCCACCCACGGTTTATACTGCCCGGCCACCAACATCACCGGCCAATCGGAACCGAACATCAGCCTCTTAGGCCCAAACGCTTCCATCGCCCCATCCAGGTACGGAGCAAGATCCGCGCTCGTCCACTTCTGCCAATCCGCTTCCGTAATCATGCCCGAGATCTTGCAGTACACGTTCGGCCGTTTCGCGAGTTCGATCATGTTCTCTCGCCACGGCGACAGCACGCGATCTTTGATCCGAGGTTTCGCAACATGATCAAGCACAAACATCTGCCTAGGGTGCTTATCGACAAACGCAATCGAAGCCTTAAGATGCTTTTCAAAAATCAAGATGTCATATCGCAGGTCGTACTTGATCAGCTTCTTAATGCCTTCGTTGAACGCCGCGCCGAGGATGAAGTTGTCATCGGGCTCGTCTTGGACGACGTGTCGCACGCCCTTAAACTTCTTGTGTTTGGCCAAGCGTTCCAGGTCCTTGTCGACGTCCTTGCTCCGCAGGTCGACCCAGCCGACCACGCCGAGCAGGAACTTGTTCTTCTCAGCCATGCCCAGCAGCCAATCGGACTCTTCGACGCTCTGGCGCGCCTGCACCGAGATGGCGCCATCGACGCCGGCGTCTTTCAACGTCTTCTCCAAATCCGGCGGCAGGAAGTCGCGGCGAATGACTTTCATCGAATCGCTGATCCAGCCGTATTCTTTCGTGGAGTACTTCCAGAAGTGGTGGTGGGTATCGATCATCTTCATAGGGTTTAGGGGAGTTTGTCGACGCGAGTAGTCTGGTGCGCGGCGAGTTTCCACGCGCCGCCCTGCTTAACCCACGTGTGCATCATCATAACCTTGTCGTCAAACGGACCTTGCGGATTCACGCCGGTGACACGCATCCAACAATGTGTGACCGCGGTGTCGGCGCCGTAGAGGTTTACCGTGATCTTCATGCGGTCGACCGACTTGTAGACCTGCTTGCCTTCCTTGATCTTGGAGATGTAGGTCGCCTTCGTATCGACAACACCGGAGGCGTGCGCGTAGACAAGATCGTCGGTGAGGATCTTTCCCAGAAACGCCGCGTCGCGTTTTTGGATCGCGGCGGCCCATTGTTTGTCGAGATCGAGGATCTGCTGCTTGGCGGGCTGCGCCCAGCAGACGGTGGCCGCAAGCGCCAGGATTCGTAAGAGCACCATGACGAGGGAGTATACCAACTCACTCGACGACGAAGGCGTAGAGCGAGTTTCCGATCGTCACGGCGACGTGCTGTTTGTCGCCGCTCATGTAGCTCATCGCGTTGCCGCGCGCGTTGCCGCCGCCTTGGAAACGCCAGAGCAATCGGCCGGTGTCGCCCTGTAGCGCGAAGACCTGACCTTCGGCTGTGGTTCCAAAAACGAGATTGCCCGCTGTCGAGAGCACGCCCGAGAACGGCAGCGACGACATCTTGAACTCCCACTTCGCTTCGCCGGTGGTTGGGTTGTAGGCGCGGATCGCGCCCCATTCGGGCTCACCGGGAATCGAGCGGAATCCGCCGCCGTTGTACTGCTCGCCTTCTTTAAACTCGGCCTCGCCGAAATAGTAGATGTGACCGGCCTCACGCACGGCGATGTAGAGCAGTTGGTTCTGCGGGCTGTAGCTGGGACTGTACCAGTTGTTCGCGCCGCCGACCGATGGGAACACCACCGTACCTTGCACGGTGGGCGCGGTGTTCTCGTTGCGCATCGGACGGCCGTTGTCGTCCAACCCCTTCGCCCATGTCTGCTTCGCATACGGCTTGCCGAGAAGGAACTGCCCGGTCACGCGATCGAGCACATAGTAGAAGGCATTACGATTGGGGAACAGCAGCAGCTTGCGTTTGGCGCCACGGAACTCGGCGTCGATCAGGACAGGCACTTCGGTGGCGTCCCAGTCGTGCACATCGTGCGGCGTGAACTGGAAGTACCACTTCAGCTTGCCGGTGTCGGCATCGATGGCCAGCATGCAGTCGGAGTAGAGGTTGTCGCCCTTGCGGACATCGCCGTTCCAATCGGGGCCGGGATTGCCGGTGCCCCAATAGACGAGGTTCGTATCGGGATCGTAGGCGCCCGTCACCCATGTGGCGGCGGCGCCGCGTTTCCAGCTGTCGTTGGCCCAGGTCTCGTTGCCCTTTTCTCCGGGACCGGGCACGGTGTAGAAGCGCCACGCGCGCTTGCCGGTCTTGGCGTCGTAGGCGTCGAGGAAGCCTCGAATACCGTACTCGCCGCCGGCGATTCCGACCACGATCTTGTCCTTCAACGCGAGTGGCGCGACGGTGATCGAGTAACCGGCTTTGTAGTCGATGACGTTGGTGTCCCAGCGCACGGCGCCGGTCTTGGCATCGAGTGCGATCAGGTGCGAATCGAGCGTGCCGACGTAGACCAGATCGCCGAGAATCGCGACGCCGCGGTTCACTTGGCCGCAGCACACTTTGATATCGTCCGGCATCGGCCGCCGATAGCGCCACAACGTGCGGCCGGTCTTGGTATCGAGCGCCGTCACGTGACTCGACGACTCGGTGATGTACATGACCCCATCGAGCACGATCGGCGTTGTCTCGAACTTCTGCAGCGAGTTGGTCTGATACACCCACGCCGGCTTGAGTTTGGAGACGTTCGACGTATTGATCTGATTAAGCGGCGAGTAGCGATGTCCGGCGAAGTTGCCGGAGTACGTCAGCCAGTTATGCGGCTCCCTTTCGGCCTTAAGCAGGCGTTCGTGCGTGACCTGCGCGCCGAGCGTAAGGGCGCAGAACAGTAGGAGTCTCATTGATCACCTCGCAGGGAAGCCATGTAGGCAACGACGTCGTCGATCTCGCTCTCGGACAACCGGCCTTTGTAGGATGGCATCGGCGTTTTGCGCTCGCTGGTGATAGCCGTAATGTCCTCGCGCCACAGCGAGTGAAAGCGATCGGCGCCATCGCGAAGCTGGACCGAGAACGTGTCTTCGTTGAGTTGCTGGCCGCGAATGGTCTTGCCGTCGCGTGTAGTGATCTGAACCATGCGAAAGTTCTCGGGAACGGACGCCGACGGATCGAGTAGTTTCGCCCGCAGATGCTGCGCGCCGCGCCGCGCGCCGACGCCGGACAGCGCCGGGCCACTGCGCCCGCCTTCCAATCCGACCGTGTGACAACCGATGCAGCCGCCTTTGCCCTTGAACAGCGAGGCGCCGTTGGCGGCATTGCCGGTGACAGCCGCCGACTGCACGCGGCCGAGCGTTCGGACAAACGCGGCGACCTGCCAGATTTCGTGCGCGTCCATCAGCGAGGCGGGCATTTCGGTATCGGGCACGCCGTAGCGAATGACGCGATACAACGCGCGATCTTCCTGCGCGCGCGTGAGGCGCGGCACGGCGAGGTTCGCGCCTTTGCCGCCCTCGCCGGCGGGGCCGTGACAACCCGCGCAACGGCCGTTGAAAAGCTTTCTGCCCGCGGCGACATCGGCCTCGGACGTGTTCGGATTCTTGCTGGGAATGTCCAGCGCGATCGTCTGTTGAAACAGAGCTATCGCCGCCCACCAGATCATGTGGCCTCCAGAGTGAAGTATATAGGATTTCGAGGTCCGCGTTTGGTAGGATGGGCACACTATGCGACACCTTTGCTTCAGTGCACTTCTTCTCGCTTCGCTTCATGCGCAGGATCCGCGCGGCTTTATTCGCGGCACAATCACAGACGCGAGTGGCGCTGTGGTTCCGGCGGCGCGTGTGCGCGCGACCGCCAACGACACAGGCGTCAGCGCGACGTCCCAGACCAATGAAGCCGGGCTTTACAACATCCCGTTCTTGATTCCCGGCATGTACAAGCTGAGCGTCGAACACACGGGCTTCAAGACCTTTCTCCGTAACAACGTAGAGGTGCGTGTGTCGGAGACCACCGAGGTGCCCGTTCAGCTTGAACTCGGCCAGACGGCCGAGACCGTCGAGGTTCGCGACTCGCCGCCGCCGCTGGAGACCGCATCGGCTAGCCTCGGACTGGTGATGGATCAGCGCCGCATCTCGGAGCTGCCGCAGCGCGGCGGCAATCCGCTCGAGCTCACGCTGCTGGCGCCAGGCGTGGCCAATACGACCAACCTGCGGCTGCGTAAGTCGATGGCGCCCGAGGCCACCTCCGATTTCGCGGCCGACGGCGCGGGCCGGTACAGCAACGAATTCCAGATCGACGGCATCTCGAACACGGCCGCCGACCGCGGCCGCGGCTACGCGCGCGTCGCCTATGCACCGCCGGCCTCTTCGGTGCGCGAGTTCAAGATGCAGACCTCGGCCTACGACGCATCGGTAGGCCACACGATGGGATCGGTGGTGAACGTTTCGACGGCCTCGGGCACCAACCAACTGCACGGTGAGTCGCACTGGTTTTTGCGGCACAAGGCGCTGGATGCGCCGAACTTCTTCAACAACAAGAACAACACGCCGCAGCCGATCTATCAGGACAACCGCTACGGCTTTTCGCTCGGCGGGCCTCTGGCGATTCCGAAGATCTACAACGGCCGCAACAAGAGCTTCTTCTTCTTCGCCTACGAAGGCAACCAGTTCGGCGTTCCGACTCAGTTCAGCCGCACGGTTCCCACCGAAGCGCAGCGCAGAGGCGATTTCTCCGATCTACTGCCGCTGCGCAACGCCAACTACGCGATCTATGATCCGCGCAGCACCGCCGCCGCGGCGGGCGGGCGTTTCTCGCGCACGGCGTTTCCCGGCAACATCATTCCGGCGTCGCGGCTCGACCGGTTGGGCGTGAATCTGGCGCGGCTCTATCCGCTTCCGAACTCACCCGCGACGGCGACCGCCGACGGCCGCAACAACTTCTTCAGCGCGCCGAAGGCGATCCAGAAGACGTACTCGACGCTGCTGCGGCTCGATCACGCGATCAACGAAAACCACCGGATGTTCTTGCGGCTGCATTACGACTTCTGGAAAGAAGACAAGAACCACGACTTCCTCAACGAAGTGAACGGGATTCATCAGAACCGGCCGAATCGCGGCGTCGCGCTCGACGACGTGCTGGTGCTTTCGCCGACCACGGTGCTCAACATGCGCTACGGGTTTACGAGCACCAAATGGTGGCAGTACCGAACCTCGCGCGGGATGGATTACGCGGCGCTGGGCTTCAGCCCACAGTTGATCGCGTTGACGGAGCGAGGCCAGGCGCCTTTGCCGCGCATATCGCCGGGCGCGTATTCGCAGCTTTCGTACTGGGAAGATCCCGGCGACGGCGTGAACTCGTCGTTGACGCATTCGGGCATGGCGAGCTTCACCATACTCAAACGCAGCCACACGCTTCGCTTTGGCCCGGAGGTGCGCGTCTATCGGAGTTTCAACAACCGGCGGCCGATCGGAAACGCGCCCGATATTTCGTTCGGAACGACGTACACGCGCGGGCCACTGGACAACGCGCCTCCGGCGCCGATCGGCCAGGATCTGGCTTCGATGCTGCTCGGCATTCCCGACGGATCGATGGATGTGGCGGCGAGTTCGGCGTTGCAGAACAAGTACTACGGTTTGTTCCTGCAGGACGATTGGAAGGTCACGCGCCGGCTGACGGTGAACCTCGGTTTGCGCTACGAACTAGAAACGCCTATTAGCGAGCGCTACAACCGGCTGCTCGGGAACTTCGACTCGACAACAGCGAATCCGATCGACGCGGCCGCTCGCGCCAACTACGCCCGCGCGCCGATCGCAGAATTGCCGGTGAGCAACTTCCGCGCATTGGGTGGTCTGACCTGGGTGACAGCGGATCAGCGGAGCCCGTTCCTCGGCGAGAAGAACAACCTGATGCCGCGGTTCGGCTTCGCCTACGAGGCGACGAAGAAGACCGTCGTGCGCGGCGGGCATGGGATCTTCTTCAACAGTCTGGGCGTGAACACGATCCTGCCGTTGCAGACAGGCTTCTCGCAGTCAACACCGATTCAGGCCTCGCTCGATAACGGCCTGAGCTACATCGCGACGACGGCCAATCCGTTTCCCACCGGGCTGTTGCAACCGCGCGGTCCATCGGGCGGACTCGCGACGAATCTTGGCCAAGGGCTGAACTTTTACTTCCGTCCAAACAAGCAGGGCTATGCGCAGCGGTGGTCGCTGGGCGTGCAGCAGTTGCTGCCCGGGCAAATTGTGCTCGACACCAGCTACGTGGGCAATCGCGGCACGCGACTCGATATCGAGCCCGAGCAGAACGCGACGCCGAACGAGTTCCTGAGCCGCTCGCCGGTTCGCGATCAGGCACGGATCGACTTCCTCTCGGCGCAATCGCCGAATCCCTTCCGCGGCACCAATCCGATCTATGGCGCCAACATCTCGCGAGCGAACCTGCTGCGGCCATTCCCGCATTTCGGCTCGATTCGCGGCGAGGTCCCCGGCGGTTACTCCTGGTATCACTCGATGCAACTGCGCGCGGAGCGGCGGTTCCTGCAGGGGTTCACGGTGCAGATGTCCTACACGTGGTCGAAGACGATGGAGGCGATCGAGTTCATGAACGCCGCCGACACGCGGCCGTATGAGAGCATCAGCTCGTTCGACCGCCCGCACCGCATGGCATCGAGCGGCATTTGGGAAGTGCCCGTGGGCCGCGGCCGGCGATTCGGCTCCCAGATGGCCAAGCCGTTGGACTTCGTGGCCGGCGGCTGGCAGATCGGCGCGATCGTTGCGCTGCAGTCGGGCGGACCGATGGGTTTTGGCAACGCCATCTTCAATGGCGATATCAAGAGCATCCGCATTCCGAACGGCCAGCGGGATGTGGACCGCTGGTTCAACGTCGATGCCGGATTCAATCGGAACGCCAATCAGCAACTGGCGTCGAACTACCGCGAGTTCCCGATGCGCTTTTCGGCGGTTTCGTCGCCGGGACAACGGAGTTGGGATTTCTCGCTGGTGAAGAACTTCCCGATCCGCGAGTCGATCAAGATGCAGTTCCGTGCGGACGCTTACAACGCCTGGAACCACACCAATTTCAACGCGCCGAATACGACGCCGACGAATACGGCGTTTGGCCGGATCACGGGAACGGCGGGCGACAGCCGGAACTGGCAGATGTCGTTGAAGGTGGTGTTCTAGCCGCCGTCCCCGTGGGTGGGATATTCAGTTTTTCAAAGAGCTGGTGGCTGCTTGGGCGATCCTTGCGGAAGACCCGGGCGGCGCGTTACTCCATGACCTGCTTATCCCAAGGCAGGAGTGGTTTGACGTAGTCCTTGAAGGCGTTGGCGATCATGTCGCGGGTGAAGATCGCACCGGGGGCGTGGAGGAACTTGTTTTGGAACTCCTGGGTGAAGTCTTCCTCGCCGAGCAGGATACGCATTTCGGCGAGGAACTTGTCGTTCATGCGAGGGCAGTCCTTGACGTCGATCTGGACGCGGGTCCAGGGGCGGGACTGCTCGACCCACTGTTCGAAGAAGAAGCCGGATTGGCCGTTGGCGGTGGACAGCAAGATCACGTTGGCCGTGCCGGTGGCTTGGGTGGGGAGAAGCGCCTTGTAGATGTCGTCGGTGACGAAGGCGGCTTCGTCGACGACGATCAGGTGGGGGTTGGAGAAGCCGCGGATGGTCTCCTCGGAGTCGGGGAGGGAGAGGATTTGGGCTCCGTTGGGGAGCTCGAAGCCTTCAGGGACCGATTTGGCCTTTTGCCGTAGAGCTTGTGGGCGGCGGCGCGGGCTTTTTGGCCGATCTGGCCGGATTGACGGCTGGAGGGGGCGCCAAGCAGGATCTGGCGGCCGGGGTTCTGGATGGCTTCCCAGAGGACCTTGAGAGCTGTCGCGGTGGACTTGCCGGTTTGGCGAGCGCCGAGGACGAGCGTTCGGCCGGGTTTGCCGGTGAGGATTTGCTTTTGGGCCTTGTCGGGGGAGAAGGCGAAGCTCTGCTTGGCCCAGGTGAGGATGTCCCCGGGGGCTGCCGCCGCCGCTTCGGGGGACACCTCGGCCGGTTCCTCGGGGGGACAGGTGAGAGTGGTGGCCGGCGTGGGGCCGGGAGCGGGCGGGAGGATGACTTCAGGGTCCGATGGGTCCGACGTTAAGTCCTTTGTTTCCATAGGAGGTAGGACCCGAAGTGTCGATTTTTGTTCTTTGCGAAAGCGGAAAAGGTCGCGGAGGAGGCGGCTGCGCATCGTGGTAAGAGTTTGGAGACTGCGGTCGAGGACAATTTGGGCACCACCAGGAACGGCGCGGTCGATTTCGGCCATGGCGACGGCCTCGGCCTTGGTGGTGGGGCGGGTGGCCCGCTTGAGGACGTCGTCGTAGGCGTGGCAGAGGTCGGTCGTTTGAGACATCCATTTTCTGGATATGATGTGATTAATTATCGCCAGTTCGTCGACAATACGGGTTTCGACGGGACCACTACTGTCCGGCTATAAGTCCGGCAGAATCAGTTGGTTAGAAAATCTGTCTAATTTTTCTGGAGGGTCATTGCAGTGGAAGGCCTGTAAAATGGGGGTTTGCTCGAACAGATTAACG
>VFZW01000065.1 GCA_016871055.1 Acidobacteriota bacterium
TAGCAACCCAACACCCCCGCGATCTGCGATCCGTACCGCTCGGTCAGTGATTCAACGCCCATCCCGGCATCGTATCCGATTTCCCTCTTTGGTTCCGGCTATGCCGGGTTAGGCTTAGCGCCTGCAGCGCTGTCGTCGTCGCCGCGCGCTTCGGCATCTTCACAGCCGGCAGCGGACAATCCAGCGCCTCCAGCATCGGACTCCCGGCGGTCGCGACGCTGGCGCGATAAATCGTCCTGCGGTTCTGCTCTTCGTCGTTCTTTTCCTGAAGCCGGTAGATCCGGAACGATCCGTTCGTATTGCTGGTAACGAACGGCTTAAAACTCGCGCCATGCAGCCTGGCATTCAGCGCGCCGCTCACCGCGAGCATCGCGTCGCGCACCGCTTCACCCTGCAGTCGCCGCGGCGTGAACCGCCACAACAGCCGGTTGTCGGCGTCCTTCGCCGCGGCTGCGGCATCGAATCTCGAAGCCCGCTGATACGCTTCCGAGAGCAGAATCGTTTTGTGAAGCGTCTTCAGGCTTCCACCGCTCGAACGAAACTTCGCCGCTAGCCAATCGAGCAGTTCCGGATGGCTCGGCAATCCGCCGTTGTAGCCAAAATCGTTCGGATTCTCTACAAGTCCGCTGCCGAAATGATGGTGCCAAACGCGATTGACCATCACCCGCCAAAACAGCGGATTATCGGAAGAGGTAATCCAATCGGCCAGTTTGAGGCGCTTGTCGCCGTCGGCGGCATCGGCGTGCAAGTCGAAATCCGCGCGCAATCCTTTGATCGCGGCGACTCCGCCCGGCCCGATCACTTCGCCTTTCTTAGTTACATCGCCGCGCGCCAACAACCTCGTGGGCGCCGCCGGCCGTACCGCCGCGAACCAGCCCGCCTCGGGTGCGGGAATCGTCGCCAGTTTCGAGCGTTCTTCGCTGAGTGCGGCCTCCAACGAAAACAGCTCCGTCACGTCCGCCATCCGCGCCCGCAACTCTTCTTTGTTGTAGTTCGCCACGCGCTGCGCGAAAGATGCCGCCATCTGCGCATCCGTCAACGCGCGATCGTAAAGCCGCGCCTCTTCCAACAAAAGCTCCGCTGTGGAATAGAACCGCACAATCGCGTCGCCGGGAAAGTACGTCTGCAGATGTGCGGCGGGCGTGCCGCGATCGGGAACGTAGGCCTCCCCGTACCGCGCGCCGTTGCGATAGATCTGGATCGAATCGTCGCCGCGATAAACAATCGCGATGTGGATGCGCCCGCCGGCGGCGGTGTCTTCCGCCGCCGCGCCCTTGATCTCCGCCGATCGAAACCGCCCGATCGAAGTGTTCTCCCAGCGCTTGGCCTTCCCCCCAACCCACTGAATGCCGTCAACGCTTGCGCCTCGATACCCGCTCCGATTGCGCAGTTCGAATAACACGGTCGATTTCTCCGGCGCTTTTCGCACGCGCACCCACGCTTCCAGCGTTTTCTCGCGAATCTCCTTTGTTAGCGGCGCGGTCGACATCGTCCCCGTCTCGGGGCGCGGCTCAGGACCATGCATCTTGCCGATTTCGTCGCGCGCGTCGACGTCGAAGGTCCATCGGGCGAACGGTGCGGGGATCGTCGAAACCGGTTCCGGCCGCACAGCGCGGTACGCGCGCGCGATGCGCGCCTCCAACTCCCCAATTCGATTCCGAATCGGTTCCAAAGTCTTCTCACGCTCCCGCCGCTCGCGCGGCGTCAGAAGAGCCAGCGTATTCGGCTGCACGTCGATGAGAGAGTCGTCGACGCCGATCGGCGGCCACACCGACGCAAGCGCTGATCGCATGCGGTAATAGTCGCGCTGAGGAATCGGATCGAACTTGTGATCGTGGCAGCGGGCGCAGTTCACCGTCAGCCCAAGAAACGTCTGGCTCACAACGCTGAGGGATTCTTCCAACATGTCCTCGCGCACGGCCTCGCGCTCCGACTCCACCGCCGAAGTCAGCCCAACGGCATCGGTTGGACCCATCGTCAACAGCGCCGTCGCAACCATGCTGTCATGCGTCGCGTCCGGCAGCACATCGCCCGCGATCTGCTCACGCGCAAACTGAGCGTACGGCTTGTCTTCGTTCAGACTCTTGATCACGTAGTCGCGATACTTCCAAACGTGCTCGCGCAGCGAGTCGCGTTCGAATCCTTCGCTCTCGGCGTATCGCGCCACATCGAGCCAGTGCCGCGCCCAACGCTCGCCGTAATGCGGCGACGCCAGCATTCTGTCGATCAGCCGCTCCCAGGCATCGGGGCGCCCGTCCCGCACAAGCGCTTCGACGGCTTCCGGCGTGGGCGGCAGACCCAACAGATCGAAACTCAACCGGCGAATCAGCGTGCGCCTGTCCGCGCGCGGCGCCGCACGCAGCTCCGCTTTTTTCAGTCCAGCTTCGATCCACCGGTCGATCCCCGGCGCTACTTCGTTGCGCAACGGCTGTAGCGACCACCAATCCGCCCCCGCGCGTCGCTCCGCGATCGTGTTAGTCCACGGCGCGCCCGCATCGATCCACGCCCGCAGCGTCGCCTTCTCATCGGCCGACAGCGGCCCCGACGGCGGCATCTGGCCTTTCTCGACCCGCTCCCACAGTCGATGCAGCGGCACAACGCCTCGTGTCGACAGATCCAACCCCGCCGTCTTGACCTTCGCGTTGTGACACGCCAAACAACGCCGTTGCAGGATCTCCGTCGCCGCGGAACCCAACTCCGCCGCGAACAACGGTCCCGCCATCGCAATGGCTACGGCGAATGCGCGCATCGATGTCTATACTACTTCACTTGGCCCAGCTTTTACGTAACCACGTGCGCATCTCGACGATCGCGGTTCGAATCTCCTCGGCTCTCCCGAACCGGCTGCTCAAGCGCACCAGACATTCCAGATCCAATGCGGCGGCCCGGCGCTTAACGGCGACCGGCGCCGATCCGTTCACTACATCCCGTAGTATCAGGTGCGCGCGCCACCGCTCCTCCTGATCGTCCTTGAACTTGCGCTCCGCGGCGCGTTGCCGTTCTCGCTCTTCCTTGGTGAAGCGATAGTCCGCGTCGGCCAGCATCACGTACGATTGGAAGCCGTTCCAAAGTCGGTCGTTGAAATAAACTCTTTCGGAGTGTTCGTTCAAGAACGCGGCAAATTGGATACTCGCCTCCGGATCGCCGCCTTCCGCCGCACGATACAGATTCGCAACCCGCAACGCCCGTTCCGCGCGCACATTCGCGCCGATCGCGCGATAGACTCCGGCCGCTTCCTCCGCTCGGTTCTCTCGCATCAATCGCACCGCGAGCGCATACTTCACGACACTGATCTCGGCCGCTTTGGGATACTTGGCGACAAACTCCTGCAACTGTGAAATCGAGGCTTCGTGTTCGAGCAGCAAGCCCAGATCGAATCCCGATGAAGCCCAGTAGATCGAGCCGTTTTCCACTCGCGGCGTGTCCCGGCCCCCTCCACGTCCCGCTAGATTCTCTTGCTCAAGCCACAGCGCAAACCGCAAACCTTCGACCGGATCCCGCAACTTCCAATACACGCCGCACAAGCCATACGCCGCGGCCGCGCGTTGATTAGGCGACGCCGCGCGCAAGCCGAACAGCGCCACCAGCGGCTCCTCGGCGGCCTTGTATTCCTTAGCCAAAAACTGCGCCGATCCCAGCAGCCACAGAAACTCCGGTTCCAGCCTCGTCTTCGAATCCGCCGGAATTCTCTTCGCGAACCGCAGCGCTCCGGACGGATCCCCCGCCCGCAGCGCGGCGCGCATCGCCAAAATTGCGAGCTCGCTCGACCCCCGCCGTGACACCAACAGCTTGGCGTGCTTCTCCAGCAACGCGAGAATCTTCTCCTGCGGAATCGTTGGCTCCGGCTCCCTATGGTCATAGCGATCCTCGTCCGGCGCCAAGGAATACGGCCGATTGAATCGTGGATTCGTCACCAACTGAATCGCAAAGACAGCATGATCCGCGGTGTCGAAATACTCCTCGATGTGATCGCGCAAGTGCTGCCCGCCTGCATGACCAAAATTCATGCGCAGCGAGTCCATCAACACGTCCCGGCTTAGATTTGAATCGTTGCGTTTCAGCTCATCGATATAGATCTTCCCAGCTTCGGTGTGATTCCCCTCTTCGTAGTAGACGTGGGCGATCCACCCTCTCGCCTCGCTGCGGAATTCGGGAGTCTTCGCGGTTCGTAGAAAGTCGGTGAATTGCTTGCGGACCGACTGCGGCTTGGCGTCGCCGAATCGCATGTTCAACTTTGCGGCGACCAAGTCAACTTCCTCTTGATCGCGGTCGGTCAGCCCCGCCGCGCGGGCCTCGGCAAGCGCTTTGGCGGACGCATTCGGTTGCTGCGTGATGTACGCCAATCGGAGCCGCCCAAGCGGCGTCTCCGGTGTGGAACGCAGCATACCCGCATACGGTTTCGACAAATCTCTTCCCGTGCGGCGCGGCGGCGAAGAATACCACGACGAAAAGGGCTGCCAGAACTGCGCGTGCAGATACTCTCGCAATGCCGTGTCGAACGGACACGCAAGCAGAACTCCCGTCGCCGCCAATAATCCCAATCGGAGCCGCGTCATTTCGCCTCCTTCAACGTGTACGTCGCCGCAACACCCGCTACCGCCCGCCCCAGCCGCAATTGCGAGACGCCGACGTACGGCGGGATCGTCACCTCCAAAGCCGCAGGCCCCACCATTCGGGCGGGACTATTCGTAACGGGCATGAAGTAGTCGATCTCCGCGGAGATCTCGACGTGATACCGCACCGCCGTCGCGGACCACGGGTCGATTCCGCTAACGGTCAGATCCACGCACTGCACCGCCGCGCATTTATGGTCCTTAACCCGTAACTCCGCCGCTGCCCTGGCAACGGGCTTTCCCTCGACAGCCGCTAGAACAACCTCGGGCGGCAACGCCATCGTTTCCCCAGGCGTTGGCCATCGGAAGAAAATGACGCCAGCGCAGTGGCCGCCTAATTGGCGCGCCCGCGCAACGGAGTCCCGAACCGATTCCGGAGTCGCCAGCACAAACTCCACTTGTGTTCCGCGCTCCCAGTTCTGATATCCGACCTGAGTCTTCTGCGTCGCTTTGTAGCGCAGGAGTCGCTCGCCAGCGGGATTCGTCGACGCTTCGAGCTCGAAGCCCGGCGCGAGCGCGATGTCGCGAGGGGCAAGGTCCGGGCTGATCCAACTTGCACGAAGCCCGACCCCGTTGGAGCGGGTATTACGAGGGTGTTCTTGAATTTGCGCGCGTCCAAACGTCGATATCCCGATCTTGTACCGCTTTCCAAAGCGGTTGAATTGCGGCCCCCGCTTCGCGGCTTGAATTTGCGTTGAGATTTTCCCATGCCCAAGCGAATGCTCCGTGTCGTAGAACTGCGGCACGAATTCGTCCACGGCGGCTACAACCTCCGCTACCGCTGTCCCAGGGCGAAACCAGTCGAGCAACCCCGTAATAGACAACGCCACACCCTTCGGCAATTCATTTTTCACCAACCGCAGGAAAAGGGCATAGTCATGTAGTTGTGAGGTCGGACTATCGATATCCAGTTGAATCCCGCTCAACCGTGCGCCGCGCTTAGAGGCCTCCTTCTGCAAATCGGCCACTTCTCGAGCCAACTGTTTCGCCGCGCTGCCGTCGGGAATCCCACCTTCCTCCGCCCGAAAGACCACCCAGTATTCGTTAGCGCGCGGCAGATCGTCAGGCCAGGAACCGAATGCACTCCAAGTCGCGGGACCCGCGTAGTGAATGCGCGCAAGCCGGACAGCGTGGAAATAGAGAACGTCAACCGCTGTCTTCTCGAAGCTACCTCGACTGCCGTAGTGATCCCACAGCCAGTATCCAACCTGCCACTTCTGCGGCGCCTTCTCCGCTGGCGCAACACTGCCGCAGCCCGCCGCGACCAGCAGGAGCCCCGCCAAGCCCACTTTCACCACAACGCGCAGCATAACCGCTCACTACGAAGAAACTCACCCAGCCTCAGGCAGCAAAATAATCAACTCCAAATTCGGATTCGGAAAATCCCCCGGCACATAAACCGCGAAATTCCGCGACCGTACGATCGCCTCCCACGCGCCACCGTTCAGCGACACATTGAAGTACTGGCAATTCAACTTCACCGGCACCGCTGACGGCGGCTTCGGCGTATGCGCGATCGGCACGCCCGGCAGCGCTTGTCGCACCAGATGCTCGATGTGATTCGCCGAACAGGCCTTCACCAGATACGGCACCTTGGCGATCAGGTCGCCCTCGTTCATGTCCGCCGAGATCGACAGATACATGCGCGTGTTCTTGAAGAACCGGTCCTCGGCCAGCGGCGTGCCGTAGATCGAATTCTGCAGCTTCTTCAGCGGTAGCGACACGAAGTTGCTCGGCACCACGGTTTCCAGCAACGTCCGGATCTGCTCGTCGAGTTCGGTGAAACAGCCGCCCAAATTATCGTGATCGTACTTCGGCAGATCGCGCGGGTGCAGCGTCAGCGAAAACGTCGTCAACGCCCCGGCCAGCGCCACCATCGTTTCAAACAAAACTTCCGGATGCCCTTTGCGAACCTCGAGCAGATGCTGGAACAGCGGAAAGTGTGAATTGATCGTGTACAACAGCCAGAAGTTGGCGATATCGGCCGTGCCGAAATCGGCCAGGCTCAAGTTCTTCTGCCGGCGCTGATTCGACAGCAACGAACTCTTCGCCGAAAGAATTTCGATCAACCGCCGCGTGATCGCGAGCAGGTACTCGACGCCTTCGATATCCAGCGTCGGCGGAACGAACTTCTGATCGATGTCGAGCGTCCCAGTCGGATTCCTCCGCACACGGGCGAAGCGGATCGACGAGTACCCATCGCGTGACTCGTTGCTCGTCAGAATTTTGAAATTCTTCCGCGCCACCTGCACCGGCTTCTCGTTCAAGCCGTTGTTCTCATCGCGCAACATCGCCACTTCCGAGTAGTAGCGCGTCGAGGCGTCCTTCTTCGTCGCCAGCGAAATGTTCAGGCCCGGAATACGCTGATCCGGAATGCACAGGAACACATCGAGTTCGTTCTGGTCCGCGTCGAACGCTTCAACGAGCGGCTTCGGCGGAGGTGGCGAATCGGGCGCGGGAATGTCGAACGGCATCCCATCGGGAAAGATTCCCTTCGCTGACGCGATCGCGATGTTCCCCGCGCTCAGTTGCTCATGATCCACGCGAACGTGCGAAAAGCCCCAGGGCCGGAAGTTCAACGCTTCCGTCTGGAACCGCAGCGAACTTTCAATAAACCGGTCCTGCGTCTGCAAGTGTTGAGGACTCAAGAACGTCCCCTTCATCCAGATGACCGGCTGCAGTTGCCTCATACCGACTCCAAAGGTAACACGCGCAAACCGTCCGCCTAGAGCGGCAAGATTTCTTCGCGGTCCGGATTGTAGTTCAAACGGCGCTTTTGAATATACGCGATGTTGCCCAGATGCGACGCCGCGGCCGACCGGTGCCCGATCTGCACATCGGCATTTGGCAGCTTGCGCGAACGGCAGCAGTCAAGGAAATTCTGCACGTGATCGATCGTCTGGTCTTTCTTGTACGGCACGTTGACTGGCGGCGCGCCACGCTCGGCGGACTGAAACTCGTAGCCCGATCGCGAGATCAGGAGTTTGCCCTGCGTGCCGCACATTTCGATCGCCGCGCCACGGATGCCCGGCACTAGCGTTGCTTCGAAAGTCGCCACCCACTCCTTCGGATACTCGAGCAAAACGTTGATCGTGTCCGGCGCCGTGCGTCCGTCTTTGTAATTGAAAACGCCGCCGTGCGCGCTGGCCGATACCGGGTTGTCCTGATCCATGAACATGTGGACCACATCGATCCAGTGCGTGAACAGATCGGTCACCTGCCCGCCGCCGAAATCGAGGTACGCGCGGAAGTTGAAGTACTGCTGCGGATCATAGTCGCGCCACTTCACTGGGCCTAGGAACTTCGCCCAATCGAGATTCGACGGCCGCGTCTGCAGCGACTGCGGCGCTTTGCGCAGGTGATACGTATTGCCATGCCACCAGGTCCGCGCCATCGTAATCTTGCCCAGCTTGCCCGAGTCGATGTACAGCTTCTTCGCTTCGAGATAGTTCTCGCCGGAGCGCTGCTGCATGCCCACCTGGCAGATGCGGTTGTTCACGCGCGCCGCCTTCACAATCGGCGGACCTTCTTCGATCGTCAGCGTCAGCGGCTTCTCGACGTAAACGTCCTTGCCCGCGTTCAACGCCTCGATGGCGATCGTCGAGTGCCAGTGATCTGGCGTCGCGATCAACACCGCATCGAGCTGCTTGTGCTCAAGCAATTTCTTGTGTTCGCTGAAGCCCTTCGCCGCGGTCGCCTTCTGCTGGACCTTATCGATCTTTGCTCCATACACGTCGCAAACAGCCGAGACATCGACCTGCTTCGAATTCTGAAACACTGTCATCACATACTCGCCGCGGTCGCCGCAGCCGATCAAACCAAGCTGCACGCGGTCGTTGGCGCCCATCACGCGCATGTAGCTCGAAGCCGTCATCGCGGCAGCGCCGCGGACGAAGTTACGCCGGTTCATAGGGGTAGAATCTCCTCACGGTCGGGATTGTAGTTCAGACGCCGTCTCTGCAAATAGGCGATGTTGCCCAAGTGCGAGGCCGCCGCCGAACGGTGGCCGATGTAGACGTCGCCGTTCGGCAATTTGCGCGAACGGCAGCAATCCAAGAAATTTTCCACGTGGTCGATCGTCTGATCGCGCGGCGACTTGACGACGAAGGGCGGCGCTCCGCGCTCGGCGGATTGAAATTCGAACTGCCCGCGCGTGATCAACAGCTTTCCTTCCGTGCCGCACATCTCCACCGCCGCGCCGCGGATTCCGGGCGCCAGCGTCGCTTCGAAAGTCGCGATCCAACCGGCCGGATACTCAAGCAACACGTTGATCGTGTCCGGCGCCGTGCGCCCGTCTTTGTAGTGATAGACGCCGCCGTGCGCGCTCGCCGAAATCGGATTGTCCTGATTCATGAACATGTGGACCACATCGATCCAGTGCGTGAAAAGATCGGTCACCTGCCCGCCGCCAAATTCTAGATACGCGCGGAAATTCCAGAAACGCTGCGGGTCCCAATCGGCCCATTTGATCGGCCCAAGGAACCGCGCCCAATCGAGATTCGACGGCTTCTGCGCCAATCGCTCCGGCGCTTTCTGCAAGTGCGCGCCGTTGCCGTGCCACCAGGTTCGCGCCATCGTGATCTTGCCCAGCTTGCCCGTATCGAAGTACTCGCGCTTGGCTTGCAAATAAATCTGCCCTGACCGCTGCTGCATGCCCACCTGGCAAATGCGGTTGTTCACGCGCGCCGCCTTCACAATCTGCGGCCCTTCTTCAATCGTCAGCGTCAGCGGCTTCTCGCAATAGACATCTTTGCCCGCGTTCAGCGCATCGATCGCGCAGCCGGTATGCCAATGGTCCGGCGTCGCGATCAGCACAGCGTCGACGTTCTTCTGCTCGAGCAGTTTCCGGTGATCGGTGAACCCCTGCGCCTTCGTGGCCTTCTGCTGCGCGCGGTCGATGCGTTCGCCGTAGATATCGCACACGGCGGTGACGTCGACCTGATTGGTATTCATGAACGTACCCATCACGCCCGTGCCACGCCCGCCGCAGCCGATCAAGCCGAGTTGCACCTTCTCATTGGCGCCCATGACGCGCGAATAACTCGCCGCGGTCATTGCTGTGGCCCATTTGGTCATTGTTCTTCGCGTTAATTCTGTTTGCGGCATGTGACGAATTATATCAGTCACTCGGCTACAATCGATTATGGAAGCGGGTATTTGGCAATCCATTCGCGAGGCGCTGAAAGGCGGCCAGCGCGACTACACCGAGGGCAACCTCAATCGCGCCATCGTTCTGCTCGCGATTCCGATGGTGCTCGAAACGTTGATGGAATCGCTGTTTGCGATCGTCGACATCTTTTTCGTTTCGAAGCTCGGCAAGGACGCGATGGCCACCGTCGCGCTCTCGGAGTCGATGGTTGTTCTTGTCATCGCCGTCGCGCTCGGCTTGACGTTTTCGACGACGGCGTTCGTCGCGCGCCGCATCGGCGAAAAGAAGCCGGAAGAAGCCAGCCACGGCGCGGCGCAGTCGATTCTGTTCGGTCTCGTGGCGTCCGTTGTCATCGGATCGATCGGCTGTTACTTCGCGCCGGAATTACTGACGCTAATGGGCGCGACGCCGGAAATCTTAAACAACATCGCGTTCCCGCGCGTACTGCTCGGCGGTATCGGCACGTTGATCATGATCTTCCTGCTCAACGCGATCTTCCGAGGCGCCGGCGACGCAGCCATCGCCATGCGCGTGCTCTGGTTCGCCAACGCGATCAACATCGTCTTGAACCCATGTCTGATCTTCGGCCTCGGCCCGTTCCCCGAAATGGGCATCGCCGGTTCGGCCATCGGAACAACGATCGGCCGCGGCTCCGGCGTGCTCTATCAACTGTGGCTGCTCCGCAGCGGCGCGGGCCAGATTCACATACGCGCCGAACATCTGAAGCCCGATCTTCCGTTGCTCAAACACATTCTTCGGCCCGCCTTGAATGGCATGTTCCAGATCTTTGTCGGCACCGCCGCGTGGACCGCGCTGATCCGCATGGCATCGACGTTCGGCGTCACGGTTCTCGCCGGATACACCGTCGCCATTCGCGTCATCATGTTCTCGATCATGCCCGCCTGGGGTCTGGCCAACGCCGCGGCGACGCTCGTAGGCCAATCGCTCGGCGCCAAAAAGCCGGAACGCGCCGAAGCCGCCGTGTGGAAGGCTGGCCACTTCAACGCCGTGTTCCTTGGATCGTTGAGCCTCGTCTACATGCTATTCGCCGAGTCGATCATCCGCATCTTCACGCAAGAAGCCGCGGTTATCGAAGCCGGCGCAACGTGCCTGCGCTACTTCAGCAGCTGCTACATTCTCTACGCCTACGGCATGGCGTTACTGCAAGCCTTCAACGGCGCGGGCGACACCTGGACGCCCACCCGCATCAACATCGTCGCAAGCTGGCTCGTGCAGTTACCGCTGGCGTGGTTCCTCAGCCACACCATGGGCTTCGGCCCGAAAGGAATGTACAGCGCCGTACCCGCCGGGCAACTCGTGTTCGTTTCGCTCGCCGTCTACTTTTTCCGCTCCGGCAAGTGGAAGCAGACGAGAATATAGCAACTTGGATCTAGTTCAGTAAGCTAAACTAAACTTAGTCATGAAGATAGTAAATATCCATGAAGCCAAGACCCACCTTTCGCGACTGATTGAAGCAGCCGTTCACGGGGAGTCGTTTGTTATCGCCAAGGCGGGAAAGCCGCTAGTTCAGGTGACGGCCATAGGAGGACCGCTGCCTCGAGGGTCGCGTCTGGGCTTCTTGTCGGCCGAGGTTCCGACGCCGGACGATTTTGACCAGATGGGCTCGGCTGAAATAGAAGAGATGTTCGGGGGCGGGCGCTGAGACTCCTTCTGGACACGCATTTACTAATTTGGGCAGCCATGGAGCCGGAGCGGATAACGGCGGCGACACGCATACTTCTGGATGACCCCGAACAGGAATTGCTTTTCAGCGCTGCCAGCATTTGGGAAGTCAGCATCAAGCGCGGTCTCGGCCGGGAAGATTTTCGCGTCGATCCGGGCGTGTTGCGGCGCGGATTGCAGGTTAATGGCTACATTGAGCTCGCGGTTACTCCTGAGCACGCAGTCATAGTGGCTGCCCTGCCACGAATCCACAAAGACCCGTTTGACCGGATGCTGGTGGCGCAGTCGATTGCGGAAGGTATGTTGCTGTTGACCTCCGACCCCGTGTTGGCGCAATACCCGGGGCCGGTTCGTCTGATTTCGTGAGAGTTAGCGCTCTGCCGCGGCGGTCTTCGCATTCCGAATGCAATCCGGAATGCCGATGCCATCGTACGCGTTCCCAGCCAAAAACAGCCCTTCGTGCTGCGCCGCCAGCGCGCGAATCTTCGCAACCCGCGCCTTGTGCCCAATCGTGTACTGCGCCATCGCCTTCGGCCAGCGGCTGATCCGAGTGAAGATCGGAACCGCTTCGATCCCCGTGAGATCCTTCAGCTCCTGTCGCACCTCGCCGATCAACTCGTTATCCGGAATATCAAACGCGGCATGACCGCAGAAGCAACGCGCGACGGCCTTCCCGGGCGGCACGCGGTGATCGAATTTCGTCTTCACGAACGTGCAAGCCGCCATGCGCCGCCGCTCGACTTTCGGAACCAGGAAGCCAAATCCTTGCGCCTTGCCTTCCACGTCGCGCTGATCGAAACCCAGCGCCACCGTTACCGAAGAGTGGTAGCGAATTTCGCCCAGCCGGTCGGCCAGCTCGCCATCTAGAGTCCGCAATACCGCCGCGGCGGCGTGCGCCGGACACGCGACCACGACGTTATCCGCCAACAGCCTCTGATTGCCCAGTTCGATCTCATAACCGATGTTCGTCCTACGCACGGAGCGGACCTCATCGCGATAGCGATCGAACTTGCCGGCCATCTGCCCAACCAGCGCCGCCGTCAACTGCTCCATGCCGCCCTTCATCGTGCGGAACAGCGGGCCGCTCTGCGCCGGCGCTTTTGCACGCGCTGCCAGCATGCCCTTCGTTAAACTGCCGTGCTTCTTCTCAATCTCGACAAATCGATCAAGCACCGCGTCGGCGCTCAACTCGGCCGGATCGCCGCCGTAGACGCCCGCCAGCAGCGGTTCGGCGAGGTAATCGACCGCCTCCTGCCCATAATGCGCCCGAACCATATCGGCGACCGACCGCTCGCCGACATCCGCCATCGGCCCCGCGAAATAGTCGAGCGCCATCTTGATCTTCGTCCCAAACGAAAACAGCGGGCTCGCCGCCACCGGCCAAAGCTTCGTCGGCACCATCATCATCAAACCGTCCGGCATCGGCACAAGCTTGCCGTTCTTCACGATAAACGTGACGCGCTGATGATCGTTGGATCCGATCACATCGCCTTCAAGGCCAAGCTCCCGGATCAATTCCATCGCGGCGGGTTTCGCGGCCAGAAAACTATCCGGCCCGCCTTCGACCAGACAGCCTTCAATCTCATCGGTCCGGATGACGCCGCCCAGGCGCTTCTCCTTCTCAATCAAGACGGGTCTGTGCCCGGCCTTGGCGAGATACCAACACGCCGCCAGGCCGGTGATGCCGCCGCCGATGACGACGTGGGACGGCACGCGCTTCTCTTAGTGCTTGAAGTCGCGGACGATCTGTACCGCGGCTTTAACGTTCTCGACCGGCGTCTCGGGCAGGATGCCGTGACCCAGATTGAAGATGTGCCCGGGCCGCGTGCCCGTGCGCTTCAACAGTTCATGGATCTTCGCCTTCAACTCCGGAAGCGGAGCGAACAGCGCCACCGGATCGAGATTGCCCTGCACCGCCGAGCGATACGAAATATCCATCCAGGCCTGATCGATGTTGACGCGCCAGTCGACGCCCATCACATCGCCGCCCGCCGCGTGTAGTTCCTTGAAGAACCCGGCCGCGCCGGTTCCGAAGTGAATGACCGGAACGCCGGTCGAGCGGATGCGATCGATCAAAGCGCGCGAATACGGCGCGACGTAGCGGACATAGTCGTCGGGCGACAGCGCGCCAACCCACGAGTCGAAGATCTGAATCGCACGCGCGCCGTTGGCCACCTGCATGATCGCGAATGGCCCGAGAACGTCGACGATCTTGCCCATCAATCGGCGCCACAGCGTTTCGTCGGAGTACATCAGCCGCTTGGTGTGCAGGAAGCTGCGCGACGGGCCTCCCTCGATCATGTAGCTGGCGAGCGTAAACGGCGCGCCCGTGAAGCCGATGACCGGAACTTTTCCGGCCAGCGCTCGCGCGACCAGTTGAATCGATTCGCCAACATAGCCGAGTTCGTCGGTGTTGGAGATCGACAGCGAATCGATGTCGGAAGACGTACGCACCGGGTTGTCGATATGCGGGCCTTCGCCCGCGCGGAATTCGAGCTTCAAACCCATCGGTTCAACCGGCAGCAGCAGGTCGGCGAAGATGATCGCCGCGTCGACGTCGAGAATCTCGACCGGCTGCAGCGTTACCGTCGATGCCAGATCGGGCCGCTTACAAATATCGAGGATCGAGTTCTTCGCTCGAATGTCCCGGTACGGTTTCAGATAACGTCCCGCCTGTCGCATAAACCAGACCGGCCGGACATCGGTGGGCCGGCGACGGCAAGCATCGAGAAAACGGCTGCTCATTGGAGCCACGCGCATTGAGCCTCCCCGCGGTCTTCGCACAAAAACGCGCGAAAGTCGCTCGGTAAGTGATTGGCCGCCCAGCGGCGGCCGTTGATGTAAGTGGGCTTCGTCCACGCTTCGGAGTCGATGGTCCGCGGCGCGACGATGGAAACGGAGTACATGCCCGGGGCCGGGAAACCGGTTCGGGGATCCATGATGTGCGAGTACACTCGCTTCCCCACGCGGAAGAACTTCTCGTAGCTTCCGGACGTGGACATGGACTGATTCTTCAAAAACAGTTCGGCGACTTGCCGGTTGGCGTCCTTGGGATCGCGAATCACCACCTGCCAGCCGCGCGATTCGTCCGGCGGCGCGCCAAATGCGTACATCGAACTGCCACCGGCATTGATCAGCGCCGAACTAACGCCGCCTGCTTTTAATATCTCCGCCATCTTATCGACGGCATGTCCCTTGCCGATCCCGCCGGGATCGAGTTCGAGGCCGTTGTTGGCGAATTGAATGGTGCGGGTGGAGGGATTCAAAACGATGTTCTTGTAGCCGGTGCGGGCGAGAGCGGTTCGGATCTGGGCTCGGTGAGGCATGTGGCCGGAGCCCTTGTAAAAGCCCCAGACTCTCATCAGCGGGCCGACGGTGATGTCGAACGCTCCCTGGCTAAGTTGGCTGTATTGCATGCACGCCGCGAGTAAGTCGAACAACTCCTGGCTGACGGGTACTTCACGGCTAGCGGCGTTGCGGTTGATTTGGCTCCATTCGCTCTCCGGCCGGTAGTTGGAAAGCAACCGGTCCAGGCGGCGGGCTTCGTCAAGCGCCGCTTCGACGGTGGCCGTCAGTGAATTGCGATCACGGCCCCAGGCGGCAATTGAAAAAGTAGAACCCATGGCATCCACGCTGGATTCGTACCGAACAAGCGTGTCGTCGGCGGCGGCCAGCGAGGCGGCCAACAACCACGGTAACACAGGGATGGCGAAACTAGGGCGAAAATGCAAGGGGTGCTCGTCCGAAAGGGCTGAATGCCTTGTCAGTGGATAGGCGTTCCGCGTACTCCCAACGTATCAGGGGACATTGGATCTGTCACCTCTTTCCGGAACGGTTGCATGCGTACTCAAACAACTAGGCAGCCTAATTTTGGACGTCGAAACGCAGCAAAATTCGCCGCTTGGTACTAGTACTAAGGTAGTAGAGGAATGGGCTGCGCTCTATTGACCGTCCTAGGTGATTCGCATTAGTCTTGTTGTAACGTGATGGAGCAACGACGAAACCAACGTTTTGAACTGAAACTGCCGATTGAACTGATACGGGCTGGCAGCTCCGCGATCCCCCAAGTTGGGGAGACAAAGAATATGAGCTCAAGCGGCGTATTGTTCACCGCGGACGGGCGCTTACCGGAAGGAGTGCCGATCGAGTACCTCGTGACGCTGCCGTCCACCGGCGCCGAACCGGGCCTGCGGCTGCGCTGCATGGGCAAAGTCGTGCGCAACGAAGAACGGCCCGCCGAACTGGCGAAGTTTCCGTACTCGGTTGCCGTGACCCTCGAACGCCACGAATTCCTCCGGAAGTAGTTTCGTGCTGGCGAGGCGAGCGTTTCTTGGCGCACCCGCGCTGTTGCTCGCCCAAAAATCGGCGGCGCAACGGCCAAATGTGTTGTTCATCGCCTCCGACGATCTGAGCAACAACCTCGGTTGTTACGGCCATCCGATCGTCAAGTCGCCAAATATTGACCGGATCGCGCGAGCCGGTGTTCGTTTTGACCGCGCGTATTGCCAATTTCCGCTTTGCGGCCCGAGCCGGACATCCCTGCTTTCCGGTCTCCGGCCCGACTCAACCCA
Organism: Acidobacteriota bacterium; assembly: GCA_016871055.1. Classification (GTDB taxonomy): domain Bacteria; phylum Acidobacteriota; class Terriglobia; order Bryobacterales; family Bryobacteraceae. Next base: position 16,017 of record VFZW01000065.1, read on the forward strand.
GATTCTGGCGAACCAGATCGCCGTCCGTGAAAAAGTCCCGGACGCCGTCACTCTTCCGCAGCTGTTCCGCAACAGTGGATGGAGATCGGTGCGCGCCGGAAAAATGTACCACATGGACGTGCCCGCCGGCGTCGGCACGAATCATTTCGACGATCCTCCTTCCTGGAACCTGGCGGTCAGCCCGCAAGGCGCCGAGGCAAGGACCGAAGGCGAAGGGCGGGTCATCAAGGGCGGCTGGAAGTGGACGGCGTTCAAAGGCGACGGAAAAGATCAAGCCGACGATCGCGCCACCGAACTCGCCTTCGAAACGATGTCCCAAGGCGGCGGAAAACCGTGGTTCCTCGGTTTGGGTTATCTCCGCCCGCACGTGCCGCACATCGCGCCCGCGCGTTTCTTCGATCTCTACCCGCTTGAAACAATCATGCCGGTCGTAAATCCTCCGGGTGATAAGGACGACATTCCGCTGGCCTCCGAGATCTCGATCAACACACGCGCGAACGACATGGGGATGAACGAGGCCGACAAAAAGGAAGCCGTTCGCGGTTACTACGCTTCGATCTCCTATATGGACTGGCAGGTCGGCCGCGTGCTCGACCGGTTGGAAAAGCTGGGCCAAGCACGGAATACGATCATCGTGTTCTGGGGCGATCACGGCTGGCACTTGGGCGAACATCACCGCTGGCACAAGCGTTCGCTGTTCGAAGAATCCGCTCGCGCGCCGCTTCTAATTTCGGCGCCCGGCATTCGCGGTGCGGGAAAGGCTTCGAAATCGCTGGTCGAGTTCGTCGATATCTACCCGACGGTTGCCGAACTAGGCGGCCTGCAAGCTCCGGCGCGGGTCGAAGGCCAGAGCTTGGTCCCGCTGCTGAACAACCCCGCGCGCGCCTGGAAAAAAGCCGCGTTCACGCAGATGTTCGACGGCAAGGACATCACCGGCCGCGCCGTCGTCACCGATCGCTATCGATATATTCGCTGGACCGGCCCGCATCCGGACGAAGAACTTTTCGATCACGCCTCCGATCCGCACGAGTACACCAACTTGATTCGCAAGGCGGGGAACGAAAAACTCCGGGCGCGGATGGCGGGGATTCTGGACGCGGGTTGGAAAGCCGCTCGCGCGACATGAACCAACCAGCGAACCGCGTCTTCAACCGCGCAAAACGATGAAAGTCGCCCCCTCCTCCCCAACCCGAACCATCCCATTTACTCCGACAACCCAACAGAGCCGCGACCGCAAGGAAGCCGACCTTCCCCAACCCCAAATGCTGACTTTCAACGGAGCGGACCTTCCCCAACCGATACCCCTGACTTCTGAACTCGCGCACAACGAACTCGCTTCGGCGCGGCCATCGGGCGACTTCCTCGCTCGTTTGGCGCCGTGCCTCCGCAGCCCGTGCGCTTTCAACGGAGCGACCGTCACGATGCCACCAAGAGCGTCTTCAACGCAGCGGCCAACACCGCGGAAGTCGTACGTCTCGTCTGCGCAGTGACTGGCGCAACCCGCTACCGCTTGCGGTACGCGCTCAACTCACCTACAATTCGTCGAAAGGCCGATGACGAACCGATCGCCGATGAATCCGCGCGCACATGGCATTCTGAACGCAATTGTCGAGTCTTATATTGAGACCGGCGAGCCGGTCGCCTCCCGCACGGTCGCGCGCGCCGGCGGCGGGCAGTTAAGCCCGGCGACAATCCGCAACGTCATGGCGGATCTCTACGACGACGGCTACCTCGCGCAGCCGCATACATCTGCGGGGCGTATTCCAACGCTGAAGGCGTTTCGCGCGTATACCGAAACACTTTCGACGCGCCGCATGGCCGCGCCGGAACTGCACCGCGTGCGCACGGAGTTGCGGCGCGGCGGTACGGTCGAAGAGCGATTGGAACGAACGAGTCATCTGCTCACCGAAATGACGCATCACGTTGGAATCGCCGCGGCGATTCCAACCGACGCCCAGGCCCTGCACAAGGTCGAACTGGTCGCGCTCGCCGACCGTCGCGTGTTGATGATCGTCGAAACGCAGGACCGCATCGTCCGGAATCGCGTCGTGTCGATGGACTCCGCCGTGGCGCAGGACGAGTTGCTGACGATTCGGAATTTTCTCAACGAGAACTACGCCGGATGGACGCTCGGCCGGATCCGTATCGACTTGCAGGCTCGTCTCGCCGAAGAGCGCGCGCGCTACGATGTGCTGCTCCAACATTTGCAACGCTTCTGCGAGAAGGGGTTGCTTGAGATCGGCCTCGCGCCCGAAGTGCATCTGGAAGGCACATCGAACCTTGTCGGGCGCGATCTCGCTTTCAGCCGCGAGAAGTTGCGCGAGATCCTGCGTACGTTCGAAGAAAAACAGAAGCTGCTGGATTTGTTGGAACGGTTTTTGGAGCAGGGCGATGGCTCGGTGGCGATTCAAGTGGGACTCGGCGACCTGCATCCGAGCTTGCAAGACCTATCGCTGATCGGCGTAACGGTGTCGCTGCCGTCGGGACTTTCGACGCGGGTCGCCGTGCTCGGGCCTCTGCGGATGAACTACGGGCAGGCGATGTCGACGGTATTCCACGTCGGCGAAGCGATCCAGGCTGTTTCGGCCTAACCGCTGCGCTAAAATGAAGTCGTGAGCACGACTATGGACTTACCCGAAGACGCGGTGTCGATCTCCGGGGAAGCGGAAGCGGCGGCCGAGGCCATGCCGGCCGCGAACGCGGAATTGGAGACGTTGGCGCGAGAAAAGGCTGAGCTGCAAGACCTGCTGCTGCGGCGGCAGGCCGATCATGAAAACTTCCGCCGCCGCATGGAGAAGGAACGCATCGAATCGTCCGAATACGGCGCGATGGATGCGCTGAAGGCGCTTCTGCCCGTGCTCGACGATTTCGAACGGGCGGTCGGCGTGGAATGCGGCGATAAGGAATATGCCCGCGGCATGGAGCTGATTTACCAGCGAACGCTCGATACCTTGAAGAAGTTGGGGCTCGAAGTGATGGTTGCCGAAGGCGCGACATTCGACCCGAATCTGCATCACGCGATCGAAATGGTAAGCGATACCGACGCGGCCGATCAGACGGTGCTCGGCGAGTTTCAACGCGGCTACAACTTCAAGGGCCGGTTGCTGCGGCCGGCACTGGTGCGCGTGGCGGTCAAGTGAGCAAACGCGATTACTATGAAGTTCTCGGCGTCGAAAAAGGCGCCGACGACGGGGCGCTGAAAGCGGCTTACCGCAAGCTCGCCATGCAGTTTCACCCGGACCGCAATCCGGGCGATAAAGTGGCCGAGGAGAAATTTAAGGAAGCCGCCGAGGCTTATGGCGTTTTGAGCGATGCGCAGAAGCGCGGCGCCTATGACCGTTTCGGCCATCAAGGCGTGCAAGGCGCGGCGCAGCAGGGCTTCGATCCCGAGGCGTTCGGCGACTTCGGCGACATTCTCGGCGATCTGTTCGGATTCGGCGACATGTTCGGCGGACGGCGCGGCGGCGGCGATCGCCGGTCGCGCGCGCGGCGCGGCGACGATCTGCGCTACGACTTGGAGATCTCGCTCGAGGATACGATCCGCGGGATGAGCGCCGAGCTACAGATTCCGCGCGCCGAGAAGTGCCACTTTTGTAACGGTACGGGCGGCGAAGGCGCCGACGGTTTGACGCAGTGCGTGACCTGCCGCGGTCGCGGCGAAGTTCTGCTGCAACAGGGTTTCCTCTCGATCCGCCAGACCTGCCGGACTTGCGGCGGGCGCGGCCAGTTGATCCGCAAGGCGTGCACGAAGTGCAAAGGGGAAGGCGTGCTCCGGTCGGAGAAAAAGCTGCGCGTAACCGTGCCGCCCGGCGTCGATAACGGCACGCGGCTGCGGCTTACCGGCGAAGGCCAAGCCGGAGCGAACGGCGCGCCCGCGGGCGATCTGTTTGTTGTTCTTAACGTCACCGAACATCCGGTGTTCGAGCGCAAGGAAAATGAGCTGCACTGCACGATCCCGCTGAACGTCGCGCAAGCGGCGCTGGGAACCGATGTCGATATCCTGAGCTTCGACGGCCTTGAACACGTGCGAGTCCCCGAGGGCACGCAGAACGGCGATCAAATCCGCGTGCGCGGCAAGGGTATTCCGTACCTGAACTCAAACGGCCGCGGCGATCTGATCGTCAACGTCGAAGTGCGCGTACCGACAAAGATGACTCGCGAACAGAAGAAGCTGTTCGAGCAACTGCTCGAAACGCTTCCCAGCGAGAACGAGCCGCAGGAGCGCGGGCTGCTGGATAAGGTCAAGGACTTTTTCGTTTAGAGACCGGCGACGAGATCGGCGAGTGAGATAGAAATCTCGCCCGCGATAAGGTGAGCCGTAGCGTCGTGCAGCCCCCGCTGATTGTCATACGACCACGCCATTTGTTTCTCGGGGTCGACAATCCATACGGTCGGAACACCCCAGGCGAGGTATTCCTCGGCCTTCGAGACTGTTTCGCTGAAGCGATCGTCTGGCGATAGGATCTCAACACAAAGCGGAATTGGATTCGTTGGGTATGGATTCTGGACGCGATCCAAATACTGAACGGCGACGTCGGGCACGACGTAGCGGTCTTCGCTCAGCCGGACTGTCAATTCCAACCCAACCCAGAACTGACTATAGGCGCTAAGAATGTAGTGGCCAATTCGTGTTTGAAGGAATGCGTGTTTGCCAGTGGGCATGGCCTTTTGCGTCAACACACCATCGCGGTACTCGCACGCCGGCTTGTAGCTGGTGCGCAAATACTCGTCAACCGAAACCAAAGTAGCGGCGGGCGACATCGCTTTTATCATACCTCTCCCAAGTACGATATTCTGATCGAGACCCAATGCCTCTTTCCCCCGGCGAAACGCTCGGCCCCTACCGCATCGTCTCGGCGATCGGCGCCGGCGGCATGGGAGAGGTGTATAAGGCTATCGACACGCGGCTGGACCGCACTGTCGCCGTCAAAGTTCTACCCGCGCACATCGCCAACCGCGAAGATCTGCGCGCGCGGTTTGAACGCGAAGCCCGCGCGGTGTCGGCGCTGAACCATCCGCACATCTGCGCGCTTTATGACGTCGGCGATGGCTTCATGGTGATGGAGTATTTGGAAGGCGAGACGCTGGCCGAGCGGATTGCGAAAGGCCCGCTGGCATTGGAGCAGGCCGCGTTGTTCGCCACGCAGATCGCCGGCGCACTCGATCGCGCGCACCGCACCGGCGTCGTCCATCGCGACATCAAACCGTCGAACGTGATGATCACGCGCGACGGCGCGAAGGTGCTCGATTTCGGGCTTGCCAAGACCGTGCCGAAGACAATCGGATCGAACGACGCGACGTTGACGGCGGCGCTGACTTCAGAGGGCACGGTGCTCGGCACGCCGCACTACATGCCGCCGGAGCAGTATGAAGGCAAGGAAGCCGACGAGCGGTCGGACATCTTCGCGTTCGGTTGCGTCGTGTACGAGATGGTGGCGGGAAAACGCCCGTTCGACGGCACGACACGGGCGGCGATCATCGCCTCCGTGCTGGGCGCCGAACCCGCGCCGCTCGGGCCAGCGCACATGCAGAAGATCGTCGCGCGGTGTCTGCAAAAAGACCCCGAAGAGCGGTGGCAATCGATTCGCGATGTGATGTTGGAGTTGAAGTCGGCGCCTGTCGAAACCGTTGCCGCAACTGTGCCGAAGCGTTCGTGGCTGTGGCCGGCGATCGCCACGGCAGGCCTCGCGGCGGCGGCGGTGTTCGGCGTGTTGTGGTTGCGCAAGCCGGTGCAGGAGTTGCGGTCGGTGCAGTTCTCGGTCGATCCGCCGAAGGAGATGATCTACCCGAGCGACGTCGCAACGGCGGTGGTGTCGCCAGACGGGAATACGTTGGCGTTCATTGCCAGCACCGCGGAGGGCCAGAGCCAAATCTGGATCAGGCCGATCGACTCGCTGGCAGCGCGGCCGCTTCCCAAAACCGAGGCTCCCAGCGAACCCTTTTGGTCGCCCGATAGCCAGTCAATCGCGTTCTTCGCCGAGCAGAAGTTGAAACGGACCAACATCGCAACCGGGATCACGACCGTGATTTGCGACAGCGGCGTCTACTGGTCCGGCGCGTGGGGCGCCAACGACGTGATTCTGTTCGCGAGCGCCAAGGGCCTTCAGCGTGTTGCCGCATCCGGCGGCACGCCGGCCGTCGCTACAAAAGAAGGAGTGCCGGGCTACTATCCGCTATTCCTGCCCA
>VFZW01000066.1 GCA_016871055.1 Acidobacteriota bacterium
AGCGGAATGGCTTTGGGCCTGCTCGGAACGCTGATCGTCACGTTTGGCGGACACACCGATTTGATGGTGTTTGTGAATCACTGTTCTTTCGGGGCGAATTATGGCGCTGGCGGCGAGATGCCCTGGTCGGGGAAAAAGAAGATGAGCGAATGGAAAGCCAAGCCGTCGCTGCAAATCGCGGCCCTGGTCACAATATTGGCGTCGTTCGCGGTGGCGAAGGGATCGACCATGGAGCCCGGGATTGAGATCCGTCCGGGACTGACGCGCCAGAACTCGACGTTTGTGATTCGGTACAAGAGCGACTTCCACAACTACTTCGATAACACCGTGCGGCCCTACTCGTTGGATACGACAATTGAACTGTCGATGAACGGTCTGACATTGAAACAGACGGGCGGAGAGAATGCCGACCTGACGGAGTGTTTTGCGCACGAGGCAAATACGAAGAAGGGACGGTTGATTCAGGTGCTGAATGTGCCGCAACCGAGCCATGGAACATCGAAGTTAATCAAGTGCAGCGCGACGGTGCACTTGGAGTACTCTGGCGACGATGTGAGTTCGATTCCCGAGGACAAGGCGAGTCGGCCAAGCGTTGAGATCCTGTAGCGGTCATTCGATTTCTTGCCGCGGCGCGCTTGTCGTTCTTCAATCGCCGGTATAGATAAGCGATCGCGACTTGGCCGAATTCTCCGCCTTTGAGCTCCCGGTAGGCGCCGGAGTAGACCACTCCTTTGCGCCAGGCCAAAAGCGCCGGCATAGGATCGGTCCAATCGCAAAAGAGAGATACCCGAATTCGGCGATCTCGATCAGGCGACGAACGCCACGAAGCGTTCTGCCTCTAGAAGATAAACGCCAGCCCGCCGCGCACCGAGCGCGGGCTAGGAACCAGCAGCACCCGCCGGCCGTTCGGTCCACTCACCGGCAGATAGCCCTGCTGCAGCAAATTGCGCAATTCAGCGATCGCTTCCACCCGCCCCGTCCACAAGCCGAAGTTAGTGATCGGCTGGCGGAGTTGAACGTTGAGGCCAAGATCGGGGGAAGTGCGCTGCGTCATGTAGCGATGGGCCGGAAGTGCGGCGCGGTAGTCGGTGAAAAGATAGCTGCCGGTCACGCGGGTGCCGGTGAAGGGAAGTGCGCCGGAAACGCGGGCGCTGAACCAGCTGCGATCGGTCTTGCGCAACGCATTGCGAAGGGCTTGCGGATCGTTGGAGTTCAGGGTCTCGCCGGTCGTCTGTAGCGTTCCGCCGTGACCGAATGCCGCTTGCGCGGACCAGTGATTGGAGAGCTGCCGTTCGAGCGCAACCATCGCGCCCCGGCGGCTGTAACTTCCGATGTTGAAAATACTCGCGTTGGTGAATAGATCCGGCAGCATCTCGCTGGTCGAATACATTCCGGTGTCGCCCGCGGCCATCAGCGCCGCGTTTGCCACCGTCTCGAAAAATGCCGAAGCCGAAACGCGGGTCTTCGGGTCGAACTCGTGAGTGAGCGTCACCTCGCCCTGCTCCATGCGCTGTACATGCGTGTGGCCTCCGCGCATCGACACCCGCGGAAACGCCGATAACGTCGCGAGCCCATTCTGCAGGTCGCCATCGCCAGCGCGCGCGCTCAGATAGAACTCATCGGGCGCGGAGCCACTCGACCACGCTACCTGCACCGAATCGTGCGTCGTCAGTTTCACATCGGCCCGCGCAAAGGGGCTTAGCAAATTGACGCGGTCGAAAAACGCCACCGACTCGATCTGCGCGCCATAGGTAAAGTCGATGTCGTCGCCGATTTTCGCGTGGTCGATGACAAGCCCCGACATCGAGCCAAACGACGGCGCGCTCTGCTGCGACATGCCCGGCCGTCCGGGAAGAAACGTCTGCCGAACCGTGAGCTGCACGACCGGCGAAGAACTTGCGGCCAATCCGTTGTCGAGAAAGTCGCGGCTGTAGCGGGTGCGGAAACTCGCGACCGGAAGTCCCGTGCGGGAAACGTAGCCGACATTACCGGCGACCTGCACGTTGTTCACGCCATACAAGGAGGTCGCGACGGCGAACGCCGTACCGAGATCCGGTTGATTGCCAAGCTGCGCGTTGGCGCCATCACCGGCCGATACCTTCACAAGCCCGCGGGTATTGCTAAACAAACTCTCGCCCGGTTTCGGACCCGGCAGGAATCGAAGCACCGGTCGCGTCGACATCGCCGACCGCAGCGCCCAGCGCCACTCATCGGTCAACAGTTGCCGCGGATTCGGACTGGCGTAAACAAACTCGACCGAGCTCAGCACACTCGCCAGATGTATCGACAGAAAACTGCGCATGCCTGGCTGGACCAGAATTCCTTGGCGCACCGCCGGCACGAACGCGGGCAGGGAAACGCGGATCATGTATTGATCCGGAACCAGGTCATCGAAGCCGAACTCGCCCTTCGGATTGGTCAGCGTTTTCATGACCAGTTTTTCGAAGCGGTTGAACAGCATCACCGTCGCACCCATCTGCGAAATGCCGCCGGGATCGGCCACAATGCCAACGATCGCCCCCGCCGTTTTCGGCAACTCCGCGCCTGAACACACTACGCCTAGGCCGGCGACGATCAAGGCAAGCGGGCGGCGCGGTAGCGTCATTGGACTCCTTGGAATACTAAGTAACGCTGAACTTGGCGGATGGGGTGAGAGTCTGGTTGCGGAGTTTGTCCGTAACCTTGATCTTGATTTCGTATTGACCGGGTTGCAAGGACTGCAAGGGGAGAAGTTGCTCAATGGTGACTTCGGTCGGGCTACTTCCCGCCTTCAGTTCTTCTTTGAATTCGAGGATCTTTTCGGCGGCGCCGACTTTGGTCACTTCGTAAACCACTTCGCCTTGCGGCTTCTTGGTTTTTTCGTCGGCTTCAAAATTATACAACTTCAGGTAGATGCCCATCTTCTCATCGCGTTTGAACGACTCGGTCACGCGCGGGCGGACCTTCGTCGTGCCGATGACAAACTGGCCCGCGCCGATCGAGCGCGTCGGAACCTTTTCGATCAGGTCGGCAAGTACCAGGCTCGACGCGACGAACTGGTCGTCTTCCATGCGCGGCACGTTGAGAGCCAACTCGTAGTTGTTCATGTTGCCGCCGTAGACATCCTTCACGACGACATTCAGGCGGTACGTTCCGGGGGGAAGGGGAATCGACTTCTGATAGATCGACGAACCCTTCGACGCCTGTTCCAGCATCTCGGTCGGCACGTCGGTGGTCACGACTTCTTCGAACACGTTGACGACGCGGCGCGACATCGAAGTGATGCGGCCGTAGATGTTGATCGCCGCCTTCGACACGCCGTCTTTGTTCTGGAACTGCAAGTCTTTCTTTTCGATCTGAATCGTGACGTTGTTCTGGATCGACGATGAAGTCATGCGCATGAAATCGACGCGGACGCGAACCGGAAGCAGATTGAACTTAATCGTCGAGTTGACGGCGGCTTCCAGATCCTTAAACTTCACGGCGGGCGGCTTCTGCAAGCGCGCGAACTGTTGCAACCGCTCGAACTGGTTCATGCGCATCGGCAGCGGATTGGTGCCGGTGCCGAGACGCGTGCCGTCGGTGCGGCTGAAGCGGTCCGCCTTCGAAGCCAGACCCATCTGTTCGATCAGCGTCAAGCCGGCGTTCGGAACCATCATTAGCGCGTCTTTTTCCGTCGGGTCCATCGTCATGCGGTATTCGCCGGTCATCGTGGTGTCGACGAATTCGATGATGATGTCCGAGCCGATGCCTTCGATCCAGCGATAGCGCCACTTCTCGAACGGGAACGTCGACGTCGTGCCGCCGCCTTCTTCAAAGGGCCGTTCATAGGTGCCGCCGGAGGGATGCGATTCGTTTTCGTCGGGCGGACCAAACGTGATGTAGATGCGGCCGCGGTCGGTCTTCCAACCGGGAATACCGGAGGCGTAGCGTTCATTGGTGTAGGCGATGCGGCGGTAGTGCTCTTCCTTGAACTCGTTTTCCTGCGAGTCCGGCGTGGGGTCTCGACGCAGCCAGAACTGCTCGATGAACTGCTCGCGTTCTTCATCGGTCGAGAAACGGCGGAACGCGGTCCGCTCTTCGTCGGTGATGATGTAGAGCACATCTTCATTCAGCCATTTACGATACGGCCCGAGCAACTCCTTGCGGAGCTTCTCTTCCTTCTGCCGCCGCTGCTTTTCGGTGAGAGGCTTGGCGACGGTTTCGCTGGGTCCTTCGTCCTTCTTTTTCTTATCGGCGGCATAGCCCAACGACAAGGCGGCGATGAGAGCCGGAACGAGCACTGTGCGATTGAGTTTCATTGATAGCACCACGCTAGTTTGATTCTAGCACCGCGACGGGCCGCGTCAAGGACTCGTTTCGTAAACTTATCTTCCCTGAAATGTGTGAGTTGGCGGCACGGGTGGGCGGCATCTTCACAGCCCCGTTCCCAGGCGATGATAACGGCTGGCGAAGTACACCAGCGGCTGGCCGTTTTCGACGTAACCGGCGGCCGTCACACGGCCGAGTAGGATGGTGTGGTCGCCGGCCGGAATCCGCGATTCGATCGTGCACTCGAAATGCGCGATCGCGCCCCGCAATATCGGCGCGCCGTTGTCCCCGGCCGACCACTCCACGCCGTCAAACCGGTCCTGGCCCCGCTCGGCGAAGCGATTGGAAAGCTGGTCCTGCGACGTCGCCAGAACGTTGATGGCAAAGGCGTTCGCCGCGTTGAAGTGCGTGATTACGTTCGCCTTGTGGTCGATGCAAATCAGCACGATCGGCGGCTCCACCGAGACGCTCGTAAACGAGTTCGCCGTGAAGCCATGCGGTGCGCCGTCGGCCGCCGTCACAGTGGCAATCGTGATGCCGGTGGCGAACCGTGCGCACGCCCGCCGGAATTCGCGATTTTCGATTGTCCCCGCCATAACGCTTGACAGTGCCTTAAGCCTAATCTTATCATTGGTTTTCGGGACGCGAATTGCGGTCCCTTCCGGGAGACAACGATGATCAAGCTCGACATCATTAACGAAGTGGTCCATCGCACCGGTATCACCAAGACAAAAGCCGAGATGGCGGTCGAGACCGTTTTCGAATGCATGAAGAAGGCTCTGGCGGAGGACGATCGCATCGAGTTGCGCGGGTTCGGCATCTTTAACGTGCGGCCACGCAAGACCGGTATTGGCCGAAACCCCCGCACCGGTGCCGAAGTAGCCATTCCGCCCGGCAAGGCCGTGCGGTTTAAGCCCGGCAAAGAACTGCAACAGTTGATCTGATGAAGCGGCCGCGGCGCTGGTGGCTGCATATCGCGTTGTTCGCGCTAGCTGCATTGACGACGACGATTGTCGGCGCGAAGATGTCCCAGAATTTTGCCGCCGATCGCCCGGCGTTCGTGATCGACGACGACATCTGGTTCTTCATTGACGTGTGGCGCGACCCGTCCGCGCTGCTGGACGGCTTGCCCTTCTCGTTCACGCTGCTGGCGATTCTCCTGGCGCACGAAATGGGGCACTACGTCGCCTGCCGGTATTATCGCATCGACGCCTCGCTGCCCTACTTTCTGCCCGCGCCCACGCTCATCGGAACATTCGGAGCGTTCATCCGCATCCGCGCGCCGATCTACTCGCGCCGCCAGTTGTTTGACATCGGCGTGGCCGGGCCGCTGGCGGGATTCGCACTGATCGCGCCCGCGCTTGGCGTCGGGTTGGCGGGTTCGAAAGTGGTTGCCGGAATCGCCGCGCAAGGCGACGTGCAGTTCGGAACCCCCGCGCTGTTATGGGCTGCGGCGCGAGCGGTCTTCGGCGACGTAGCTATCGGCGACTTGTATCTGCATCCGGTCGCGCGCGCGGCCTGGGTCGGTTTGCTGGCGACGGCGCTGAACCTTCTCCCGATCGGGCAATTGGACGGCGGCCACATCCTCTATTCGCTCTGGGCGGGGAAGCACCGGGTCATGTCCCGCGCCTTCGCGCTGGCCCTGGCGGCGGTCGGTCTGGCGTTTGGCTGGTTCGGTTGGATCGCCTGGGCGGGATTCTTCTTCTTCGTCGGATTGCGGCACCCGCCGATCGTCGATGAAACACCGGTCGGCGCGGGCCGTCTCCGGCTGGCGGCGCTGGCGGCGGTTATACTCCTCATATCGTTCACGCCGGTGCCCGTCGTGCTGCGTGGGGCAGAGATATTGTGAAGATTTCGGCGACCATCATCACTTACAACGAGGAGCGCAACATCGCCCGCGCCATCGAGAGCCTGCGCTGCGCCGATGAAATTATCGTTGTCGACAGCGGTTCGTCGGATCGCACCATGGAGATTGCGGAGAAGTTAGGCGCGCGAGTTATCGAGCGCAACTGGGTGGGTTACTCCGATCAGAAAAACTGGGCGGCCGATCAGGCCTCGCACGATTGGATTCTTTCCCTCGATGCCGACGAGGCCGTCAGCGAGATGCTTGAGGCCGAGATCTGGCAGTTGAAGAAGAACGGCCCATCGGCCGAGGCCTATACAATGCCCCGGTTGGCCCAGTATTTGGGAAAGTGGATTCTCCACTCCGGCTGGCATCCGGACCGCAAGACCCGGCTCTATCACCGCCGCAAGGCCAAGTGGGTCGGATCGTACGTGCACGAGGGGTTGGAGGTGAGCGGGAAAATACAGGAGTTGGAAGGATCGCTGCTGCATTTCACCTGCCAATCGTTGTCGGAGCACTTACGAACCATGGATCGCTATACCACGCTCGCAGCCGAGCAGTTAGTCGAACAGAAGGCCAAAATATCGCTCTGGAAGTTATTCTTCAAGCCCTGGTGGGAATTTAACCGGACTTACTTCTTAAAGCGCGGATTCCTGGACGGCGCCGAAGGAATGGCGATCGCCTGGACAGGCGCTCTCTACGTCTTCCTTAAGTACGCCAAGGCCCGCTTTATGTTGCCCGGCCGTTAAGGCACGGAGATGGCGGCCATGTTGCTGGTCGCTTCGCCGATCCGAATTGTCACCGCGTAATCGCCCGCGCCGAGGCCCGCCGGAAGTTGAAAGCGCGCCCGGCCGATACCGGGCAAGCCTGGGACGACCGTTATTTCAATCGGTGTCGCCGCGGCGTCGCCGACGGTCACTTCGAAAGGAAGAACGGCCTTCGAAACCGGATCCTCCGGTACGGCGGCGCCGGAGACGAGAGCCGGATCGACGGCGCCGAAACCGGTCACGAGGACCGAGGCTTCCCCATTCTCGACCACCGCGCCGGCGGCGCGCGCCGGATCTTCGGGCATTGTAAAGATACCCGGTGCCGCGGAAAGCAGATCGAAGCGCATCGATCCGCCCGCGATGCCGTTGACCGAAATCGTGAACTCGCGGCCTTCCCCTGGTTCGACTTCCCAGGGAATCTGGCCGGCCAATCGATTGGGTGAGGCGAGACTGAGCGGAACCGGAATCCCGCCAATTGTCGCCGACGTTCCGGCGAGGGAAAGCCGCAGCGGCGGAGCGGCCGTCGATTCCTGACCGTCCGAAAGGCGCTCGCCTTCGATGAAAAACACCGAACCGCTTGAAACCGCTTCCGCGCCGGATGCTGGATTTCGCGGCCGGGAAGTGAGCAGCGGAACGGGCGGTGGAGCCGGCGAAAGCCGCAGTATGAATCCGCTGGCCGTCGCGTACACATTGCCGTCTCGCCCGGCGGCGAGTTGACGCAGAACCATTCCCTCCGGTGCCGCCGCTACATCTACGATCCCCGAGGGTGTGACGACGCGAATCCGGTTGCGGCGGGATTCGAGGACGAACAGGTTTCCTTTGGAATCTACTGCCAGCGCCGTCGGCGATTCCAAGCCGGTGGTCAACGCCGGTACTCCCTCGGCGTCCGACCCCGCTGAGCCATTACCGGCGTACACACTCACCACTCCCGCTGGAGTGACCTTGTACACGCGGCCGGCGGTGGACGCCGAAACGTAGATGTTGTCCGAGGCGTCGATGGCCAGTCCGCTCAAGGTGGCCGGTTCGAGCGAAGGCGTTGTGGTGAGGCGCACGACCCCGGCGGGCGGGGCATAGCGGTAGATCCGCGCTCCAAGATCGATGACCCAAAGTCGGTCGCGGGCATCGACGGCGAGCGCGGAGGGAAGCAGCAGTGTGCTCCTTGGAATCGCGGTAGAGAGCAGCCCATTGGCGATGCGCCTGATCACGCCGTTCGAATCCCCAACGAAAATGTTGCCCGTCGTGTCGACGGCGAGTCCGCGCGGATTTAGCAACGGCGATTCGACGGCGTGGGCGCCGTCGGCGGCCGATGCGGATGTGCCGGTACCGGCAATCGTTTCGATGTTGCCCGAGGCCGTGATCCGCCGTATTCGGTTATGCGTCGTTCCGATGAAGTAGATGGTTTGGTCTTGGCCGATGGCGATTGCCGAGGTGTCGCCAATACCGGCCGCGGCGGCCGGTCCACCATCGCCCGAAAAGGCTGAGGCGCCGGTGCCCGCAATCGTCGAAACCTGGTATCTGGGCGCCGGCCCCGGAACCCGCCGCGCGATTTCCAAGACAACTGGAATCGTCGCGGAGGCGTTGATGGTCTCCGTGGAAGAAAGGCGAATTGTCCCTTCGTATCGTCGGCCCTGTTCGAGTCCCGCGCTGCGAAAAGTTACGGTGATCGTCGACGGAGTCGTTCCCGCGTTTGCGCTCAAGGAGAACCACGATTCTCCCGATGACGTGGCCGTAAACGGTACGCGTGCGGCCATGAACTCGACGACCGATACTGGTAACGCTACCGGTTCGCTGCTGTTGGGGGCGAGTAGAGAAGCGAGGGCGGTGGTGGTGCTTCCCAATGTGCCTTTGGCGCGAACTTCCAGCCGTTGCCATGTGCCGCCGGCGTCGCGGCTATGAAAGTGCAAGGATCCCAGGCTGGCGGAGCCCGCGGAGGCGAACAGGAGGTTCGAGTTCTGGCGGTCCATGTGATTCAGCGACTCGGAGGTTGGGTTGATGTCGTTGCCGAAGGCCGAGGGGGAAGGGCATGTGAAGGTGCGCCCCTGATCCGGGCTTCGGCAGTAGCCTCCTGCCGAACTGCCGAGATAAAGGTTTTGCGAACCGTCCCGAGCGACCCAGATGCGGACTGGCTGCATGGCCGGAATCGGGAAATCCGGAGGAGGCGTGAACGACAAACCTCCATCGAAACTGCGATGCAGACCAGTAACGGTGCTATTGCCAACCCGAAGCAGCGAACCGGCGACGCAGACGTAGACGAGATTCGGATTGTTGGGGTCGCTGGCCAGGCACGACGCGCCGGTGGCACTTTCTCCGAATGTGCGCAAGGTGCCGGTCAACCGCCAACTCACCCCTTCGTCGGTGCTCCGCCATACCGCCGCGCCGGAAACGTAGAGCATCTGTAACGGGTTGGAGAAATTGACGTCGAAGTGTCCGGCGGGGCCGGGAAGCGGCGCAGTGATCCGCGTCCACGCGGCGCCGTCGTTAGCGCTCTTGTACATCTCCGTACCAAATCGCACATAGAGCGCGCCGTTGCTGGCGATGGTGAAATACGAGGCTGCGACTGTACCGGTAGCGGGCAGGCCGGAGTTCGCCCGCGCCCATGTCGCTCCCGCGTCGGTGCTCTTCCACACGCCGCTGGAAGAGGCGCTGGTTGCGTAATAGAGCGTGGAAGGCGAGCGCGCATCGGCCATAATCGCTCCGAACGGCGGGGCCGGCGTTCCGGGCTCTCCGAACGAAAGCGGAAGCCAATTCGCTCCGCTGTCGGAGCTCTTCAGCAGGGCCCGGCCATTCGTAGCGTAAAGAACCTGGCCATTATTAGATTCTAGAATCATGCGCCAAAACAGTGAGCAGGAACTGATTGGTATGATTCGACGAAAGCTGGCGCTGCCGATGAACAAGCGTACGAACTTCTTGCGTGTGCGTCTGCCGAATGGCGGCTCCTGTCTATAACTCCGCCTGCTAGCCTAGTAGATTGCACATGGACGGCGCGATCATTGTAGATAAGCCGGCGGGCTGGACCTCGCATGACGTTGTTGGAAAGATGAGGCGGATTGCC
This sequence comes from Acidobacteriota bacterium, assembly GCA_016871055.1. Classification (GTDB taxonomy): domain Bacteria; phylum Acidobacteriota; class Terriglobia; order Bryobacterales; family Bryobacteraceae. The sequence continues at coordinate 9,953 of VFZW01000066.1, forward strand.
GGGACTCGCCGTGTCGGCCATCTCGGCACCCTCGACCCCATGGCCACGGGTGTTCTGCCTGTCGTCATCAACCGCGCGACACGCTTGTCGCAGTTTCTGATGAAGACCGACAAGGTCTACGAAGCGGTTGTTCGTTTCGGTTATTCCACCGACACTTTCGACGCCGATGGCGAGACGGTAGGGCCGGTGGTGGAGCCGGTTATCGATCCGATGGTGTTTGGGGAATTCATCGGTGAACTCGATCAGATTCCGCCACCTGTTTCGGCCAAGAAGATTAATGGCGTTCCTGCGTACAAGCTGGCGCGCCGGGACGTCGCGGTCGACCTGCCTCCGTCGCGCGTGACCGTGTTCTCTATCGACCTCTGGGACGTCACGGCTGTTTCGGTGCGCATTCAGGTGCATTGCAGTTCCGGTACTTATATCCGCCGCATTGCCAACGATGCCGGCCAAAAGCTCGGCTGCGGTGCGCACCTGGCCTCGCTGCGCCGGCTGCGCGCGGGCTCGTTCGACATCGCCAAGGCGTACACATTAGACGCGCTAGCGGCGCTGAGCGCCGAAAACCGGTTAGCCGAAGCGCTGCTTCCCTCCGCTGACTTACTGCCCGAGTTCCCGGCCGAGATCGTCGACGACACCGTCGCGGCGATGATCCGCCACGGCCGCGATTTTCGGACCTCGCCATTCCGGGTGAAGTCCGGCGCGCGGTATGTGCGAGCCATCGGCCAGGGCGGGGAATTGATCGCCATCGGCGAGATGAAACTGCCGAATCTCTACCACCCCATGTTGGTTCTGTAAATTCCTGGAACAAATAGCGAGCATGCTACGTTGTGAGTTGATAGCCATGTTCCGATTTACGTTGGTCCTGGGTTTACTCGTCGCCGCCGGCTGTTCGCGCCATGAACGGTACGCTGTCCGGGAGGACATTCGTAAGGCGATACACGAAGTGAAGCACGACGTGCACGACGCCGCGCGGGAGGTTCGTGAAGACCTCTCGGACGCGAAGCGTGACGTACGCGAAGCGGCGCGCGAGGTTGCCGATGAACTCCGCCAGGCCGAGCGCGAAGTTCGCCGCGAAACCGACCGCGCCCGCCGCGAGGTGGAGCGAGAGCGCGACCGCATCCGCCGCGAAATCAACTAGACTTTTTCTTCTTCGCGCCCCACCCGGCCTTGTTCACCTGCCGCGCCCGCCCGATCGCCAGCGCGCCCGCCGGCACGTTTTCCGTTATGATCGACGCCGCGCCAACGTAGCTATCGTCTTCGAGCGTCACCGGCGCGACCAGCGTCGAGTTGCTCCCCACGAAAACCCCCGCGCCGATCGTCGTCGGATGTTTCAACTTGCCGTCGTAGTTGCAGGTGATCGTTCCCGCGCCGACATTGGTTTTCGCGCCGATGGTCGAGTCGCCTAAATACGCCAGATGATTGGCCTTGGCGCCGTCGGCGATTCGCGTATTCTTCAACTCGACGAAATTGCCGATGTGCACATGCGCGCCGACCTGGTTCTTCATGCGCAGCCGAGCGAACGGGCCGATGCGCGCTTCCGCGCCGATCGCCGTGTCTTCGATGACGGAGTAGGGCGCAATCACAACGCCATCGGCAACCGTCGAATTCGCGATGATGGAGCCCGCGCCGATACGGCAGTTCGCGCCAATCGCAGTCGCCCCAAGCAGCCGGACGCCGCTCTCGACGATCGTGTCCTGGCCAATGGTGACATCGACATCGGCGCATATCGTATCGGGCCTCTCCAGCGTCGCGCCGTCGAGCATCAACTGCCGGTTCTTGCGCTCGCGGAACAGCGAATCGATGGCAGCCAGTTCGACGCGCGTGTTGATTCCGAGCAACTCGCGCGTATCGGCCATGATCTGGCCGTCGACGCGGTAGCCGTGGCGCCGGAAGATCTCGACCATATCCGTGAGGTAGTACTCGCCGGCCGGGTTGTTGGTCGTGATCTCGTCGATGTGCTTCCACAGCAAATCGGCGCGGAAACAGTAGATCCCGGAGTTGATCTCATTGATCTTGCGCTGTGCATCCGACGCGGCCTTGTACTCGACGATCGCCTCGACGCCGCCGTTCTGGCCGCGCACGATCCGGCCGTAGGCGGCGGGGTCGTCGAGCACCGCGGTCAACACGGTGGCGGCGGCATCGCTTTCGGCCTGCTGCGCGATGAGACGTTCGACGGTGGCGCGCGACAGGAACGGAACGTCGCCATAAAGCACGGTCAGCAGGCCTGTCCGCGGCGCTTGTTCCCTTGCGCATCGCAACGCGTGGCCGGTGCCCTGCGGATTCGATTGCAGCGCGGTCCGCACACCGAACGGCGCAAGCGTCGCGGCGACCGTTTCGGCCTGATGCCCGATTACGGCGACGACGTTCGACGGCGGCGCAACGGTCAGTGCTGTGCGGACGACATGTTCGATCAGTGAAAGCCCCCCGGCTCGATGAAGGACCTTGGCGGTCTGGGACTTCATGCGCGTACCGAAGCCGGCCGCGAGAATGACGACGGATTGATCAGCCACTATTTCTATTTTTACGCATTCGCGCGAGCGAGAATCTGCCGCCGCCGCCGGCCGAGCCGCGCGAGGCGTATGAGTACTTCGGCGGCGAGCTCCGGACTGTGCCGGATCTTTTCCGAGTGCCCGATGAGATCCGCCTCCACGACTCGCAGGCGCATGGCGTCCAAGCGATCGTGGTCGATGTCGACTGGACGCGAACGCTGTGCCGCGTATCGCCGGAGCGCGGCCTTGGGGAACGGCGTGGAGTTGACGATGACATAGTCGAGCATCGTCGAGGCCTTCCGCTCGGAGATACCGGCGTGGCGCAGGATGGCGCTCACGTGATCCGCAGCCGAGAAGTCGACAGTCTCCCCCGGTTGGCCCATGAGGTTCGTCATATAAGCGCGGACCCCGGTGGCGCGGACGATCTCACGCGGAATACCGCGAATCAGCAGGTTCGGGATGACGCTTGTGAACAGCGAGCCAGGGCCGAGCGTGATTAGATCCGCGCTACGGATTGCGTCCACGGTTTCGGCGAACGGCTGCGGTGAGCGAGGCAGCGTGTGGATCCAGTCGATCGGCTCGCGGCTCTTCGAGATGTTGCTTTCGCCCTTCAGGATTCGGCCGCTTTTGAGTTGCGCTTCGAGCACCACGTTTTCCGCCGTCGAAGGAATGATGTGGCCGCGCGAAGCCAGAATCTCTGAGGCGAGCTTTACCGCACTGGCGAAATCGCCGGTGAGGTCGGTGAGCGCTGTGAGAAACAGATTGCCGAAGCTGTGGCCTTTCAGCCCGCGGCCCCCGCGGAAACGGTACTGAAACATACGGCTTAGCAAGGCTTCGTCTTCGGAAAGCGCGACGAGACAGTTGCGAATGTCGCCGGGAGGAAGTACGGCGAAATCTCGGCGCAACCGGCCCGAACTGCCGCCGTCGTCGGTCACGGTGACAATAGCGGTTACCTCGATCTTCGGCGACTGCGGAGCGGCATGCCGCTTCAGTCCGTGAAGGATCGTCGATAATCCCGTGCCGCCGCCGATCCCAACGATGCGCAGCGGGCCGTTTAGGGTGTCTTTAGTAGACAAGCTCGCGAATGGGCCCGTGTTGGAGCAGTTCGTGGAAATCGGGATCGGATCGAGCGGCCGAACGGTTGCCTGGCTGAATTTCGATGGCCTTGGCGAGGAATCCTGCCGAGGCGTTGATGTCGCCTTGCAAGCCCTTCGCGAGCGACAACGCGTAAAGCACGTAGTCGGCTTTGGGCGCGAGGTGCAGCGCTTTCTTCAACTGCTGCTCGGCGACGTCGAGCTCGCGGCGTCCGATCAAGCTGAGGCCGTAGGCGTAAAAATCCTCCACGGTAGTGAGTTTGGGCGCGGAGTGATTCATCCGCTGCTGACACATCCGAATGTGCATCTGAGCGGCGTGGGACATGGCCACCTCCGCACCTTTCGATGCTTCCTCAAAAAGCGGCAGCGCGCCCGCGAAGTCGCGCTTGTGGAAGAGTTTCATGGCTTTCTCGAAGTTGTTGAGCTGGTGGTCAACAGGCTTCGAGGGGGACGTCTTGGAAATGGCAGGCTCCTTCTTCTTGGCGGTCGATTTTTTTGCCGTCGGCTTAGGCATGGTCCATCCCTGTTCAGTTGGATGCGTTCCCTAATAGATGCGCGCCGCGGTCAAGCGTTTCGCCGAAAATTCTATTATGAACGACTCAGGATGTTATAGCAGAAAGAAAAGGCTTAAGCGGTCCAGCCCCAAACGAGCGAACAGTTCGCGGTCGAGGAAGCTCTTCTCGAGCATCGAGATTTCGGCGGCCGAAAGGCGTCCGCCATGCGGCTTCAACTCGCTTTCAAGCGCTCGCCGGGCTTCGAGAAGTTGCTCCTCCGATTGCGCCGCGCGGGCCTGCGCAAGAATCTTTGCCTCGATCGCGCCGAGCCGCATCTCGAGGTCTTCGAGATTGGTGTGATGCTCGGCGAGATTCGCGAGGATGGCGTTGACGCTCGCCGCGGCGTCGGGGAAGCCCTTCGCGGTCAACTGCGCGGCGCGTTGCTCCAGCGCAGTCCGCAAACCATCGGCCGGAACCGAGTCCTCCGCCGAGGCGATCGGCTTGGCCGGGCGGTTGTTCAACATGTCGGCTGCGGCCTTGGTAATGGCCTGTGCGCAATAGGCCAGCGAGTTGACTTGCTGAAAGTTCTTGCGTTTGCTGGCGCGGTACTTTTCAAACGCATCGTCGATACCGCGCAGCACGGCTTCCAGCGGCACGCCGGTGTTCTTCCAACTCTCCACCAGCGCCCAATCGAGCGGAGACATCAAGAACAGACTCGATCCGCGCGCGCGCTGGAAATGCTCTTCAACCTCGGTGAAGTAGTTGAAGTAGTTGCCGGCCCAAGGCTCTCCGTTCACTTCGCGTTGCGCTCCCAGATGAGGCGAAGGCCTTCGAGCGTGAGGTCCTCGTCGACGTGATGGATGCAGCGCGAGCCTTCGCGGATCAGCACCGCGTTGCCGCCGGTGGCGATGGTCTTGGTTTCAGGGCCGAGTTCTTCGATAAGCTTCTCAAGGATGCCATCGATCATTCCGAGTGTGCCGTGATAGAGGCCGCTCTGGATCGATCCCATTGTGTTTGTTCCGACCAACTTGTCGGGCGCGGTGAAGCTGACCATCGGCAGCAGCGCGGTCTTCGAGAAGAGCCCGCTGATGGCCATTCCGATGCCGGCGCAGATGAGACCGCCGCAATAGTCGCCTTTGGCTGAGATGACGTCGAACGTAATCGCGGTGCCGAGATCGACGACGACGGCGGGGCCGCCGTACTTGTTCCACGCGGCCACGCCGTTGACGACGCGATCGGCGCCAACTTCTCGCGGGTTGTCGTAGAGCACCCGAATGCCGAGATCGGTCTCGGCGGTGACAAACATCGCATCGCGGTCGAAGTACTTGGCGACCATCTCGGCGAGCATGTTGTTGACGACCGGGACGACGCTCGAGATGATGACGCCATCGACGTCTTTCAGGTCGAGCCCGGCGAGCGAGAAAATGTTGCGAAGCAGGATGCCCCACTCATCGGCCGTCTGTTCGCGAATCGTGCGTAGACGCCAACGGCCGGTGAGTTGCTTGCCGGTGAAGGCGCCGATGGTGATGTTGGTGTTGCCGACGTCGAGAGCGAGTAGCATGGATCTCCTCTATTATTCCGCCGGACGCACGCCGCCGGCGAGGATCGTATGCCGGCGGCCGTCGTCGCCATCGACGAGCAGGTAGCCGTCCCGTGTGAGTCCGGCTGTTGTGCCGCTCAGTACGCCGCCCGGCAGATCGACGTTCACCTTGCGGCCGCGCACGTAGGACGACTGTGCGGTGAACAGCGAGAGGATTGGCGGCGGGCCTTGTTCTTCGAGCAGAGCAATCATGCGGTCGACGCCCGTGGCGATAGCGCAAAGCAGTTCTTCGCGCTGCGCCGATTGGCCGGTCGCGATGCGAAGGCTGGTTGCGATGGCGGCGATGTCGTCCGGGAACTTGGTGTGATTGACGTTGATGCCGATCCCGGCGAGCACGCGCTCTTCGTGCAGTTGCGTGAGGATGCCGCCGCATTTGCGCGAGCCGATGAGCAAGTCGTTCGGCCACCGCAGATCGGGGTTGACGCCCGCGACCTGCGCGATGGCCTCTTGGGTTGCAAGGCCAAGCGCAAGAGTGACAACGGGCAACTCGTCGAGCGCGATGTGCGGCTGCAGGACCATCGTGAAGTACAAACCCGCGGCCTTCTCCGAGTGCCAGCCGTGACCGTGGCGGCCTTGGCCCTTCGTCTGTTCGTCGGCGACGACGATGGCGTTCTTCGCGAGGCTCGCCGCGGCGGTCATTGTGGAGTCGATGGTTTCGTAATACTCAATGCGTCGGCCGGGCAGGGCGGCGCGTACGCGCGCGGCTTCGAAACTCATGCGGCCTCAAGCGCCACGCGGAAGTTGATGTCGACCGCGACGGCCGAATGCGTCAGCGCGCCGACGGAGATGTAGTCGGCGCCGGCGGTGGCGTAGTCGCGGAGCGTCTCGAGTTTCATCCCGCCGGAGAGTTCCGTCGTCGCGCGCTTATTGATGAAACGCACCCACTCGGCGGCTTCGGACGGCGTCAGGTTATCGAGCAGAAGGTGCTGCGCTCCGAAGGTAAGCGCCTCTTCGAGTTCCAGGCGCGTCCGGACTTCAATCTCAATGCGAACGCCTTCGGGTACGCCCGCGGCCTTGACTCGTTCGAGCGCCTGGCGCACACCGCCCGCCGCGGTGATGTGATTGTTCTTGATGAGGATAGCGTCGAACAGGCCGAGGCGATGGTTGGTCGCGCCGCCCGATTGGGTCGCCCATTTTTCCAAACGCCGCAGGCCGGGTGTGGTCTTGCGTGTATCGAGAATTTGGCAGCCGGTTCCCGCGACAGCATCGGTGTGCCGGCGCGTAAGCGTCGCGATGCCGCTTAGCCGCTGTTGAAAATTCAAAGCGACACGCTCGGCGGTCAGCAGCGTCCGCGCCTTGCCACGCACCGTGGCGATGACATCGCCGTCTTCGGCGCGCTGGCCGCTCCCGATGTGAACACCGAGGAAATCGACGCCGCCGTGTTCTTCGTACACCAGTTCAAGCAACTCGACGCCGCAGACCGTCATCGGCTGGCGCGCGATGAAGCGGCCCGTGGCTCTCTGCGCGGCATCGACGGTGGCGTTGGTGGTGATGTCGCCCGTGCCGATATCTTCGGCCAGAGCGCGTTTCACGGCATCAACGATTTCAGGATGACGGATGTTCATCACAGCTCCGCAAGCGCCTGGCGGCTCTTTTCAAGCTGCGCTTCGTAACCGGCGAGCTTCTCTCGCAACGTCGCAAGCACCTTCTCGGGCGCCTTCTTCACGAAGTCTTCGTTGCCGAGCTGCCGCTGGGAGTTGGCGATGACTTTTTCGAGGTCGCCGATCTCCTTGGTCAGGCGATCGCGCTGTTTTTCCAGCTGCGCGGCGGGCACAGCGAGCACGATGTCAAACGCCGGCGTAGCGCGCTTGGCGCCCTTGGCGCGATCGGCTGTTGACGGCTCGATCTTGAGCGCCACATTGCCGAGTCGCTCGATCGCTTCCTTCTGTGCTGTAGCGAGAGCGGCGATGGAGCCGTCGCAATAGATCAGCGCGTCGAGTTGCTGCTTCGGATCGAGCTTCGCATCGGCGCGGAGGTTGCGCGCGGCGCCGATGATCTCTTGGAGGATCGCGAAGTCTTTCACGGCATCCGCATCGTGTACGGCTTCGTTGAACTGCGGGAACTGGGCGAGGGCGATCGACACCGGCCGGCCTTCGCGGTCCTTGCAGAGCCGCTGCCACAACTCCTCGGTGATGAACGGCATCGCGGGATGCAGTAGCCGCAGCGCCGATTCAAACACTGTAAGAATGTTGCGCCAGTTGGCGTCGAGGCCTGAGCCCTCGCGGAAGCGGAGCTTCTTCAGCTCGATGTACCAGTCGCAGAAGTCGTCCCAGAAGAAGTGCCAAACAAGGTTGGCGGCTTCGTGAAAACGATAGGCTTCGAGAGCCTTATTGACCTCGCCCGCGCAGGTGTTGAGCGACGAGAAAATCCAGCGGTCTTCGAGCGTCAGAGCGCCGTCGACGGGTTCGGGCGAGTACGCGGTCTTCTCTTCGGGCGCCCAGGGTTCGGCGCCGGCGCGTTCCAGGTTCAAGAACAGGAAGCGCGCGGCGTTCCAAATCTTGTTGGCGAAGGCGCGCGCGGACTGCATGCGGTCTTCGCTCGAAATGATATCGGTGCCGGGAGGCGCAGCGAGCACGAGCGACATACGCACGGCATCGGTGCCGTACTTCTCGGTGACCTCGAGCGGGTCGATGACATTGCCCTTGGTCTTTGACATCTTCTGGCGTTCGGCATCGCGCACCAGGCCGTGGATGTAGACCTGGCGGAACGGCACTTCGCCCGTGCATTCGAGGCCGAACACGATCATGCGAGCGACCCAGAAGAAGATAATGTCGAAACCGGTGATGAGGACCGAAGTTGGGTAATAAGCCTTGAGATCCGGCGTTTCATCCGGCCAGCCGAGTGTCGAGAAAGGCCAGAGTCCCGAACTAAACCACGTGTCGAGAACGTCGCTGTCCTGCGTGATGTTGGCCGAGCCGCACGAATGGCAGTGCGTTGGATCCTTACGGTCGACGGTGATCTCGTTGCAATCGGTGCAATGCCACGCGGGAACGCGATGGCCCCACCAAAGCTGGCGCGAGATGCACCAGTCGCGGATGTTGCGCATCCAGTGGAAGTAGGTGTTGGCCCAGTTTTCCGGGACGAATTCGATCTTGCCCGTTTCCACCGCTTCGATGGCGGGTTTGGCGAGCGGCTCCATCTTTACGAACCACTGTTTGGACACGAGCGGTTCGACGTTGGTCTGGCAGCGCTGGCACTTGCTGATCGGAAGATTGTGCGGCTTCGTGGCCGAGAGCAGACCGGCGGCTTCAAGATCCGCAAGCACCTTCTTGCGCGCGGCTTCCCGCGAGAGCCCCGCGTAGGCGGCGCCGGCGTCGTCGGTCATCTTGCCGGATTGGTCGATGACGCGGACGTGCGGGAGGTTGTGACGCTTGCCCGCCTCGAAGTCGTTCGGGTCGTGCGCCGGCGTGACCTTAACGACGCCCGTGCCGAATTCGGGATCGGCCATGTCGTCGAGGATGATCGGAATTTCCCGGCCGGCCAGAGGCAGGATGACCGTCGCGCCGTGCAGGTCGGTATAACGCTCGTCGCGCGCGTTGATGGCGACGGCGGTATCGCCGAGCATGGTCTCGGGGCGCGTGGTGGCGACGGTTAGGAAGCGGTCGGCGTGGCCTTTGACCGGGTACTTGATCTCCCAAAGGCTGCCGGCGGTGTCCTCGTGATTGACCTCAAGATCGGAAATGGCGGTGCCGCATCGCGGGCACCATGTCACCATGTACTCGCCGCGATAGATGAGGCCCTTTTCGTACAGGCGGACGAAGATCTCGCGCACGGCGCGGGACAGGCCGGGGTCGAAGGTAAAGCGATTGCGCGACCAGTCGACCGAGTCGCCGATCTTTCGCATCTGGCGCTCGATGTTGCCGCCGTACTGCGCCTTCCATTCCCAAACGCGCTCTTCGAATTTTTCGCGGCCGAGGTCGTGGCGCGTGACTCCATTCTTGGCCAGTTCGCGTTCGACGACCATCTGGGTGGCGATGCCGGCGTGATCGGTGCCGGGGATCCATAGCGTGTTGTCACCCAGCATGCGATGGTAGCGGGTGACCATGTCCATTTCGGTATGTCCGATCATGTGGCCGATGTGGAGCGATCCGGTTACGTTTGGCGGCGGGATGGCGATTGAAAAGGCACGGCCTTTGTGTGAGGCGTCGGCTTTGAAGATTCCTGAGGTTTCCCACCACTCGGCCCAGTGCGGTTCGAACCGCTGGGGCTCATAGATTTTATCGAGTTCCATTGCTGAATCTTTCAGTGTAACGAATCGCTCCGCGCGTACACTTAGTGAACGATGATTCGACTTACGATTTGCGCGCTCCTGGCGGCGGTTTCGATGTTCGCCGGAGTTAAGAAGGTGGTCGAGGGCACGGATTATCTTCTATTCCTCCAGGACGATGACGTCGTGCTTGGCTTTGGCGACTGCAGCTTTGGGTGGCTGGCGAATACGCAGTGCGAGTAGGAAAGGCGGCCGATCCGGATCGGGCTACCGGGAAAGGCGATCGACATCGCCGCCGCGCAGTGGACAAGTTTTGCGGTGTTGACGGCGGAAGGGGAGGTGTGGAGTTGGGGCTTAGCGGCATCGCGACCCGATGGTTCGTAGGCATTCCAAACGCCTGTGCACGTGAATGGGCTGCCGCCGATTGGGTCGATTGCGATCGCCTCGGCCGGGAAATTCATGCTCGCGGTCGGCCGCGACGGATCGCTCTGGACGTGGAGCGCGAACGAACACGGGCAATTGGGGGACGGGACTCGGGTCAGTTCGCCGGTGCCCAAATCAGTTCGCCGGTGCCCAAAAAGGTCCCGATTCCGAAGGTCGTGCCGGCGGGGGGCGGTCGAAATAACGCGGTGTCTGTGCTGGCCGATGGCACGGTGCGGGTGTGGGGGAGGAACGATTCGTCGACGATGGGGAACGGTCAGAATGTGTAGGACGACGGGACTCTGGTGCCGACGCCAGTGGCGTGTATTACGGGCGCGGCGTCGGTGTCGGCAAGATACGGTCATATCATCGTGCTGTTGAAGAATGGGACGATGCGGATGTGGGGGCACGTTGGTTGGGGGCAGGCGCGGGTCGGGCGGGTTATAAGGATCGTCCGGCGGTGCCGAAGTTGACCGGGGTGACGGCGGTGTTTGCGCCCAGGAACAAGTGTTTCGCCACGACAAGCGATGGGCGGTTATGGTTCTTGGGGGCCTGGGTATTACAAGTCGATGAGGCCGCTGCGGGAGCAGAAAAATGTGCCGACCGACATGACCTCTCTCTGGTAGCTACTGGCACTGTCCGGTGCAAACGCGCTCGCCAATCTTTTGAGCGGGGCCGAGGGCGTTGGGATTGTCGACCGCGGGGCGGCGGATGCTCAATGTTTCCGAGGTGCCGGAGGCGGTTTTCGACTTTTCGATCAGCTGCTGTTCGCGCAGCACCGGCTGCGTGCCGTTCGGGCGGCCGGCTGCGGTGAGGCCGAAGATGTTGACCTGTTTGGATTCGGATCCGTCCGGACGCTTCGTAGTTTCGGCGATGGTCTGGGCGGAAAGTTGCCCGCTTAGGTAAGTCGCCGTGTTTTCGATCGTGCGGCCGTCCCGTTTTTCGGTCTGCTTCACTTCGCGGACAGCGTTGTAGAAACTGCCGTTGTTGTTGCGCCGGTAGATCAGGGTGTCGGCGTTTTCGTTGTCGCCGTTCTTGGTTATCGTGGTGTTCTTGAGTTCGACCGTCGAGAGGCCGCCGTTGAGCGTCGGGCGGGCGATCTGGACCTCTGTTGTCGTCTGATTGCCACTGGTTTTGGTGAGCGATTCGGACTTTTCGGTGAGTGCGAAGGAGCCGTTGATATTGGCATTGAAAACCTGCGTTTCGGTGGCGACCGAACCGTCGGCGTTTTTGCGTTCGGTGATGCGGATCTTCTGCGCAGGGCCGGGATTACCGGTAGGGTCGAAGGGGCGGATGATGCGTTCGACGACTTTGCCGTTGGCGTCGTCGGAGAGAACTTTTTCTTCTACTTTTTCGAGCGGCGCGATGCGGCCGTTGATCGAGCGGATCGACTGTGCACCGCCCGATAACGTGCTTTCGTGCACGCGGCGGCCGTTAGCGTCGAAGGTGAAGGTGTTGGTCTCGCTCTGGGCAATCGGCTAGAGCGAGAGCGATTAGCGCGGCGGCGAGCATACAGCCGCAGTCTAGACCGAAGTTCCCCCGCCGATAAGCAGTAGTTTTCACCGCAAGGTTCTCAGACAGCGTGGGTTGCGCGTTTTTTTGCCTTGTTCTGTATACCCAT
>VFZW01000067.1 GCA_016871055.1 Acidobacteriota bacterium
CCGGCAGATTCGGCCGCCAGAACTGATCGTTGTTATACATGCCCGTCGTCGAAGGCCGCAGGCCTGTCAACAGCGCGGTGCGCGAGGGATTACAAAGCGGCGACGCGCAGTGTGCGTTAGCGAACAACGCGCCGCGGGCGGCCAGCTTGTCGATGTTCGGGGTCTTGATGTTGTTCTCGCCCGAGAGGCAACCGACCCAATCGTTCATGTCGTCGACGGAGATGAAGAGGACGTTGGGACGCTTTCGCGTTTGCGCGGCGGCGGCAAGAGAACCGAGAAACTGGCGGCGGGTCATCTTCATCAGCATAGTGCACACTCGCCTGTCCGCCAAAACGACGAAAGCCGCCCGGCCGGGCGGCTTTCGCGGATTGCGGTGCGGTTACTCGCCGATGATGTCGTAGGTCGTGGTGCCGGCGATGCGGACCTTTTCGTAAACGGCCATCCATTCTTTATGGAACGGATTCGCGGTGTACTGCTTGAGGACCTCGGGGCCGGTCATGAGCATGCAGACGCCGTGCTGACGAACAACACGGTTAGCCTTCGCGGCAACGTCTTTTTCGCCGGCGCGAAGTTTCTTGCCGGCTTCGGGGTCGACCGTGGGAATCGACAACGGAGCGCGAAGTTTGCCTTGCCAGACCTTCGAGATACCGCTGAATTTGCTCGGCCATTGATCGGTGGCAGCCTTAAACTTGGCCCAGTCGTCGGCCGTGGCCGATTCGATGACCGAGAAGGCGAAACAGTGCATCATGCCCTTTTCGCCGGCTTGGGCGAGGGCGGAAGTCATCAGCAGCGTGGCCGCGGCGGATAGAAAGAAACGCATTCGGAAAATTCTCCTTTGAGGTTGGGGGTACTTAGATTCTACCAATGGGTCAGTTCTCCGCGGAGCCGCGTTGGACCACGGACTCTACCGCGTTGACTTTGGGCAGCCGGCGCGCGAGTTCGGTTTTCGTCTTGGCGTACTGCGGATCCTTCGCCAGGTTCTTCCATTCCAATGGATCCTTCCGGCGGTCGTAGAGTTCCTCGCCGCCATCACTGTAACGGATGTATCGCCAATCTTCGGTGCGGACGCCGTGGTTGTCCTTGCCGTAGGTGCAGACGGTTGCGTGGTCCCATTTGGCCTTCGGATTGGCGAGCAGGGGTTTCAGCGATTTCCCTTCCCATTCCTTCTTCGCGGGCAGGCCGGCGAGGTCGGCGAGCGTGGGGTAGACGTCGATCAAGCCGACGGTTCGATCGCAGCGTCCGCCGGGTTGCGTCAGACCGGGCGCTTTCATCATAAGAACGTTGTGCGTCGCTTCTTCCCAGAGCGAGAACTTGCGCCAGTGGAGTTTTTCGCCGAGATGCCAACCGTGGTCGCTCCAAAGGCAGACGATGGTGTTCTTGGCAAGCGGGCTCTTTTCGAATGCGTCAAGAAGGCGGCCGAGTTCGGTGTCACAGTAGCGGATCGCGGCAAGGTAGGCTTGCACGGCCTGTTTCCACTGGCCGTGATCGGTAACGGATTTGTGATCGCCCTTGGGCTTGGCGAACTTGACGCCGATCGGAGGAACATCGTCCAGATCGTCGCCGTTGATTTTGGGCAACGTGATCTTCGACGGCGGGTACATGTCGAAGTACTTTTGCGGCACGTGCCAAGGCAGATGCGGCTTATAGAGGCCGACGGCGATTAACAGCGGCTTGCCGTGGTTCTTGTTCAATTCTCCGATGGCCCAGTCGACGACCTTGTGATCGCCCATGTTGGATTCCGCGGTGTTGTCGAGCGGGCCCCAATCGAAGTTGGCGGTGCCGGCTATGCCGTTGGCGGGCTGTTTGGCGGGAACCGGATCGGTGGGTTTCTGCTTGGTCTTCGACGGGAAGTACTCGTGCCAGGAATCGGGATCGGGGTAGTCATCGTGATACGTCTTGCCGCCGCCGATCGATTTGTAGCCGTTGTCGGAAAAGTGCTGCGGGAGCGTGCGCGCATTGGCGAGCGTGGGCGATTTCCGCCACGGTTGATTGTTCTGATAAATACCCGACGTGGCCGGATGTATACCGGTCATCAATGCGGCGCGCGACGGGTTGCACAACGGCGCGGCGCAGTGGGCGTTGGTAAAGAGCATACTCTGTTTGGCGAGGCGGTCGAAGTTGGGCGTAACCGAATCGGGATTGCCACCGAGACAGCCGATCCAGTCGTTGAGGTCGTCGACGCAGATCATTAAGACGTTGGGCTTGGCGGAGGCTTGCGCGGTAAGCAGGCCGCCGGATAACGCGAGGAATCCGCGGCGGGAGAGTGTGTTCATACCGCTTAATAGACTACCAAGCCCAATGGCGCGGAACTGGGGCTACGGCTTCGGCCTTTTGGAACCGAACCGGGGAAGCGGCGGAAGATCGATCGCAAGAAGAAATTATTCTCGCAATGTTTACCAAGTCAGGCGCAAGCCGAATTGGAGAGCGCGCGATCCATTGCCGGAGAAGCTGGCGTCGATGAGACCGGTGTTGGGATCGGGCGTCTTCGGAATGCCAGGCATGTTGAAGACGCTGAAGTAATCGATGTTGAGGCGGAAGTAGACGCGTTCATTGATCGGGATGACCTTGAACAAGGATGCGTTTTGCCCCCAACTGAATAGGCCGCTCTGCCACTGATTTCGCCAGGGGTGTTGATTGGTGTTCAGGGTGGTTCGCTGCAGCGATCCGTCGCGCATGGGAACCCAGACGGTGTTGGAATCGTAGAAGGGCGCGTTGGGATCGCCGGGGATCGGCGTGGCGGGCATCGGGATGATGGGCTGGTGCGATGGCTTGTAGTTCGATGGCACACCCATCACGCCATTGGGCCGGCCGTTCGCGCCGACGCTGTTGATGCGGTTGGCTGGGATGTAGCCGTTGTAGTAAAGATACGCATCGCGGCAGACGCCGCTGCGACAGTCCTGCACCGGATATTTCGTGCCGTAGATCTCGACGGCATTCGGCAGGTTCCAATTGCCCGTGGGAAGCGCCCACCACGTGGAGGATACGGTTCCGTTGCCGGCTAGCTGCCGACGATGCGATCGCCTATGGCGCCGGTGCGGGAAAGCCACTTCTTGCCTTTGCCAAAGGGGAGATCGACGATGAAGTTCCAGTTAAAGCGGTGCTGCGGAATTTCGGAGTCGCGCTGGTAGAAGAGTAGGCGAGCGCGGGCGTTGAGATCCTGCGGGACGGAGTTGGGAAGGAAGACGTTGTCGGAAGGAACGATGTCGTCGGACCAGCCGTTGCCGGAGGCTTTGAGAGCGTTGGTCAAGACGTAGAAGAACTGGAAGCCGTAGCCTTTGGAGTAGCGGCGTTGAATTTCGATTTGGAAGTTCTGCGCGTTGGACCAACCGGTCTTGCGGTACTCTTCGATGTCGCCGTACATCGTGGTTTCGAAGGCACGCGTAGCGGTGCCGGCGAAGGTTCCGGTGGGGCGCAGCAGGCCGGTGCGAGTGAACCAGACGTAGTCGTTGGGGCTTTGGTTGTAGGAGTAGAACTGATCGAGGCGTGCGCCGTGCGTGCCAACGTAGCCGAAGCGAAGGACGGTGTTTTCGAGGATTTCGCGCTCAAAGGTCAGGTTCCATTCGTGGGCGCGCGAGGTGGGTTGTTCGGGATTGAAGTAGCTGACCAAGAAACCGCCGCGGGCGATGCCGGTGGGCGAGTTGAGATCGAGAATATCGCGGCTGTTGACACCGGCGACGGTCGAGGGTGCGGCGCGGAGACCGTAGTTGGGCAGGCGATCTGGCGTCTGCACGGAGTTGGAGAACTGATAGGTGAAGCGCGCGGTGGTCGGCGGGTTCTGACGCATGCGAGCGTTGAAGGCGCGAAGCGGCATGGGGTAGCCGTAGATTCCGTAGCCGCCACGGACGACGAACGGGCGGGCGCCGCCGGTCATTTTGTACGCGAAGCCGCCGCGCGGGTTGAAGTCCCACTTGTTGAGCTTGATGAGATCTTTCGGAAGGCCGGCTTGCTCGGGTGAGATGAAGGGCACGCCGAGGTTTTGGAAGACACGCGCGATGGCGGGCGTGGTGGCGCCGATCTTAAACATCGTTTCCCAGTCGGTTCCGTTCACCACGGATTTCGTCTTGGGATCGAAGCCGGTAAGAAAGTTGCTCTCTTCGCGAATCGGCGTGTACATCTCCCAGCGCAGATCGTAGTTGAGCGTGAGGCGTGAATTCACCTTGTGGTTGTCCTGCAGGTATAGCGCAAACTCGCGCGAGTGCATGCGATACCATTTGCGGACAAACTGCGCCGAGTAGGAGTTGATCGTACCGAGATAGAGATCGGCCGCGGCGTGGCCGGTGAACGGCACGGCGCTGTAAGTGGAGCCCGATGTCGGATCGTAGAGTCCGGTGAATTGTCCGTTCAACGAATGCGCGCCTTGCACTTGTTGTTGATCGGGGAGGATGTTAAGTTTTTCGAAACGATAGCGTCCGCCGAACTGGAGTTCGTGGCGGCCCTTGATCTTGGTCAGATTGTGATCGAGGTTGTAGATCTGAACGATGGAGTTGCGACGATTGGCGGCGGTGATGTACTCCATGCCGACGCCAGTGGAGGTGACGTTGGGGAAGCCGAATTCATCGAAGGGATTGGGAAGGCCGAGTTGGTCGGCATACTTTTTGTTGTCGCCGACGTTGATGAAGCTGAGGTCTTCCGATCCGACGTTGAAAAGCATCTCACTGAAGAAGGTGGGCGAAAAAGTGCGGGTCCAGGAGAGCACGCCGGAGTGGTCGCGGATGGGCCGGAAGGTGCCGTTGGCGGAAAAGTCGAGGGTGGTCGGCGAGTTGTTGTTGCCCGATTGGGCGTAGGTATCGCGAACGCCGTATGTGTAACGGCCGAAGATCTGATCTTTATCGGAGAGGCGGTGATCGAAGCGCTGTGTGAGCGTCCATTCAAGGCGGTTGTTGGGAGCCTGATAGAAGTAGTTCTGCGCAATCAGCGGATTGACGCCGGGATCGGTGGCGGCAGGCGTCACCGAGTACAGATACTTCGAGAGCGGACTCTGGCGTGCGGCGGGGATTCGATTGCCGACGTAAGGCACGCGGCTCCAGTCGGCGGCGGTTGACCAGGGATCGTAGATCGTGGTGGCGCGGCCAGCGGCGTTGACAAGGCCGGAGAAGTCGCCGTTACGCATGGCTTCGGTGGGAACGGCGGCGGCGCGCGTCGTGGCCGTCAAACTACGAAACGCTTCGTAGGATCCGAAGAAGAAGGTCTTGTTCTTGCCGTTGTAGACTTTCGGAATCACGATGGGACCTCCGGCCGAACCACCGAATTCGTTCCGAACCAGATGGGGCGGGCGGGTCCAGCGATCTTCACGGCGTCGGGCAACGCCAAAGCCGAGGTTGTTATTTCGTGCGACCTCAAGAAGCGAACCGTGAAACTGATTGGTGCCGCCGCGGGTTGTGACGATGACGGTGCCGGGCCGATTCATCTTGGCCGACGAAGCGTTGGTCTCGACGCGGAACTCTTCGATCGTGTCCATGCCGGGCGGGCGGCCGGAGAGTTCACCGGTATCGCGGTTGGACATGACGGCGCCGTCTTGCAGGAACTCAACGCCCCAGCGAAGGCCCCAGAGGCGAGGTGCGGCGGAGGCGCCATCCATGCCAGGCGTGGTCTGGGTCACAAGCGATTGGAACATGCGGCCGGAGATAGGAAGTTGATCCAGGCGAGCGCGATCGGTGACTGACGCTAGAGTGGGCGACGTAGTCGTGACGAGGGGAGCGGCATCGGCTTGAACGGTGACTTCGGTAGCGGTGGAGCCGACTTTGAGAGCGACATCGATAACGGCGGTGTCGCCGGACAGGAGTGTGAACTCGCCCTTGTAGGACTCCATGCCTGGCATGTCGATCCGAATGGAGTACGGACCAACCTGCGCTGCCGGGACGATGTAAAAGCCCACTTCGTTGGTGACGGTTTTGTAGTCGCGCGCGGTGCGTGTGTGTGGCGGTGACGATCGCGCCTGGCGCGACGGCGCCGGTGATGTCTTTAACGGTGCCTTGGATCTTGCCGACGCCGGTTTGGGCGAAGGCCATCGAGCCGAGTGCAAGAGCGAGACCGAGGCGGTGCATGGCGGGAAGATATCATTCCCGTCTGAGGTTTTGGGTTATCGCGCGTGTTCAAGGTGACAGCGGCTCGTGAGCGACAAGCCGTCGACCAACACCTGGCGATGCGTCACCGTAACACGGAAGGCGCAATCGGCGCTGTTCTCGCGGCGGAGAGATTCCAGCGGCCAATCGGTGTCGGCGATCATGCGGATACCGCAGAGTCCACCTGTTAGAACGGTCCAGACCGGCTCATAGTGGCCGGTCTGGACCGCGGACTTCGCTCCATCGAGGATCCGCGCCGCTGTTTCGAGGAACCCGTCCATGAAGAACTCTTCGACGCCCCGCGATGTTTCTTGAGCGTATAATCGAGCCATGCGCCGCTTCATTCTGGTCTGCTCGTTAATCGCGCTCGCGCAAGTCAAGCGCCCGCCGGGTACGTTTGAAAACGACCGGATCGCGATTGAGTCGGTGGCCTACTTCGACAAAGTCTCGGTCAAGCAGAAGATCGGATCGGACTTCGATGGGTCGGTGGCGGTCGTCGAGATAACGATCAGCCCGCGCGGTGGTGAGGCGCTCGATGTCGAACGCGAGGACTGGACGCTATTCTCAAACAAAGACGCGCAGAAGGCGCCGGCCTATCATCCGAGCCAACTGGCCGGCCAAGGCGCGCTGCTTCTGACGCAGCGAGGCGCGGGCGGCGGCGTGATGGCGCAGCCGAATCCTAACGGGCCAGTTATCGGCGGAGTGCCGGGTACGGGCGGACGGCCGAGGCAAATCAACGACGGCGGCGGCGGGTTTGGCAACTCGCGGCAGGTCGTCGTCGAAAACAAAGTCGAAGAGGCTGGAGATTACAAAGAGAACCCGGTGTTGAAGACTCTTCGCGAGAAAGAACTTCCGTTCGGAAAGACGCTGAAGCCAGTGAAGGGATTGCTGTACTTCTCTCTCGACGGGAAGCATAAGCAAAAGGATCTCGAGCTCTGGTACCGCGGCCCAGCGGGCAAGTTCGTCGTATCCTATAAGCCTTGATGCATTTCAACGATCTCGATACCCCCGCGCTCCTGATCGATCTCGACGTGATGGAGCGGAACGTGCGCAAGATGGCCGCCTACGCGCGCGAACACGCGCTGCGGTTGCGGCCGCACACCAAGACGCACAAGAGCCCGGAACTAGGGAAGTTTCAAGTCGCCAACGGCGCGGTTGGGTTGACGGTGGCGAAGGTGTCGGAAGCGGAAGTCATGTTGGCATCGGAGTCGCCGGATCTGCTGATCGCGTATCCGCTGTTTGGCGCGGCGAAGATGGCGCGGTTGACCGGTGTGGCCGCTAAAACGAATGTCACGGTCTCGGTCGATAGCGTCGAAACGGCGCAGCCGATCGCCGAAGCGGCGCTCGCCGCGGGCGCGAAGATCGGTGTGCTGGCGGAGGTCGACGCGGGCCTACACCGTGTTGGCGTGCAGCCGGAGTTGTTTGTCGACTTGCTTCGCGGGCTGGCGGGGCTCGAAGGGATCGAACTGCGAGGGATGGCGTTTTACCCGGGACACATCAAAGGTCCGGACGCTGACGGCATCACGCGTCTTTCAGCGCTTATTAGCGGGCTGATCGCGGAAGCGCGAGCGGCGGGCTTCGCGCTGCCGGTCGTGAGCGGGGGATCGACGCCGACGATGTGGCATTCGCACCAGATCGAAGGCATGAACGAGATGCGGCCGGGAACGTATATCTTCAATGATCGGAATACCGTGATTTCAGGCGCCTGCACAATGGCCGATTGCGCGGCGACGATTCTGGCGACGGTGGTATCGACGAGCGTGCCTGGACAGTTTGTGATCGACGGCGGATCGAAAACGTTTTCAAGCGACCGCGCGGCGGCCGACGGATTCGGCGTGTTCCTCGATACACCCGAGGCGTTGTTCGAGAAAATGAACGAAGAACACGGGTACGTGAAACATGCCGCCCACACCCGGAAGGTCGGAGATCGCGTGCGCATTCTGCCAAATCACGTTTGTGTGGCCGTGAATCTACACGAGAGGATCTACGGCGTACGTGGGGATCGCGTCGAAACGGCGTTCGAAGTGACCGGGCGTGGAAAGCTCCAGTAGCCTTACTTCACGTTCGCGATGAGCGTGCAAACAATCAGGACTGTAAGCATGACGCCGCCGAGAATGAGCTTCTTTCGAAGGACCTCGTCTTTCGAGTCTGTCCGTGGAATTTCAAGAGAGATCTCCGGGACTGATGCTTCGGGAGATTGCGGTTCGGTCATGGATTGAGTATGGACCTCGCTTTGGCGGGGTTCACTAGGCGAAACACCTGAATCTTGGTACCAAATTCCCTGGGGTACTATACGCAAACGCTAGCGACGCGGGACCGCGGATGAGACCGCGGCCCAACCCGCCAAATTAAAACGTCAAACGCAACTGATAGCGCACGATCCGGCCGCCTCCATCGGCGAACTGCGGCGCAAGAAAGCGGCCCGCGGGCGCGGTGGCTACATTCGAATTGATCGTCGTTGGCACGTTGGCGGTAAAGGGGCTCACGTTGATCGTTCCGTATTGCGGCGTGTTGAAGAGATTGAAGAACTCGCCTCGGAGATTGAGTTTGAAGCGTTCGGTGAGCGAGAACGTCTTCGCCAGCGTTGCGTCGAGGTTCTTCTGGCCCGGCGAACGGAGGGTCCCTCGGCCGAGGTTGCCGGTGCGCTTGGGATCGTTACCGGTGAAGGTCGGCACCTGGATGTACATCGTCTCGGTAAGGTTGGCCGGACGATTGTTGTTGTCGGGATCGCAGAAGCCATTGGGCGCGGTGATGCACGACACGGCGCGCGTGCCGCGTCGGCCGCTGGGGTTGTAGTCGGGTCGATCAAGCGAGCCTCCGAGGCCGTCTGCGTCAACTCCGTTGGTGACGGTCAGCGGCACACCGCTTTCAAACGACCACAGGCCGGTGACCTGCCACCCTTCCAGGACGTGCTTCAGGAATCCGTTCTGGTGCTTGCCGAATGGAAGTTCGTAGAGGAATGTCGCGACGAAGCGATGAGCGCGGTCGAAGTGAGACAGGGCGCGCTCGTTGCGAAGGCCGCCGAATAGAGACGGAATCGCCGACTGCTGGGGCAGGCCGACATTGGCGACACCGAAAATCTCGCTCGAATTGTCGATGTTTTTCGACCACGTATAAGAAAGATTCGCCATTAGCCCTTTCGAGAAACGGCGGTTGAGCGAAGACTGCAATCCGTGATACACCGAATTGCCGCCGTTGGTGCGCGTGAGGCGCGGACCCTGCAGTGGGTCCAGCCGCGGCGTCAATTGATTCGCAACGAGTGGATTCACGTTCGTGTAGACGCGGCGCAGGTTGAACGGAACGAGCGGGTTAAGATCTTCATTGATGAAAAGCCGCATGCCCCGCGTGCCGACGTAGGAAACATCGGCGATCATTTGGCCTTTCAATTCCCGTTGGACGCCGAAGGACCAGCGCTGCGTGTAGGGCGCGGCGAGGTCACCGTAGGTGAGTGTTTGTGAATCAATGGGGAGCGGGAGGCGGGACTGTGTTGGTAGCGCGCGAGAGAGGTTTGCGAGACCGCGCGGCGCAGCCGCGGAGGCGACCGAGTTGGCGGTCGTCGAGATCAGGTTCGGAACCGGAGTCGCGGCGTTCGAAAAAATATTGTTGAAGAACGTGTCATAGCCGATTTGGTAACCGGTACGAATGGCGGACTTCTTGTCGCCGAAGATCGTGCCGAGGAATCCATCCTTGAACGAAGGCGACCATGCGATACCGAGCGTAGGCGACCAGTTGTTCTTGTCCGCTCTTACTTTCGACGGCTGCCGGTAGGGGCCGTCGAGCGTCTGAGGATTCACATTGAAAAGACCAGAAAATACTGCATATGGGAGCGCGTTCATCGGCACGCCGAAGTAGTCGTAGCGAACGCCGAGCGTGAGCGTCAGATTGTTCGTCGCGCGCCAGCGGTCCTGAAAGAAGTAGGCTTGGCGGAATACCCGCGGATAGTTCGCCGGGCTTCCGAAGGTCTTGCTGGCGGCGCCGTTGGTTCCACCGAAGTCGTCGATGAAGTTGGCGAAGATCGAATAGCCGGCGGTGGTGGCGTAGGCCAGTTCACCGCGTTCGCGCGGGAGCGAGATCCTTAGCGCGCTGGTTGACGAGGTCGACGCCGGTGCGGATCGTGTGCCGGCCTTTGATCCGGGAGATCGTGTCCTGCAGCGTGTAGTTGTTGGCGAGGCGGCCTTGCGGAAAAACCGTGCCGACACCGAGGTTTGGCGCGCCGCCGCCGAGAGTATAGGTCGGGATCGACTTGGCGAAATCGGCGGGCGCATCGAGCGGGAAGTCAAAGATGATGCGCGCGTAGCTGACACGGAGTTCGTTGGTCACGAACGGCGAAAAGATGTGGGTCTCGTTGATCTGCGCGTTCTTATTCAGGATCTGCTGCGTGGTGATGAAGTTTGGCAGATTCAATTGAGCGGGGCCGTTGACCTGGCGCTGATCGATGAACCGCAGCATGAGCGTGTCCTTTTCCGTGAAGCTGTGATCACCTCGAACGATCAGCTGCTTATCGGTGATCGAAAGCGGAAAGCTCGCTCCGGCGGTGCCGAACTCAACGTTTGGCCGCCCGTCGCCCATGATCATGGGAAAGAACTGGGAGGTCGCGGTAAGCCCATTCAACGATTTCTTGAAGAGGTCATAGCGTTCATTGCGGCCGTTCGGAAACAAGGCGTCGAGTGCCGACCAACCCGCGGCCGAGGGCGCGCCGAACGATGTCGCCGAAGTCGAGGCTTGGCGTTGCTAATGGTATCCGGCGAAGAAAAAGGTCTTGTTCTTTTTGACCGGTCCGCCAACGGTACCGCCGAACCAGTTCTCAGTGCCAGGCAGCGGGCGGCCGCGCCGGATGACTGCCGGATTCAGTGAAGTAGTATTCGTGGTCGCGTCGTCATAGGTGGAATCGAAGAGATGGAAGAGCGAGCCGTGCAGGTTGTTCGACCCCATTTTCGTTACGGTGTTGACCGTGGCGCCGCCGGCGCGCCCGAACTCGGCATCGAAATTGGACGTCTGCACGGCCACTTCGGCGACGGCATCGGGGTTGCACAGTTGCATGGCCTGGCCCGCGATACCCGTGTCGTTGTTGTCGGAGCCGTCGACCATGAAGTTGTTCGAGCGCCCGCGGCTGCCGTTAACCGAGAAGGTGCCGATACCGAAGCCGAAACGGTTGGTGGAAACCCCGGCAGCGTAAGCGCGAACGCGACCGCATTCCTTCCGGCGATCGCGAACTCCTGCGCCTCGAGAGAAGTGATACTGCCGCCGCGCGTCACCGATTCGGCCTGCAGCAACACCTCCGATCCCGCGGTGACTTCGACAACGGTCGCGGCGGCGCCGACCTCGAGAACAACATCAAGTCTCGAGGCCGTGCCCGCCTGCATCGGTACATTCCGCTTCACGAAGGTGGTGAAGCCGGCCATCTTTACAGACACATCGTAGGCGCCGGGCTCCAAGGCTTCGACGCGATAGGCGCCGGTCGCGTCGGACCCTGTCGTCCGAAGAAGACCGGTGGTTGTACTGCGCACCTCCACGGCAGCGCCGTTCACAACCGCCGTGGATGCGTCAGAGATCTGGCCATTGAGACGGCCGAGACTGGTCTGCGCGCAGAGGGGGAGAGCAAGGGTCAGCGCCGCTAGCGCCGCGGGGAACCGGTAAGCGTTCATGAAAACCTCGATTGTCCCCAGACTTGCCCGAATATTCTATTCGTGCAAGACAAACAACGTGGCTTTTTTGTGACGCCACAAACCCTTGACTCTATTGATGAAACAGATTGGGGTGAAATGTCAAGCGCCGTGGGTGGAACGTAGTTGCCGTGGCGCGGGCGTTTCACGGTGGGGTCAACCGCCTTGACTCAGACGACGAACTTCGATAGGACTATCGAATTCCAATGCGCTTCAGTCTCGTATTGCTAAGTGCAGCCTTGTGCGCGCAGTCCGATCGCGGCAATCTTACCGGCACCGTCAGCGACGCTGGTGCGGCGGCGATTCCCGGAGCCATGATCGTCGCAACGCATAACGATTCGCGCACCACGTTCCGCCAAACATCGGGCGAACGTGGCGACTTTCATCTGCCCGGCCTGCCTGTCGGCGCTTACAAGCTTACGATCGAACACGCGGGTTTCAAATCGTCGGTCCATAACAATGTGCGCGTGGAGGCGGGCGCGTCGGCGCGCATCGACGCACGGCTCGAGGTCGGCGAAGTGCGGCAGACGATTGAGGTGCAGGAGTCGGGCGCGCAACTGCAAATCGACAATGCAAAAATTCAGAACACGATTTCCGATCGCATGATCGAAGCGTTGCCAACGGTGATGGCCGACAATATGCGCTCGCCGTTCGATCTGGCGGCGATAACGGCCCAGGTGAATGGTGGTGATCAGGACTTTCGAATCGGCGGCGGCCAGGAAGGCGCCTTCGGCGTCCAGTTGGATGGAGCGTCGGCGGGTACGAATCGAGCGGGTTCCACGCTATGGGCCGCGGTGAACGCGCCGTCCCTCGATGCCATCACGGAGTTCGCCGTCGAGACCAACGGCTTCAAAGCGGAATTCGGGCGCGCCGGGGGCGGACTGGTTAGCTTCGTCTCGAAGTCCGGCGGCCGAAAATATCACGGCACGTTGTTCGATTTCGTGCGCAACAATGCGTTCGACGCGCGCGGCTTCTTTAACCGCACGACGCCGGTGTACCGCCAGCACGATTTTGGCATGACCGCCGGCGGCCCCGTGCAGATTCCGAAACTCTACAAGAAAAACAACAAATCGTTTTTCTTTTTCTCCTACGAAGGCTTTCGTAATCGTGTCGGCGGCAACACGAACGTCAGCGCGCTGCCGCCCGAGGAGTTCTTCAAGGGTGACTTCCGCAACGCCGTCAGCCGCACGCGCAATGCCGACGGCAGCTACATCCGCTACAACATCTTCGACCCTCTGACGACGCGTTTCGACGAGACGCAGCGCAACTACGTGCGCGATCCCTTTCCGAACAACATCGTGCCGCAGGGCCGGTACGATTCGATCGCGCGCAAGCTGACCGATCTCGCCGCGCCGCAGATGAAGCCGAACCGCACCGACGTCATACCGGGAACGCCCGAGTACTGGCTCGAGAACTACTGGCAGTCGGGCACGACGGTAAATCCGAACGACAAATGGAGCGTTAAGTTCGATCACGTGTTGACCGACATGCATCGCCTCTCGGCCTACATCGCCTACAACGAGCGCGAGCGCACACCCGGGCCATCGGGGCCTCCAGGAATTCCCGGCATCATGAACCCGTTTGCATGGCTGTCGGACACTTCACCGGTGTATCGCGGCAGCTGGGACTGGACGATTTCTCCGCGGTTGCACAACCGGTTCTAGTTCGGCATCAATTTGTTCAAAGACAACAACTATCCGATAACCGAAGGCGGCAATTGGAAGGACAAGATCTGCATTCCGAACGTGCCCGACTGCAATCGCAATCTGCCCGTCGTTACGCTCGTCGACTTTCCGCAATGGGGCGGCAACGGTTTCAACGGCAGCCAAAATCCGGTGTACTCATTCAATAACGACCTAAGCTGGACCCGCGGCAAACACATCTTCAAGACGGGCTACCTGTTCGAATACGCGCCGTATGTGGGCTTGGGGCAACAAGCGGGAGCGGGGACAGTGGGGTTTGCGACAGCGATGACGGCGCTGCCCGCGCAGGGCAATCGGAACCTCGGCGGCGGCGTGGCGTTCACGTCTTTTCTGTTGGGCAACGCGGGCGCTACAACGATTCACACACCACGCCGCGTCGGCATGTTGTGGCGTTACAACGCGATGTTCTTTCAGGACGATTGGCGCATCACCTCGAAGCTCACGCTAAATCTCGGCTTGCGCTACGAGTTTAATCTGCCGGCATTGAATGACGGCGACAAGTGCGCGGACTTCGATCCAACAGTGCCAAATCCAGGCGCGAACGGAAGGCTCGGCGCATTGGTCTTCTGCGGTATTGGCGAGGGCCGTATCGGACGCCGATCGATTCCGCGCGGTTGGTACAGGGGCTTCGGGCCCCGGCTCGGACTTTCGTATCGGTTCGCGCCAAAGACAGTGCTGCGCATGTCGGGGGGATCGTCGTATGCACCGGTGAAGTCGGTTGGCGGATCGGCGCATTTCCAGTGGTTTTCGCAGATTTTGACGTTCCCGGATCAGACCGGCGGAATCGAGCCGGTGTTTAAGCTCGACCAGGGCGTGCCGGCGTGGCCGAAGCCGCCGTTCATCAACCCGACGTTTTCCAACAACGCCGATGTCGATTGGTGGCAGGGGCAGGAGGCCAACCGGCTGCCCCAGATGTGGTCGGGGACCTTTACGGTTCAGCACGAGATCATGAAGTCGACGCTGCTTGAAACTGGCTACAGCGCGATCATCGGCACGCATCTCATTGGCAACGTGCTGAACTACAATCAGGCCGCCTACAATTCCCTGCCCGAGGCGGCGAACATGTTCACGGCTTCGGGGCGCGCGCTTTTGACCACGACCTTTGGCAACGCAAACCGGTTGGTGCAGAACGCCGGCTTCACAAAGCCTTATCCATCGTTCCCGGACAATCTGACGTTGGCGCGCGCGCTGCGGCCGTATCCGCAATACAACAACATCAACACGGGCAGCGGCGGAGATCACTCGGGCCATTCGAGCTACCACTCGCTGATCTTGAAAGTGACGCGGCGGTATGCGGCGAATCTGATGATCGATTCGTCGTATGTGTTCTCGAAGATGTTTACCGATACCGATTCGGTGTGGGGCTCGGGCGCGGCGATGGATCATTTCAACCGGCGGTTGGACAAGGCGCTGTCGAACTCAGACCGCACACATGAAGCCAAGATCAACTACGTTTACGATCTGCCGATCGGACCCGGAAAGAAATGGTTGAAGAAGGGCTTCGTGAGTCAGGCGATCGGCGGATGGCGGAGCGGCGCGGCGCACCGGTATGCGTCGGGGGCTCCGCTGGCGTTCGGCGGGCAGTTCGGCTTTCCGATTGGCGGAAACCGGCCGACGATTACGACTTACGATGGCTGGCGCGCTCCGATGGCGGGAGAAAAGCTCGATCCAGCAGTCGATCGTTATTTCAAGCCGGCGACGGTCGCCAGCTGGGTGGGCGACACCGCGAATATTACGGTGGAAGGGTTCTTTCCCTTGCAGGTACGCGACCGGTTGGGCAACATGACGCGCAACAATCCGAAGATGCGGAATTCCCCGATTTCCAATGAGAACATTTCGCTGGCGAAGACGTTCACGCTTTCGCTCGAACGGCGGAGTACTCTCGACCTACGCTTCGAGGCTTTCAATCTTTTGAACCGGACGCAGTTCGCGACACCGGGGACGAATCTAAGCGACGTGGCGAATTTTGGCCTGGTGCGGAATCAGGCGAATACGCCGAGACGGATGCAGTTTGCGGTGAAGATTAATTGGTAGGGGGCAGCTTCGAGGAGGAGCGGAGTAACTTGACGAAGGATTGACCGGAGTTCGGTGGTCAACTGCAACTACACCGCCTGATAAAATGACTGGTCATGACCACTCGCCGCCTGATCATCGCCGCTCCGTTTTTCGTTCGGAACCTTCTATCGAAACCACCGAGCGGGCGGGTGCGGGTGGCGTCGATGGGCGGATCGGGGATGGCCTATGCCACGCTGCACGGAATCGGCACGCATGGGTCGGTCGATATCGTGAGCGTTGCGGAGGTCGATACAACGCGCAACGCGCAGGTGTCGAAGAACTACCCAAACGCCAAGTTGTATCAGGACTGGCGAAAGATGCTCGATAGAGAACACAAGCAGCTCGACGCGGTTTGTGTCGGCACGCCGGATCATATGCACGCGCCACAGTCGATGGCGGCGATGCAGCGGGGACTGCATGTTTACACGCAAAAGCCGCTCACTTCTCACGTTCATGAAGCGCGGCAGTTGGCGAAGTACGCAGCGTCGAAAAAGCTAATCACGCAGATGGGCATTCAGGTGCACAGTGGCACGGAGTATCAAACAGCGGTGAAGGTGATTCAGAGCGGGGCGATCGGAAAGGTCAAGGAAGTCCACGCGTGGAGCAATAAGAAATGGGGCGATCCTGCGCCGCGGCCCACATCAAGCGACGAGGTGCCGGCGACTCTTGATTGGGACGGATGGATCGGCGTGGCGCGGCCTGAAAGCTACATCAAGAACTACTGCCACCCGGGCAATTGGCGCAAGCGGTTGGAGTTTGGCACGGGTACCTTCGGAGACATGGGCTGCCACATCTACGACCCGGTATTTGGCGCACTGGCGCTGACTTCGCCGCTGACGGTGCGCGCCGAAGGGCCCGCGCCGAACGAGCATAGCTGGGCGGTCAACGCGATCGTGAAGTACGTCTTCCCGGGAACCGCGTTTACCGAGGCGAAGACCGTCAACGTCACCTGGTTCGACGGCGACGAGCGCCCGCCGAGCGAGGTGCAGGCGCTGATTGAAGGCGCGCGCGTACCATCGCAGGGATCGATCTTTATAGGCACGAAGGGCGTGATGCTACTGCCACATGTGTCGATGCCGTCCCTGTTTCCACGCGCGTCGTTCAAGGATTTCAAGTTGCCGGAGGTAACGGCGAAAGATCACTATCACGAGTTCGCCGATGCGATTCTCGGCAAGACGAGGACCTCCACCGCATTCAGCTATTCCGGACCTTTGAGCGAGACGGTGTTGCTGGGAAGCCTGGCGACCAAGTTTCCGAAGACAACGCTCGAATGGAATGCTTCCAAGCTGCGTTTCAAGAATGAGAAAGCCGCGAATGCGCATCTACGCCGCGCCTATCGTTCTGGCTGGAAGGTATCCAAACTCGGTTGAGACGCAGCGCCGCGGCGATCAATTCGCGGAGCCTAACTAGTGATTATGCCGCGGGATCTCGGCGCCGACGTTTTTGTACTTCTCGGCGAACTCAAGAATCGCACCATCGCCAAGCTGCCCGACGTGCGCGCGGAACAGTTCCTGCCACGGCGTCTGACTCGGCGGGATCTCAATCTTCAACGCGGCGCGCCGATTGGCAATCTCTTCGTCGGAGAGCAACACGTCGACGCGGCTGTTGTTGAGATCGACCTTGATTTGATCGCCCGTTTTCAAGATAGCCAGATTGCCGCCAACGGCCGATTCGGGCGTAGCATTCAGAATCGACGGGCTGGCCGAAGTGCCCGATTGGCGGCCGTCGCCAAGCGTCGGCAATACGTCGATGCCCTGCTTGACGAGGTAATCGGGCGGCAACATGTTGACCACTTCGGCGGCGCCGGGATAACCGACCGGCCCGACGTTGCGGATGACCAGAATGCAGTTCGCGTCAATGGCAAGGGCGGGATCGTTGATGCGATCGTGGTAGTCTTCGGGGCCTTCAAAAACGATGGCTCGCACCGTAAACTCGTTCGTTTTCAGATACCGTTTCTGGAAGTCCGCGCCAATGACCGAAGTCTTGAGCAGCGCATTGTCGAAGATGTTGCCGCCAACGACCAGGAACCCGGCGTTTTCCTTCACCGGATTCGTCAGCGGACGAATGACGGTTTGGTCGAGACTACGGAAGCCCGTGTACACTTCGCCCATGGTCTTGCCGGTGCAACTCAGCGCGTTCTCGCGAATGTGCCCGCCTTGCATGAGTTCGCCGATAATAGCGGGCACGCCGCCTGCCAGATGATACGACTCGGCGAGATATTCGCCGGCCGGTTGCACGTTGGCGAGCAGCGGGATGTGATGGCCAAGCGTTTCCCACTCCTTGACCTTCAGTTCGACGCCGATGTGGCGGGCGACGGCGATGATGTGCGGCGGGCAATTCGTCGAGCCGCCGATGGCGGAGTTGACAACGATCGCATTTTCAAACGCCTCGCGCGTGAGGATCTTCGACGGCCGCAGATCTTCGTGCACCATGGCGACGATGCGCGCGCCGGTTTGATAGGCCATCTGGCCGCGCTCGCGGTAGGGCGCGGGAATCGCGGCGCTGCCGGGCAGTGAGAAGCCGAGCGTTTCGATCAACGAGTTCATCGACGTCGCGGTACCCATTGTGTTGCAGTGTCCCGCGCTAGGCGTTGAATTGACGACCTTGAGAATAAACTCGTCGTAGTCGATTTCCCCCGCGGCTAACATGCGGCGAGCGTCCCACACCGCCATGCCGGAGCCATCGAGCTTGCCCTTGTAGTAGCTGTTGATCATCGGCCCGCCGTTGAGGGCGATGGCGGGGATATTGACGGTACACGCGGCCATGACGCAAGACGGTGTGGTCTTGTCGCAGCCCGTCGTGAGAACGACACCATCAAGAGGATAGGCGTGGAGAATTTCCACCAAGCCGAGATACGCGAGGTTGCGGTCGATCGCCGCGGTTGGGCGGCGGCAGCTCTCCGAAATCGGATGCGTGGGAAAGACGAGAGGGACGCCGCCGGCATCGCGAACGCCGTCGCGAACGCGCGAGACCAACTCCATGTGAATGCGGTTGCATGGCGAAAGATCGCTGCCGGTATTGGCGATGCCGATGACCGGCTTGCCGCTGCGCAGTTCGGCTGTGGTTAGGCCGTAATTCTGAATCCGTTCCAGATACACGGCGGTCATACCGGGGTTGTGGGGGTTGTCGAACCAGGCGCGGCTGCGGAGGCGTCCCTTTACTTCGTCTTTTGGTGTTTGCATGTCGAACTACCGCGCGATGCGGGCTGATCCACCTTTCGCAAAGTCCTTCACTTGCTCGACGGTGGCCATGGTGGTGTCGCCGGGATAGGAGGTCAACAACGCGCCGTGCGCCCAGCCGAGGCGGACAGCCTGTTCTGGTTCTTCGCCGGTGAGCAAGCCGTAGAAGAGACCGGCCGCGAAACCATCACCGCCGCCAACGCGATCGAGCACATCGAGCTCGCATTGCGGCGCGACGTGGTTCTTCCCGTCGATGTGCGCGACAGCCGACCAGGAGTGTCGATTGGTCGAGTGCACTTCGCGCAGCGTCGTCGCTACGACTTTCACGTGCGGATGCTTGTTGAGCACGCGTTCGATCATGCCGAAGAACGAAGTGGGATCGAGCTTGGACGACGAGTGGACGTCCTGGCCTTCGATGCCGAGACCTTTTTGCAGGTCTTCCTCGTTGCCGACGAGCACGTCGACGAGTTTGACGATTTTGTTGACCGTGGCCACCGCGGTGTCGCCGCCGCCGGCGATCTTCCAGAGCTTCTCACGGAAATTGAGATCGAAGCTGATGATGGCGCCCTGTTCCTTCGCCGCCTGCATGCCGTCGATAATGACTTCACTCGTCGTTGGCGACAGCGCCGCGAAGATGCCGCCGGAGTGGAACCATCGGCAGCCGCCGGCAAAAATCTCTTTCCAGTTGAAATCGCCGGGTTTCAATTGCGCGGCCGCTTCGTTGCAGCGATTGTAGAAGACCACCGGGCCGCGCGGCCCCTGACCGCGATCGGAGTAGACGGCGGCCATGTTCGGGCCGTTAACGCCGTTGTGTGCGAAACGCTTGTAGAAGGGCTTCACGCCCATGGCGCGAACGCGTTCGGCGATGAGATCGCCGACGGGGTAGTCGACCATCGCGGTGGCGACGCCGGTGTTCAAACGGAAACAGTCTGCTAGATTGGCGGCGACATTGAACTCGCCACCGGAAACGTGAATCTGGAACCCGGATGCCTTGCGGAAGGGGATGATACCGGGGTCGAGGCGATGGACCAGTGCGCCGAGCGACACGCAGTCGAGCGCGCCATCTTGCCGAATGTTCAAACCATACTTCATGAAAGTGTTGTTCTCCTGGATCTCGTAATGTTACTCGCTTGACGACTGTTCGCGCGCGGCGCGCGTGGCCAGTTCGTCGCAGCGGTTGTTGTCTGCATGTTCGGCGTGGCCCTTGGTCCATTGCCATTTCGTTATGTGGCGCGTGACTTGCTCGTCAAGCGCGATCCACAAATCCCGGTTCAGGACGGGCGACTTATCGGCCTTCACCCAGCCCTTGCGTTTCCAGCCATGAATCCATTGCGTGATTCCGTTCTTGACGTATTCGGAATCGGTGGTAATGGTCACTTCGCACGGTTCGTTGAGCGCCGCGAGGCCCTTAATGGCGGCGGTCAGTTCCATGCGATTGTTGGTCGTCAGCGCTTCGCAGCCGAACATCTCTTTGGTGTGTTTGCCGAATCGGAGGACGCACGCCCATCCACCGGGGCCGGGGTTGCCGATGCAGGCGCCGTCTGTAATCAGTTCGATCTGTTTCAAGCGGGTGTGAGTTCTCCGAGGAAGAAGCGATCGACGTGATCGCGGATGTCGGCGGGGGTGTGGAGATGATAGATGGTGGTGCGGAGTTTGGCGCCGTTGCGGACGCCGTGGGTGAAGTACGTCGCGAACTGTTTCATTTTGCCGACGGCTTCATGCGGGTCGATCTCATCGTCCATCATTCGATAGTAGGTGGACATGATCTCGTAACGATCCTGCTCGGTGGGACGGAAATAGTCGCCGGTGGCGAGGTACTCATCGATCTGCCGGAAGATCCACGGATTGGACGAAGCGGCGCGGCCGATCATGACTGCGTCGCATCCGGTCTCGACGTGCATGCGAACGGCGCCTTCCGGTGTGAGGATATCACCGTTGCCGATCACGGGAATTTTCACGGCGCGTTTGATGTCGGCGATGCGGGTCCAGTCGGCCTTGCCGGAATAGCCCTGTTCGCGTGTGCGCGGATGCAACGCGATCGCTGCGACGCCGATGTCTTCGGCCATCTTCGCCATTTCGACATGGACCAACTCGTTGTCGTTCCAGCCTGCGCGGAACTTCATCGTCAGCGGAATCTGTAGGGAATTTTTACACTGTTCGAGAATTGCACGGACAAGCGGCAGGTCGCGCAGACAGCCGGAGCCGCCGTTGCATTTGGTGACCTTCTTCACAGGGCAGCCGAAGTTAATGTCGACGGCATCGAATCCAAGATCCTGGCAAATGCGGGCGGCTTCGGCCATCACTTTGGCGTCGGAGCCGAACAACTGCGCCGAGATCGGATGTTCTTCGGGCTCGAAGTGCAAGTAGTCGAAGGACTTGCGCTTGCGGCCGCCGTCGGAACCGACGACGCCGTGCGAGCTGGTGAACTCGGTCATAATGAGCCCGCAGCCACCCTGATTGCGGATGAGGCGGCGAAAAACAGTGTCGGTCACCCCGGCCATCGGGGCCAAGACGGTTGCGGGAGCGATCGGAATATTGCCGATCGCGAACGCACGGGGGAAGTTCTGGCGGGCCTCCATCTCTCCTATTGTATCGTTGACTGGTTTGGCAGACTACTTGCAGGGATCGGAATATGACCACTCGACACATTGCAATTGGAATCGCCGCATCGGCGCTTTGTTTCACGGGATGCTCGAAGACCGAGCCGGAGGTGACGCGCGAGTCGCTGTGGAAGCCGGCGGCGGAGGTGAAGGCGGACGGGAAGGCGGCGCCGGCGGCTGCTACTGTCGCTCCCAAAAAGCCCGGGCCTAAAGCGATGCAGGTGACTATCGCCGCCGGGACGCCGCTGGCCGTGCGCATCAACGAGACGCTGACTTCGGAAAAGAACGAAGTGGGCGATACCTGGTCCGGCGTATTGAACGAACCGCTGGTGATCGACGGCTTGGTGATCGCGGAGCAGGGGTCGAACATCGAAGGCCGCGTGAGCCATGTGAAGCGCTCGGGCCGTGTGAAAGGCAACGCCGAGTTGGGCGTGCAGATGACGCGGATCGCAACGGCCGATGGACAGAAGATCGATTTGTCGACCGCTCTGTACATGACGGTTGGCGAGGATGTGACGAATAAAGACGCGACGAAGATTGCGGTGGCGACGGGCGTGGGCGCGGCGATCGGCGCGGGCGCGGGAGCGGCCG
>VFZW01000068.1 GCA_016871055.1 Acidobacteriota bacterium
CCACGCCGGCGGGGCGCAGAATCATAATTCGTTCTTCTAGCCGGACCAGACATTTGTGTTCCGGTCTCGCTACAGTAGTGACGGCCGATAGCGTGCCGTTACAATCTAAAGCGCGGAAACGAAGAAAAAAGTACCTCATCGATGAACTTTTTTTGTGATCCGGAGCACTAGTTTACAATTGTTACCCTTTGGTTAACAATTATTCGTTCGAGAGAAAGCTATTCCCGCTCGGCGGAATCCTGATTGCCGACGGAATGGGCGCTCGGCCCTGCGCGAAGAACTGCTGCCCGGACAGATTCTTGTAGACGCGTCCAGCCACTTGAGCGGCCACGGGCCCGTTCACGGCCTTCCCGCCGGTCAGGAGCACAACCACCACCAGGCGATTCCCCGCAACTTCATTGAAGCTGCCAAACCAGCCCAGGTGTGTAGGCGTCGCCCGGTCGGTACACGTACCGGTCTTCCCGAAAATCGGCTCGTTCGGATCGTAGTAAGCCCGCCGCGCCGTTCCGTGTTCAACAGCCCCCATCATGCCCGGCTTGATCTCGGGGATCTCGTTGGTAATCTCCAGGCTACGCTTGACCCGAGGCACGAATCCCTTCAACTCATCACTCGACCGGGGATACTGCAAATGGAACAGCGTCCCGCCGTTCGCCACCGCGCCGAGCATGCTGGCCAGTTGCAGCGGCGTAAGTTGAATCCCTTCACCGAAGCTCGTCATCATGCCGACCCCGCCGAACTTCGGAGGCGCCGCCGGCAGCGTACCAGGGAATTCTCCGTCGATGCCCAATCCCGCGCGCTCGCCCAAGCCCAACAGCCGCGCATAATGCGAGACTCTTTCAAAGCCCAGTTTCTCGCCGACCCTGGCAAAGTAAGGGTTGTCCGACATCGCCAGCGCCTCGGTCAGATCCAGCACCTTGCGTCGCCCGAAACGCATCGGCGTCGTCCGCTCCATGATGCCTTCATGCAGCCCCGCGATCGCCGTGACCAGTTTAATCGTCGAACACGGCTGAAATCCGCTGTGCAGTGCTAGTTTCTGGTTGACGATCGTGAGAATCCGCCCCGTTTTCGGGTCGCTCACGACCACGCTGCCGTTGTACGGACCCAGCGCGTCGACCGCCGCCTGACGGATCGTCAAATCTTCGCCGTCGACCGCATCGCCCATCGTGGAATCGGCAAAGGTCGGCTCTTTCCACGGCCCGCCCGCGACGTTTCCAGCCCGGCCGGTCCGCGTCCGCGCCAGCGCTCGCTTCTTGGCCGGTGTGACCTTCGATTTGGTCAACGACTTCGTGACAACGGCCTTCTTCTTGGCCGGGGCCGCCGGACGCTTCGCAGGCACAGCCAGCAACGGCAGCGCGGCTAGAGCTACGATAGCAGCGGCGATTGCGTGTTTCTTGCGTCGGTTTTGGATCAAAACGGTTAGCCCTCGCGGTAGAATGTGCGTGTTCTGCTATTTTGGCCGAAAACCCCTGGCGCGTCAATTAAAAAACTACTCGAACGTCAGCAGCCTTACCTATTGTATCGGTTGGACTTGGGAGCACAATAGGTAACCTTGGTTGACCCCAGTTAAGGGGAACTCCTAGGCCGCTGTCCAGCCGCCGTCGATCGTGATTACGCTGCCGTTCACGAACCCGGCTTCGTCGGACGCCAGATACAACGCCAGATGCGCGATCTCGTCCGGTTTCCCGAGCCGTCCGATCGGCTGCCGCGTGTTCAACTCCGCCCGGACTTTTTCCTTTTCGTGCTTGTGGTACTTCTCCAGGTAGCCTTCGACAAACGGCGAATCCACCGTGCCAGGGCATATACAGTTGACGCGAATCTGCGTCGGATAGTCGACGGCTAATTGCCGCGTCATCGCAATCACCGCGCCTTTGGTCGCGCAGTAGGCATACCGCCGCTTCACACCGATCAGCCCCGCCACCGACCCAATATTCACCACGCGCCCCGACGACTTCAGCAGCAGAGGCATCGCGTACTTGGTGATCAGGTACGGCCCGGTCACGTTCACACGCATCAGCCGTTCGAAGTCGGCCATCTCGGTCTCTTCGACATTGCCGACCAGCCCGATTCCGGCGTTGTTGACCAGCACGTCCAGCGAATCGAGCGACGCAAAGATCGCCTTGACCTCCTCTTCGTTGGTCACATCGCAGCGGATCGCGCGCGAGCCATTCGGCAACTGTGCCGCCAGCGCCTCACCGCGCGCCAAATCGATATCGGCGATCAGCACCTTGGCGCCCGCCGCCGCAAACACCCGCGAGGTCGACTCGCCAATTCCGCTCGCCCCGCCGGTTACCAGTACCACGCGGCCATGTTGTTGAAAAGGAGAACTCATGGGAATTCTCCATTATGGCGCAACGCGCCGCGACGCCACCATCCGCGCAGCTTCGGCTGCCGGCACCGGCTTCGCGAACAGATACCCCTGCGCCGCCTCGCAGCCGATGCGCTTTAAATATTCGGCCTGATCGGTTGTTTCAATCCCCTCGGCAATAGTCGCCATCTTCAGCGTCTTCGCCAAATTGATCACGGTCTTTACGCTCTCGCCGCTGTTGTCGTCCTTGGTCAGCCGGCTGACAAATGACCGATCGATCTTCAGCGCATCAAATGGCAGGTTGCCTAAATAATTCAGCGACGAATACCCCGTGCCGAAATCGTCGATCATCAACCCAACGCCCGCATCGTGCAACCGGTGCAGAATATCGGCGGCCGCGTTGATCTCGTCGATCAGAACGCTCTCGGTCACTTCCAAGCAAAACGACTGCGGCGGCAACGCCAGCGCGTTCACCAGACTCCCCACTCGCTGCACCAGATCGCGGTCGAAGAACTGCCGCACCGACAGATTCGCCGAAATCTGCAAATCCAGTTCGGGAGCCAGCGTGCGCCATTCGGCCAACTGCCGCGCGGCTTGCTCAAACGTCCACCAACCGATGGGAATGATCTGCCCGGTCTCCTCGGCAATCGGAATGAAGCGCAGCGGCGGCACAAGTCCGTGCACGGGATGATTCCATCGGATCAGCGCTTCAAAACCCGACAGCGCACCGGTTACCAAGTCAACTTTCGGCTGATAGTACAGCACGAGTTGGTCCTTCGCGATCGCCTCGCGCAGATCCAACTCCAACTCCATGCGCAACATCACGTCCCGGCGCATCTCCATGTCGAACGCCACTGCGCGCGCCTGGCCCGAGCTTTTCGCCTGACGCAACGCAAACTCGGCATCCCGCAACAGCTCGAAAGCGTTCTCATAGTTACCGCTGCTCATCGCCAGGCCCATCGACGCCGACAGGTGAATCTCCCTCGCCGCAATCGCAAACGGCCGCCGCAATTGCACCTGCAAACGCTCGGCGATCATCTGCGCCGTCGCTACCGAATTCACACCGCACAGCACCACCAGAAACGTATCGCCATGCAGTCGCGCCAACAAATCGTCAACCCGCGTCCCCCCTGATATCGTCCGCGTAACCCGCTCAAGCCGGATCGCGATCTCTCGCAACAACCGGTCGCCCGCCGTCGACCCCAGACTCTCATTCACGAAACGGAAGCGATCGATGTCGATCATTAGGATCGCGAACGTACCCAGCGAATCGTCGCGCAACATGCGATCTAGTTTGCTTAGAATACTCTCGCGATTCGGCAACTGAGTGAGAGCGTCGAAGTTCTTTGTCCTCGACACGTCGGTCTGCAATCCCGTCAGCCGCAGCAACGCCCCATCCCGATCCCTCTCGACATTCGCCCGGCAAAACACCCAATGTTCCCGACCAGCTAGGTCCATCACCCGATACTCAATATCGAAATCGGTTCGCCCGGGCGACTGCCGAAACTCCTCCAGCGCCTGCCGCAGCGCCGGCGCATCGGAGGGATGAACCGCCGCCAGCCAGTCTTCAATCGAGTGCGGCCCTATCGACGCCCGCCCCGTTAGCCGGCTCCACTCCGCGGAAAACCAAAACGTGTTCGTCGCCAAGTTCCATTCCCAGACGACGTCCACCGATCCCGTCGTCGCCCGCTGAAACCGCTCCGCGCTCTCTATCGCCGACTGCCCCAGATCTCTTTGCCGCAACTGCGATCGCACCCGCGCCACCGCCCGATCCGAATCGGTCGAACACGCGATACAGTCGTTTGCCCCGGCTTCCAGCGCATGCTTTTCGCCCTCTTCCCCGGCTACAACAATCACCGGCAACTGCGTCGGGGTCCACGCCGCCCGCAACAGCCGCAGCAGATCCAGCCCCGTCATCCCCGGCACCGATTCGCCGAGCAAAATCAACCCGACATTGTTCTCGCGCAACTGCTCCAGCGCCGCGCCAGCAGTCGTCGCCGTATTCACTTCGTATCCGGCCCCGGCCAAGCCGTGACGCAGCGATTCCAACTTGTCAGTCGCCTCGTCCACGACCAAAATACGATGAGCTTCCGATTCCTTCGCCCCTCCCGGAGGCGCGGAAACCGGACTGCTGGTTGTTGGCCAAAGACCCATTACGTTTAACGCATCGACGCAAAACGGATAAGCTTGAAGAGAATCTTAATCCGCCATGCTCCGCCGACAGTTCCTCGCCTCCTCGCTCGTAGCCGCGGCTCAGCCCCCGCCACGCCCCAACATCCTTTGGATCTCCTGCGAAGACTCTAGCCCCTTCGGATTCTCGTGCTACGGCGACCCCCTCGCCTACACCCCCAACACCGACGCCCTGGCCAAACAAGGCGTGCGCTACACACACTGTTATAGCGTCGCCGGCGTCTGCGCCCCCACCCGCTCCGGCATCATCACCGGCATGTACCCAGCCTCCATAGGCTCCCACTTCATGCGCTGTCAGATCCAACGCCCCGCGCACATCAAGTGCTTGACCGAATTCCTCCGCGACGCCGGTTATTACACCTCCAACGCCGTTAAAACCGACTACAACTTCGCCGTCCCCAAAACCGCCTGGGACGAACTCTCCCGCAACGCCCACTGGCGCAACCGCCCCGCCGGCAAACCTTTCTTCTCCGTTTTCAACAACGAAATCACCCACGAAAGCCGCATCCGCCAAAACGGCGACGCGCACAAAAAACTCACTCCCAACGTCCCCGCCTCGCGCCGCGTCGATCCCGCCAAGGTTCCCGTCCCCGGCTACTGGCCCGACACCCCCGCCGTCCGCGAACAAATCGCCAACTTCTACGAATGCGTCACCGAGTTCGATCACGCCGCTGGCAAGATCCTCCAACAACTCAAGGACGACGGCCTCGCCGACAATACCATCGTCTTTATCTGGTCCGATCACGGCATCGGCCTCCCCCGCTCCAAACGCTGGAACTATGAGTCCGGGG
This sequence comes from Acidobacteriota bacterium, assembly GCA_016871055.1. GTDB lineage: Bacteria > Acidobacteriota > Terriglobia > Bryobacterales > Bryobacteraceae. Next base: position 5,287 of record VFZW01000068.1, read on the forward strand.
CGCACGCGCCTTTAGTTGTCTACGTCCCTCCGAAGCTTCGCACGGGCGGCCAAGGCAAGCCCGGCCTAGTCGACAACCAACTCGTCAGCTTCCTCGACCTCGCGCCCACCGTACTCAATCTCGCCGGCGTCGAAATCCCCAAACACCTCCAAGGCCGTGCCTTTCTCGGGCCGAAGTTGACGCCGCCCCGCGAATACATCTACTCTTGCCACGACCGCATGGACGAGCGCTACGAAACCATCCGCGCTACCCGCGACAAACGCTACCGCTACATTCGCAACTATCAGTACTTTAAGCCCTACTACCAATACATGAATACGTCGGAAGGTTCGCCCATCATGCACGAACTCCGCCGCCTCGACGCCTCGAAGCAACTCTCCCGCTCCGCCGCCCGTTTCATGGCCGACTCCAAACCGATGGAAGAGCTCTACGACGTCGAAAAGGATCCCGCCGAACTCACCAACCTCGCAGGCGACGCCAAATACAAAGACATCCTCGCCCGCATGCGGAAGGCCCACGAAGCCTGGCAGGATCAAGTTCAGGACCTCGGCCTTTTCCCCGAAGGCGAGATCATCGCCGAAGAGAAAAAACTCGGCAACCGCTGGGCTATCCTCCGCCAACCGGGCCGCGAAAACCTTCTCAAGGAACTCCGCCGCGTCGCAACCTCCACCGACCCCTCCATCTATCGCACCGCTCAAAAACATCCCGAAGCCGCCGTCCGTTTCTGGGGCGCCACCCTCGCGGCCAACAACAACGAACGCGCCGAGCTTCTTGATGATTCTTCGCCTTCGGTCCGCATCGCCGCCGCCATGGCCTGCCTCCGCGCGGGCGACGACCCCAAAGCCGTCCAAGTCCTCCAAGCCGCCCTCAATCACGACATCGAGATGATCCGCCTCGAAGCCGGCAACGCCGTTGACCGCCTCGGCGACCGCGCCCGCTTCTTCGAAAAGGAACTCGACGCCCGCCTCAACGACAGCCGCGACCAAACCAACTACCCCGCGCGCGTCGCCAACAAAATTTTGAACCGCCTGCGCGGAACCAATCGCGAAACCCAGTAGCCCCGGTTACAATCAAAGTTCCGGCTGTTCTTCCGAATGCTCCTCACGAGCTCCGCGTACTTCCTCTTTCTCGTTATCCTTTTCTTCCTCTACTGGCCCCTGTCGAAGTGGCGTGCAGCGGGGCTGGCCGTGTTGTTGTTCGCCAACTACTTCTTCTACGCCCGTTGGGACATCGTTTATCTCGCCCTGGTTCCGCTGGCCTCGACGATTGACTACGCCATCGGACTCGCCCTCGGCCGCACCGCCCAACCCGGCCGCCGCAAGGCGCTCGTGACAATTTCGATCCTCGTTAACCTCGGCCTCATCGCTTCTCTCAAATACACCGGCCTGTTCTTCGATACCCTCTCCGGTTTCACCGGCTATGCCATGCCCAAGCCCGAATGGGCGCTCCCTCTGGGGCTGTCGTTCTACTGCTTCCAGGCGCTGACCTACACTATCGACATCTACCGCCGCGATGCCAAGCCGACCGAGAGCTATCTCGCCCATCTCACGGCCGTCTCTCTGTTTCCAACCACCCTCGCCGGCCCCATTACCCGCGTCTCGGATGTCATCAAGCAACTCGAAAAGCCCGCCAAGACTCTGGCCAATGAAGACGTCGGCCGCGGCTTCTTCTTAATCGGAATCGGCCTCATGAAGAAGCTGCTGGTCGCCGACTACCTCGCCGAAAACTTCGTCAACCGCGTCTTCGACTTCCCCGCCCTCTACACCGGCGCCGAAACTCTGATCGCCGTCTACGCCTACGCCTTTCAGCTTTATTACGATTTCTCCGGCTATACCGACGTCGCCCTCGGCTCGGCGCTCCTGCTCGGCATCAAACTGCCGGTCAATTTCAACCAGCCCTACTCCGCCGCCAACATCAACGACTTCTGGCGGCGCTGGCACATCAGCCTATCGAACTGGCTGCGCGATTATTTGTATTTCTCTCTCCCCGGCAAACGCGGCGCCGTGCTGCCGTACGTGAATCTGGTGATCACCATGGCCCTCGGCGGACTTTGGCACGGAGCGAGTTGGAACTTCGTCATCTGGGGCCTTCTACATGGCGTGGGCCAGGCGGCGTCGCGATTCATCCAATCGAAGCGCGGCAAGGCCGAACCGCGGACGCCCTCCTGGTGGCGGACGTTCTGGACCGTGCAGTTTGTCTGTTTCTGCTGGATCTTCTTCCGTGCGCCGGACTGGCCGCAAGCGATGCTGGTCCTCGATAGAATCGCGTCACTCACCGTCGCCTGGGACAACATATCGGTCGGACTTTGGACAGTTCTCGGCCTCGCCATCGCCGGTCACTACGCACCGAAGTCGTGGATCGAAGGGCCCCGCGAACGTTTCGCCGCCGCGCCGTTCTACGCACAGGCGGCGATACTACTCGCGCTCGCCGTCGCCATCAAATACGTCGCCGCCACCGGCGCCGCGCCGTTTATCTATACGAGGTTCTGAGGCGCCGGCAGTCTTGCCTAAGCATCAAACGGCGGCTGCGACCGATGCTGGGGCCGAGGCCGATTCGAACTCAAGCATCAGCGCCATTTCTATTTCCCGCCACGCAGCCGGCGGTACTCGGCCAGGGCCGCGGCCGCCTTATCGGTTTGGCCGCGCTTGCGATAGAGAGTGGACAGCGAGAACTGAGTCTGTGCGGCGAGCGGCGTCTGATTTTCGAGCGCCAGCAAGCCGGTCCAATATTTTTCCGCCGCGTCGGGATTCCCGGCCAGGTACTCGGCCTTGCCGAGGGCGAACAGCGTCTCGGGCATGTTCGGCGACAACTCGTCCGCCCGCTTGAGTTCCACGAGCGCCTCCGTTGCCTTGCCCTGTTCGAGCATCGCGTTCCCCAACCGGAAGAGCGCCTCCGCGTCGCCGGGCCGCAGCTTCGATTCGGCGCGGTATTCGGCCTCCGCCTTGACCCACTGGCCGGCGGCGGCATACAGTTCACCGAGCTGCAAGTGCGCACCCGGAAGATCGGGCCGAATGCGAAGCGCCTCGCGATAGGCGGCCTCGGCCTCCGGTATTTTACGTTGCGTGGCGTTGAGCTCGCCGTTTAACTGATGCGTGCGCGCGGCCGCCGGGTATTGCCCTTGCAGTGCGTCGAAGCTCTGTTTGGAGATCATTCCGCTGGCGCGGCCGAGATAGTAAAGCAGTTCCGGATCGTTGGGCCGCTGGTCCAGCGCCGTTTTGAGATGCACGATGGAGTCCACCGGCTGACCGGCCAGAAACAGCGCGATTCCCAGAGCGTCATGTGCCTTAACTTTTTCAAGATGTGGAATGGCCTGCGCTGCGTAACCGGCCGCGAGAAGTGAGAACCCCAGCATCTGATGCGCGCCAGGCAGCTCCGCATTCAGCTCCAGCGCACGGCGCAACGGCGCGATCGCGCCGGCAAAATCGCCCTTCCGCATGTAGGTGCCACCGAGGCCCACATGACCGGCCGCCAAGTCCGGCATCAACGCCGTGACACGCGCGTACTCCCGAATCGCTTCGTCGTGCCGGCCCGCCTTTTGCGCGTCCGCCGCGGCGCTGACATGCTTCATCACCTCCGGCGGCAGAGTCTGCTGCGCGGCGAGAACGACGGTAACGAGTGTAGCCAGCATCACGGTTCTTCTATTGTGAGCACACGATTCAACTGATCCGTTCGCATACTGCTCGTACGGCCGGAGGGCCAGCGGACCTCGATCTCGGCCGCCGTCGCCGTGCCTAGGCCAAAGTGCAGCCGGCCGTCGTGCGCCGACAGGTAACTGCCGGCCGTCCCTGCCTCCTGCCGTTGCCCGTTGACTGTCACACGCGCACCGAGACTCTTCAGCTTCAGTTGTAACCAGTTGTTTGGGCCGGGCCGGTTCCGGTAGACGACCGGCGCGCCGCCCAACACGCTCATGACCGCGTCGAGAGCGCCATCGTTGTCAATGTCACCGATCGCCAGCCCGCGCCCGGGCACCACCGGACCCAATGACGATTCTTCAAAGCGCCCCTTGCGGTTAAACAGCAGCAAGGGCGGCTCCTGGCTACGCAGAGACGGGTCGAGTTGTTGCACGTTATCCATGACATGGCCTTGCGCCGCCAGAAGGTCCTTCCAACCATCGTTGTCGAAGTCGGCGAACGCCACGCCCCAGCCTGAGTGAATGGACGACAGCGCGCCCAAATTGGACAGCAGCGAGTGATAGCCGAACACACCGCCGCCCTCGTTGCGGAAGAGCGCGTATCTTTGCCGCGACAGCGTGGTGACGACCACATCGGGCCGGCCGTCGTTGTCGTAGTCGCGGAAATCGACGCCCATACCCGATACGGGTTGGCCATCGCCGGAAAGCGCGGCCCCGGCTTCGATCGCTCGTTCGGTGAAGGTACCGTCTCCGCGGTTGTGAAAGAAGAACTGCTCCATGCCATCGTTGGCGACGAAGATGTCGGTGTGGCCGTCGTCATCGGCATCGGCGAATGCCACGCCAAGAGCCCGGCCTTTTGCGGCGGCGATGCCCGAGCGCGTGGAGACATCCTGAAACACGCCGTCCCCGAGGTTCCGATAGAGAACGTTGGCCACCGCCGGAAAGGTTGCGGGCGGGCAGTAGACCTTGGGCGCGGAGCCGCAGGCCTGGCTGGTCGCCAGTGTCCAATCCATGTAACGAGTGACGAATAGATCGGGCCGGCCGTCGTTATCGAAATCGAAAAAACCCGCCGATACGGACCAGCCTCCCGCCGCCACGCCGGCCTTCGTAGTTGCGTCGACGAACCCTCCCTTTCCCGTGTTGCGGTACAGGACGTTCGCGCCGAAGTTGGTGACGTAGAGGTCTGTGAAACCGTCGCCATCATAGTCGGCCGTCGCCACACCCATTCCGTAGCCGGCGGCCGGCGAGCCCGCCAGGCCGGCCTGCCGCGTCACATCGGTGAACGATCCATCCCGGTTTTGTTGGTAGAGACGATTCCAGAATCTCGGCTCGGTGCGCGGCACACCGAGCTGCCCGCTGTTGACCAGGAAGACGTCCAGAAGCCCGTCGTTGTTGTAGTCGAGCAAGGCCACGCCGCCGCCCATCGCCTCCGGCAGATGTTTTCGCGCGGAGGGCGAATGGACGTGGCGGAACTCAATCCCGGAGGGGCGCGACACTTCGAGCATGGCGAGTAGCAGTGCCCAGTGCATTCCCTCCATTTTTTCAGAAGGAGAAGCGAAGCGCGAACTGGACGAGGCGCGGGGTGTTGATTTGCGACGTGACCCGGCCGGTGAGCGGGTTTGCAGCCGTGGTCACTCCGAGATTCGGAAGGCCAAACTGCACCCGGTTGAAGAGGTTGAAGATCTCCGTCCGGAATTCGATGTTGGTCGACTCGGTGACGTTGGTCTTCTTGATAATCGAGAAGTTGTACTGCGCGATGCCGTGGCCGCGCAGTTCGGGATCGGTGCGGCTCTGACTGCCGAACGTGAAGGCGGTAGGCACGGTGAAGCAGTTGATGTTGAACCAGCGATTCAACCGCGATTGCGCCGATCCTTCGATCTGCTTCTCACAGCCTTGCACCACGTTCGGACGCAGGCCAGTGCCGAAGCCGGTGATGTTGGGCGCGGCCGTGATGGCGAGCGGGAATCCGGATTGGAAGGTGGCGGTGCCGCTGGCGCTCCAGCCGGAGATGATCTTATCGGCCGCGCCGCGAACGCCGGAGAGCCAGGCCTTGTCGCGGCCCATGGGGAGGTCCAGCGCGTAGGCGACAGTGAGCCGGTTGCGCGAATCGAAGCCGGCCAGAGACTTTTCCGCGCGCAGATTGTTCGGCTGCTGCGGACCGCCGCCGGCGCCGACGCCCGCGTTCAACCATTCGGTGAGGCTTTCGGTATCGGTCAGGAGCTTGGAGAAAGTATAAGACCCCAGCAGGCTGCCGCCCGCGCCGAAGCGCCGTTCGGCCTTCATTTGCAGCGAATGGTAGTTGGTGTTGCCGAGATAGGCGGTGCGCTGGACGAACCCGGTGTACTGCGGATACCGGAGCAGAGTTTGCCCGCGGGCAACGGTGGGTTGCGAAAGCGCACCGACGGTGACGAGCCCGGCGAAAGGATTGGGCACCTGCTCATTTAATCGCGTGCCAAGCGAGAGGAACTGATCCTCGATGGCGTTCATGTTGTAGTCGCCGCGCGGCAGACTGACGCCTCTGGAGCCGGCATAGGCGGCCTCCACGGCGATGTTGCCCGGCATTTGTTGTTGCAACGCGAAGTTCCATTGGCCCTGATAGGGCCGGGGCACGTTCCGCAGCGCGGCGGCCGGCGACTGGCCCAGGAGTAGCTGCTGGAAGTTCGGCAAGGAACCCAGGGAGGGCACGATCCCGTTCGGGAACGGATTGCTGAGCGTGTTGAGCGGCGTGACGCTGCGATCGATGGTGGTGAGCCACGGCGTGGAGTACGCGTTCAGCGCGTTGCCGTACGGGCCTTCGTTGAACTGCAGGTTTGTCGGAAGGAAGTACAGGCCGGCCCCGGCCCGGAACACGGTTTTGTCGTTGAGGCGGTAGGCGAAACCGATACGCGGCGCGAATCGGGTGTAGGTTTCGTCGCGGTTCCCACGGCTGGTGTGCTCGGGAGTATTCACGCGATCCAGGCGGCCGACAACCGGCCGGCCATTGACCAGGATTCCTTTTGTCGCCGGATTTTCCGCCACGGGATTCAGCGATGTGCTGCGGTCATAGCGTTCTCGGAACACGCCGGGGATCTCCCAGCGAATGCCGAGCGTGAAGCTGAGTTTGTTCGAGAATTGCCAGGTATCCTGCGCGTAGAAACCCTGGTAACTCACCGACTGGTAGGGCAGCCCAAGGACAAGGATGTTCCCGCCCGAGCCGAGGCCGAGCAAGAACGACGCCAGCGCATTGCCGGTGGCGCCGGGATTCAGCGCGTTCTGCGACGTAAAGAGGTTGTCGAACTGGAAGGCTCCGCCCGGGGCGAGTTGATAGTAGTTGTTCTGGAAGTTGCGCAGGTCCGCGCCAAACTTCCACTGGTGCCTGCCGCGCACCCACGTGAAGCTGGGCAGCAGGACATAAGTGTTGTCCACGCTGAAGATGTGGCCATTGAACGGGCCGGGATTGGTGTGTGGGTAGTTGCTGAGCGTGATCGCCGGATAGCCCGTTTCACCGTCGACCTGACGAAGGCTCGGGAGGTCACGGAAGTAGCTGGGGAAACCAAATCTTCCGGTCATGTCGATTCCGCGGTGGCTTGTGACGCGCTCATAATTCCAGCGCCCGTAGGAGGCGCGAACGTCGAAGATCATCGTTGGCTTCATGAGGTATGTGAGACCGATCACGGCTTGCCGCGTCGTGAAGGTCTCCGGCGAAAAAGGATCGCCGGCGAACGTGCCGTTGTCGAAGAGAATCGCGGGCGTATTGGCGGAGCCCCATTGGGTGTAGCGCCCGAACAGGCGCATCTTTTCCGAGATGGAGTAATCGGCGCGGGCGTTGTACTGATCGTTGTCGCCGCCCGACGAGATGTTCTTGCTGTAGTTGAACAGCGTGGTGAATTGTGCGCCAGGCAGATTCGGCGGCGCGTGCAGCGGAAAATCGTTCAGCGCGCGGGCGACCGGATTGATGCGGCTGGCCGGGATGACGTTGCCCGGAAACGGCTGCCGTTGCGCACCCGTGCCGGCCGCGCAGGCGGGGTTGCCTCCTGCGCCGCATTGCGTGGAGGGATCGAAAATCGGTATCTGCTGCCCGGACGCGTTCAGGTACCGAGAGAAGTCGCCGCGATTCATCTCCGGCAACGGCACTGTGGTAATGAATGTCGCGCCCTGCCGCTGGCGGAAGCCTTCGTAGCCGGCGAAGAAGAAGAGCTTGTCCCGGCGAACCGGTCCGCCCACCGTCGCGCCAAACTGATTCTGCGTGAATGCTGGCTTTGCAAGTCGGCTGGCGTTGGCGAAGAAGTTGCTGGCGTTCAGGGTCCGATTCCGGAAGAACTCATAGGCCGAGCCGTGAAACTGGTTGGTGCCGGACTTCGAGCCGATGTTCAACATACCGCCGGAATACCGGCCGTACTCGGCGTTGTTGCTGTTGGTCTGCACGCGAAAATCCGAGACGACGTCGGGACTCGGCGACAGAATCGTGAGGTTGCCGATACCGGCGTTCAGCGGCACGCCGTCGAAGTAGGAGGCCGCCTGATTGGCCATGCCGCCTCCGACCTGATAGTTGCCGGCGGCGAAGACATTCTTCCCGGTCAGCGCGTTGCCTTCCGTGTTGCCCTGCGGTACGACGCCGGGAACCAGCGCCATCAAGTTCAAGATGTTCCGGCCGTTGACGGGAAGGTCCTGCACGGCGCGTCCCGATACAACCTGGCTGAGGTTTGAGTTCTCGGTTTGCAGCAGCGGAGCGGCGGCTTGCACTTCCACCGATTGATTCACGTCGCCCAACTCCATGCCGATGTCCGAACGGACGGCGGCGGAGACACTGACTTCGATCGGCTCGCGGATGGCGCGCTTGAAACCGGCCATTTCCACGGTGATTCGGTAAGTTCCGGGAAGCAAGTTGAGGAACTGATACGAGCCGTCGGCGCTGGTTTGCGACTGCCTGCGCTCCTGGGTGCCGAGGTTAACGAGAACGACCGGCGCTCCGGTGAGCGCGGCGTTGGAAGGGTCGGTGACGGTGCCGACGATCGAGCCCTGGAAGGCTTGCCCATTCAATATTTGCATCGAAAGAGCTAAGTGAACGGCGGCGAGAACAGATAGCTTTCGCATGGAATCCCCTATTCGGGCTGGCCGTTAAGAGAGCGACGGGCCAGCATGACGGGGTACATTATCAAGCCGTCATTCAGGATGCAATGCCTCTGTCAAGAGCGCGCGCCGCAGGCCGAAACGAGTCCGTTGTGCGCGGTTCCTCCAGAAACTCGCACCTCCGAGGCGCGCGCGGCACCGCCCAAGTTTCTGGCGCTATTGACCGCGGCCGGCCCCGCGGCCAGCGGCTCAGAACACCAGTTTCAGCCCAAACTGAATCTGGCGCGCGGAGGTGGCCGTTTGGGAGATGATGCCCGCTGTCGGTTGATTAACAGCCGCAGCCGGGAAGAGGGATTGCGCCTCGTTGAGTAAGTTGAAGAACTCGGCGCGGAAATCGAGCCGGACGCGTTCGGTCAGCGCGAACGTGCGGGCGATATTGACGTCGAAGTTGACGAGTCCCGGTCCGGTGAGAATAAAGTTCCCGGAGTTGCCGAACCGGAAGGGTGCCGGCACGGCGAACGCCTGGACGTCGAACCAGCGGTCCGGAGACCGTTGGCCTCGGGGCAGGTTGCCGTTGGCCCGCCGGTCCGGACGAATGCCCCCGGTTGTGTTGGCGGGGTTGCCGACTACGCTCGGAGTAAACGGCAGGCCGGACTGCAGGGTAACGATGGGCGAAAGCTGCCAACCCGCGACAACGTGCGCCAGCGGGCCTTGGGTCAGGAGACGACGGCCTTTTCCGAACGGCAGGTCCCAGACCGAGGCGGTGAAGAAACGATGGCGCAGGTCTTCGGGAGACCGGGCCTTTTCCGGCGCCCACACGGTGTTGTCCTGGGAGATGTCGCCGGCCATCGTTTTGCTCCATGTGTAGCCACTTAAGATGGAGAAGCCGCGCGAGAAGCGCCGTTGAAACTTTAGCTCGAGGCCCTGGTAGTTGTTCGTTCCTATCGGGATATCCATGGAGATATCCGAGTAGTCAGGGAACATGCGGCGCGGGTTGAGCGCGCCTGGGCCGGGTCTCGGTTGGTTGATCGACACCGCTCCCAAGCGGCGGTGAACCGTGTTTGTGCCGACGTAGGCCGCCGAAACCGTGGTGGCGGTGAAGATCGTCCGCTGCACGTTCATGTTCCACTGATGCGTGAGGCCTTCGGGAAACGTGTAGGGCCACACGGCGGCGATCGAGCGGCCCGTCAAAACGCGAGGATTCAATGCGTCGGGCGCGAAGCCATCGCGCACGCGGACGTTGGACGTGGACGCACTGTTGGCAGTAGGGATATCGACCTGCAAGTAGAACGGCGGATTCTGGATGGGGCGTGAACCGTAGGGGAGCTGAGAGACTGCGTCATAGAACACACCGTAACCGCCCCGCAGCACGGTCTTCGCGGTGGCTTGCCAGGCGAAGCCGACGCGAGGCGAAAAGTTGTTGCGGTCCGGCCGCTGGAAGGCTCGTTCGAACAAGCTGGAGCCGCGCACCGGGATGAACTTCCCGAAATCGGGACTTGCCGGATCGACGCCGAAGTTTTGGGCGCGGTTGTTCTGCTCGGTGTAGGGCTGTTGATACTCGTAGCGGACGCCAAGGTTGAGTGTAAGTTTGGCGTTCACCTTGAAATTGTCCTGCAGATACGCTTCATAGGCGATGGAAGGTTGGCGCGTATCAAGCGGAGTGGACAGGCGGGTTGTATTGGTGAGGCCCAGAAAAGCGTCGGCCAGGGCGTCACCGACACCGGTGCCGGCGCGAGCCGACGTGAACTGGCCGTTGAAGTTGTAGACGCCGCGGGCCTGGTTCGTGATGCCGGTGTACTGCACGAATTGCCGGATATTGCCGCCGAAGCGGATTGCGTGGCGGCCGGCGTTGTAGTTCAAGGCTTCGACGATTTGGCGGATGTCGTTTTTCCGGGGGTCCGGTGCGAAGCTGCGATCGCCGACGGTGGCGTAGGCGGCCGGGGAGAATGTGGGGAGGCCGTTGATGTCCGGCCTGTCGAACGAACCGCGAAAGCCGAACTCCTTCCAGAGCTGCGTCCTGGTTGGCGTGTCGATGCCGCCGACCAGACGCGAATACGAAACGCGAAATTCGTTGACCATGCGAGGCGTGAGGACCCGGGTCCAATTAACAAGTCCGGTGTGCGCGCGCGAGGTGCGAACGGCGGTGTCGCCGCCGCTGGCGGGGAGCGGAAGAGTGCCGGGCTCCAGCCGGTAGTAGTCGGCGGAGGAGTAGCGGACGAACAGAGAATCGGCGTCCGTGACCCGCCAGTCGAACCGCGTGTCGATTTGATGATCGTCGAGGTTGCGCGGCGTGTTGAATACGAAGTTCTGCACACCGGCGCGGTTCGGCGCCGGATACAGGCGGATCATACGGACCGCGACGGGATCGAAGCGGGAGGCGGGGATGGTGTTGCCCGGAAAGGCCGTGCGCTGTCCGGCGGCGTCCTGTGTAGCGGGGTCGAAAATCGCCGCGGGACTCAAGTTTCCGTTGATCGCGGCGGGAGTGGGAACGCGGCTGAGGCGGGTGAGCTTCTCACGGATGTAGGTGCCCTGATAACTGCCGAAGTAGAACATGCGGTTGGGCAGAACCGGGCCGCCGAGCGTTCCACCGAACTGATTTTGCCGGTACGGGGGCTTAGCCCGGCCGCTATTGAAAAAGTTGTTCGCGTCGAGCTTGTCGTTGCGGAGGAACTCGAACAGCGTTCCGTGCAGTTGATTCGTGCCGCTCTTGGTCGTCACCTGAATCACCGCGCCACCGCCGCGGCCGAACTCGGCGCTGAAGTTGTGCGTCTCCATCTTGAATTCCTGGATCGCATCCACGGAGGGCTTCACCACCTGGTTGGAAGCGGTGACAACGCCGGTGAAATAGTTCGTGTTGTCCGCGCCATCAAGAACAAACTGGTTCTGCCACATATTTGCGCCGTTGACGGAAAACGAGTCTTCCACGAAGTTGCGCGCGCGCGACGGAAGCACGCCGGGCGCCAGCACGGCCAGGCGCTGGTAGTTGCGGCCATTGAGCGGCATTTGGGTGATGGTGGTGGTGTTTTCGATGACCTGCCCGAGCGAGGAGGTTTCCGATTCCAGCACGGGCAACTCCGATTTCACTTCGACGACTTCGTTGACCGCGCCGACCTGCAGCGTGGCATCGAGCCGGATGCGAGCGCCCGCGCTGAGATCGACGGCGGGAAAGCGCAGACTCTGAAATCCGTTTTGAGAGACGGCGACCGCATAGCGGCCGATGGGAAGCGCCGGCACCACGTAAACGCCCGCGTCGCCGCTGACGGCTTTGTAGTCCAACCCGGTCGCGAGGCTCTTCGCGGTGATGGAGGCGCCGCCGACGGCCGCCCCGCTTGAGTCGGTTACGAGACCGGTGATGGCCGCAGTATCGGTCTGAGCAATCGCGACGAGGGCGCCGGCTGCTAGGAGGATTGGGAGCCACATGGCGGATAGCCTATCAGTTCAAAGCGAGGGGCCGCAATTTGCGATTCGAAACGATGGGTCGCCCCGCTTGCAGCCGCTTCATCACCGCGTGTTTACGTTGGCGAAGGCGGGAGGCTTCCAGGCCTTTGGGCGAGATGTCCATCTGTACAAAACTCTACATGCAGACTGAAGGAAATGCAGTCCCGATTCGAGAATTCGAAAATAGACCCGGCCTCAAGGCCCTACAGCCCTACCACCTACCCCGCTTCCCCTTCAACAACTTAGCCGCTCACCATCAGATGCAGGTTCCGAAATTGCTGGAGTCCGCCGACATCGGCGGATCTCTCGGATCGGGGCGATTCCTACAAAAACTTGTCTAGCGACGTGGCGACACTTCCCCTCCGTTTCGCGCTGAGCCAAGACGCCACGCCGCCGGTCGTAGTTTTTGGGAGATACTTCGGGGCGGTGGCTGAATGGCCCAGAGCGCGGCAGTGATCCGGAAGAGTTTCAGAACTGTAGGCGTAATGCGAACTGCACCAGCCGCGGATCGTTATATTGTCCGCTGATTACGCCGAATTGCGGATTGCCCAATTGCGTGCCGGGATAGCCGAACTGGACGCGGTTGAACAGGTTGAAGATCTCGGTGCGGAATTGCAAGCCGAACCGCTCATTGATCTGGGTGTTTTTGAAGATCGAGAAGTTGTAGTTGGCGATTCCGTGCGACCGGACATCCGTCAACGACCGCGCGACATTACCGAACTGGAAGGCAGGGGCCGGTGTGAAGGCTGTCGTGTTGAACCAGCGGTTCAACCGCCCTTGCGCGGCGCCGGTCGTCTTCGCGCTGGATCCGGTGGAGTTCGGACGTTGGCCACCTCCCTGCGAGTTGGTCGTGTTCACGGCCATGGCCATGCTGAGCGGATTACCGCTCTGGAACGTCGTGATGCCGTTGACGCCCCAGCCGCCCACCAGGCGATCCACCGCGCCTCCGTTGCCGGCCAGGAATTTCTTGCCTTTGCCGAACGGGAGGTCGTAGATGAAGCTGATCACGGCGCGTTGCGGAGTGTCGTAAAGCGTGACGGACTTTTCCGACTTCAAGTCGTTCCAGTTCTGGACGCCCATGCCGCCGCCGGGTTCGAGCCACGCCGTAAGCGTGTCCGTGTCGCTAATGAGCTTCGACCAAGTGTACGAGCCGAGAATCGAGGCGCCTTGCGCAAACCGTTTCTCCACTTTCACCTGCGCGGAATGATAGATGGAGTTGCGATTCATCGGGGACACCACATTGAAGGCGGTGTACTGCGGAAACGGCCGAAGCAACTGCGCACGCTGCACGGTGGGCTGCGCGAGCGCGCCCAACTGCACCTGTCCCACGAAGGGATTCGGCACTTGCTGCGTCAGTGAAGCGCCTTGCGAGAGAAACTCGACCGCCAACTGATTAAGCGCCTGGTTCGGACCGGGCAGGTGCGTGCCTTTCGAACCGGCGTAAGCGAGGTCGATCGCCAGACCGCCGAGGATCTCGCGCTGCACGTCGAAGTTCCACTGCTGGGTGTTCGCGCGCGGGTCGCTATACAATGGGGCGCTTACGCCTTGTCCGTAGAACAACCGCTGGATGTTCGCGCCGCGGCCCGGCGCGGAGATGATACCGCTCGGGAACGGATTCGAGATGCGATCGGCCGGCGTGATGCTGCCATCGGGCGTACCGAAGTAGGGCGTCGTGTAGGCGGCGGAAATAGAGCCGTTGGGCGCCGTACCGAAGGCGACATCGTTGGGCAGATAGAAGAGACCCCAACCGGTGCGGATGACGGTCTTATTATTCAAGCGATAGGCGAGGCCGAAGCGCGGCGAGAGGACGTTGCGCAACTCGGTGTTGTTACGGCTGGGGCTATCGGGCGAGTTGACCAGTCCGAAGCGGCCGCGGAAGTTCAGGCCGCCGAGTCCGCTCAGTTCGTTGGTGGCATTCGGCAGCAGGACGACGAGGCGGTCGTAGCGTTCCGACCACGGACCCATTTGTTCCAGGCGGATGCCGAAGTTCAAGGTGAGTTTCGAGTTGACTTGCATCTGGTCGCCCACATAGTAGCCGCGATAGATCATCTGGCCGGCCACGAAGCTGTTATGGGTGAGGCCGCCACCGCTGCCGTAGCCGAGCAGGAACGACGCGAAGCCGTTGCCGGTGCCGGCGGCCGCCAGCGGATTGACGCTGGTGAACAACGCGTCGAAGTTGAACGATCCCGAGGGATTGTTCTGCTGATAGTAGTTGTGGGTGCCACGGCGGCCCTCGCCGCCGAACTTGATGGAGTGCTTGCCCCAGATCTTGGTGACGTTGGGGCTGAGCGAGAAGATGTCGTTGCGGGCGATGATCGTGCTGCCGGTGCCGTTGGTGCTGAACACACCGTTGTAACCGGTGACGATCGGGATGGGCTGCACGCGCACGGCGACGGCCGTATTCAGAGCGGATGGCCAGCCCAACTGCGTCAGGTCGTATCCCGCCGATGCCGCCGTCCGGTCATAGTGATACCGTGAGAAGCTCGCGCGCAAGTCGAGGAACATCGTCGGCGTAATGGAGTAGGTGTCGCCCAGCACGGCCGAATTCGTGTTCATGTCTTCCGTGCAGCGGTCGACGCACGTTTTCGTGTTGTAGGGGTCGATTGGCAGGTTGAGATTGCGCCAGTATGTGTAGCGAGCGAAGATGCGCTGCTTGTCGCTGACCGTGTGATCGACGCGATAGTTCTGCTGATTCTGGTCCCCGCCGACGCTCGCGTTGGCCGTGTAGTTGTTCACCGCGGTGAACGGCAGGCCCGGCGAGTTCGCGCGTCCCCACAGGGGCGTCATCGCACGCGATGCGCGATCGATGCGATTGTCTGGAATGACGTTGCCGGGGAAGGGCATCCGGCTGATCGTGCCCCCGGGGCAGGCGGGATTGTTGAGCCGGCCGCAGGTGGTGAGCGGATCGTAGATCGGCACCAAGGCGCCGGCGCCATTGCGCACATCGGCAAAGTTGCCGGCGCGCATCGGGTCGGTGGGCACCGAGTAGACATAGGACGCTCCCTGCCGGAGCCGGAATCCTTCATAAGAACCGAAGAAGAACGTTTTGTCCCGGCGGATCGGTCCTCCCAATGTCGCTCCAAACTGATTCTGCGTGAACGCGGGGCGCTGCACGCCCGCGCGGTTGTTGAAGAACGTGTTCGCGTTCAGGCTGCGGTTGCGGAGGAACTCGTACACGCTGCCGTGGAAGGTATTCGTACCCGACTTGGTCGTCAAGTTGATGACGCCGCCGGCCAGGCGGCCGAACTCGGGCCCCAGGTTGTTGGTCTGCACTCGGAACTCCTGCACGGCGTCCTGCGTGGGGACCAGCATCGTGTGATTCACGTAGTTCGAGTTGTTCGGCGCACCGTCAATGTAGGACGCGCTTTGATTGGCCTGTCCGCCGCCGATCTGAAAATTCGCCCATGCGAACGGATTCGTTCCGGTGGGAGTCTGACTCGACTGTCCGCCGGGGACGACGCCCGGTACCAACGCCACCAGGCTAAAGACGTTGCGGCCGTTCAGCGGCATCTCCAGCACCTTGCGCGCTTCCACCACCTGGCCGAGCGAGGCGTTCTCCGTTTGGAGCAGCGGAGTCTGCTCGGTCACTTCGAGAATCTGATTGACTTCGCCCACCTGCATCGCGGCATCGATACGCACGACGCTCTGCACTTCCACCAGCACGTTCTCGCGGACCAGCTTGCGGAATCCGCTCTTTTCCACCTCCACGCGATACTGTCCGGGCGGCAGGTTGACGAACTGATAGTTCCCACTGCTATCGGTCTGGGCCGTGCGGCGAGCCGACGTTCCGGTATTGATCAGGACGACGGCGGCGTCAGGGACGGAGGCGCCAGTGCTATCGGTGGCGGCGCCGACGACACTGCCGTAAAAAGTCTGTGCCAGCGATGCGGTGGCAAGTACGATCGATGCGAGACAAAGACGGGCGAAACGCATACGTTCTCCAGTAACAAGGATTCACCGGGATTTCCGCTTGGGGTTTCCCGGACCGCACCAGTATACACTCTGCGACTGTGGTTCTCGAAAACCTCGAAGTTGCTGATAAATTGGGGGGGTTGCCCTTCTTCCTTCGATTCCCTTGTTCGCCTCCGTTGGTGGCGCTGGCGGCGGCTTTCTTGGCTTTCTTTCGCCAGCGTGCGGCGCTTCAGCTTGAGATTCTGGCCCTCCGTCATCAGCTCGGTGTTCTGCAGCGCTCGGTGAAGCCTCCGAAGTTGACGGCTGCGGATCGATTCCTGTGGGCCTCTGGTTGTCGGCGGCTTGGGCGGATTGGCAACCGAGCGCCATCGCAGGATGAAACAGCGGTTGCGGCCGATGCTG
>VFZW01000069.1 GCA_016871055.1 Acidobacteriota bacterium
TGCGTACTTCGTCGCCGTCAAGCAACTCCACGCGCGCGCCGGCCCGAACCAGCCGTTTGTGAATCCGTTCCGACAACGTCGACTTCCCGGAGCCCGACAGCCCGGTGAACCACAGCGCAAATCCCTTATGCATTCGTTCCTATCACGTCGCGTAGCAGCACGTCGACCGTGCGCTCCATCTTTCCTTCCGGCGAAAAGTGCAAGCCGCACTCCTTATCGCCTTCGACCTCCCACCACCAGCGGCCCGCGCGCAACTGCTCGCCATCTCGGACCGCGCGCGAGCACGGCGCGCAACCGATCGTCGTGTAGCCTTGCGCGTACAACGGATGAACGGGCACATTGTGCCTGACGAGGTACTCCTCGACATCGCTTGCGTTCCAAGCGGCCAGCGGCGAGATCTTCGCGCCATCGATCTGTTCGACGTTTTCTCGCGATTCCGATTGCCCGCGCCGCAAGCCCACGGCATAGGCGTCTACTTCGGGTAAGAAACGGTCGAGCGTCCGCACCTTCCGCACCTGGCAGCAGAGTTTGCGCTCTGCCACCGACTCGCGGAACAGTTCGGGGCCGAAACGAGTGACCATCGTCTCGACTTCGGATTCGGCCGGCCGCATCACGTCGACCCGCAACCCGTACCGCGCTTCCACGCTATCGATCATCCGTAGCGTCTCGGCCGGCAAACGGCCCGTGTCGATCGTCACAACCCGCGGCGTCAACCCAAGCCGCGCGGCCATGTCGATAAGAATTGTGCCTTCTTTTTGAAAGCTGGTTACGATGGCAAAGCGATGGGCGAAGGTCGCAACTGCCCATTGCAAGACCATTTCTGCGGGCCGGTCCATGAATGTCCCTGTTCTCTATCAGGATAGTATGGATTGACTATTTCGCGGACAAGCCTTCCGACGGCTGGTACTCAAAAGTCTCCCCCGCAGTCTTCACCCGAAGCACCCCTTTCGGCAGCGGTTTGGAGGCGGTCGAGAAAAACAGCGCGCCGTCAGTGCTTTCACCGGGCGCAAGTTTTACCGCGACGAAAACGATCGCACTCGCCGCCGCGGCCGCCTTGAGCTTGGTCGAGTTCACCTCCGCCAGCGCCGCCCGCCGCCGAGATTCGTAACCCGCTGTCGACCGCAATTGCGTCATTCCGTAGATTCCGGTTTCGTACGCCGTGACCAGCCCAACGACCTCATTCCGCCCGCCCTTTTCCAACATTTCTCCCACCACCCGCCGCGCCGGCACCGGCCGCAGCGACGAGAGTCCCATGTCCCACATAAACTCTTCCGGCTTAATCGTCACCGGCTGGCTGGAACCGTTCGACACCGCCACCTGAATCGTCGCGTACTCGCGGACCTGCGCCGGCAGATGCGCGAACATGATCGTCACGCCGTTGCGTGTCAGCGTCTGGTAATGCAATCCGCCCGACTCGAAGTCGATGACTTGCGCCGAACACATGGCGGCCGCGATGGCGACGAGCATACGGATCATGGGCAACCTACATTATGACGCTCGCCGGCCCCGTCAATGTTTCCCTTTCTGGAGTTTCTCCAGTTCTTTCCGCAGCAACGGATTGGCGGGGTAGTCCTTGACTAGGCCCTCCAGCCACACCCGCGCTTCCGATTTCCGCTTTTCACGCAGCGCGACAACAGCGAGCAGTATCCGCGCAAATGGGCCGAAGTAGCGCCCCTTCGACGCCACGATCTTGAGGTTCGTAACCGCCTGCTCCTTCGACCCCTTCGCCTGTTCAAACTTCACGAACCATTTGATGAAAAACGGCAGGCTGCCCAGCAGGTACTCGGTAATTCCGGTCGTCAGATACGCGTCGCCGTAGCTCGAATCGATGGCCAGCAACCGCACCGCATAGGCCTGCGCCTGCTTGGCCGTGGTGAGCGACGAAAGCTGCTTCTTCTCGACGAACGCGGCGTAATCGGTCAGCATCCCGTAGGTCGCCGACGCCGCCATCAATGCGTTCTTGTCGTGGGGATCGCCCGCGAGAATCTTATCGACACGCTCCCGCGCCTGCGTCGTAGCCCAATAAAAAGCGTTGCGAATGTTCGGGTCGGGTCGCAGCTTCTTCTTATCGGCGATCCGCTTGTCGTCGGTGAAAAACTCGGTCGCCAGAATCCCCAACCGGTCCAGTTCGCTAAACAGATGCGCGGCGCCGCGCGCGGCATAGCCCATCGGATCGTTCGGCGTGGCTGCGATATAGCGGTCGACGATCGCATGCGCGGCCGGGAAATCGAAGTCGTACATGCGTGCAAAGGCGGTCCGCAAATCTTCGGCCGCTCGAAGCGTCAAAGAGGCGAGCAATGTCCGCCGCGTTATTCGCATCTGAACAGCCTATCGAAAACGGCACGGGTTTGGGTACGGATACCCTCCAGCTTTTCCGGCAGTGGATCGTTCCGGCCCGTCCAGCGATGAACCAAATCGCCGAGAATTTCAAGTTCCATCGGCGAGGTCGGCAGCGCGCCCTCGGCATGACCGTGAATCAACCGCAGCCCGTGATCGATGGCACGGTAAAACGCGGCGGCTTCCCGCAAAAACGCGGCGGCGTCGCGGTCGAGGTGACCCATCTTTTCGACAATGTCGATCCGCCTCGGCGTGCTCAAATGCTTGAAGAAAATTCCCGCGCTGCGCAGCCGCAGATACATCAGTGTGAAGTCGGTGTCGTAATACCCGCCGGGCCCAGCCTTCAGTGGATTCGCCTCGCCCAATTCTTTCTCCAGGCGCATACGCATCCTCCGCAAGTCGTCGATCGATCGCCCGTCCTGTCCGTACCTCCGCCAATCCAACTCTTGCAACTCGTTCAGGAAATCCGTGGCGCGGTTGATATCGCCCGCCACCGCATGTGATTTCATGAACGCCATGCCCTCCCACGCTTCCGCGCGCGATTCGAAGTAACTCTTATAGGCCTGCTCGGTTTGCACGAGCGCACCTTCGCGCCCGTCCGGCCGCAGGCGCGTATCGACCGAAAAGATAACGCCCTCGCCCGTGTAGGACGTCAGGACATCGATAATCTTCTCCGCGACCTTCGTCCAGTATTCCAGTTCCGCGGCCTCCCGGTTCGGGACCACGAAAATCAGGTCGGCATCCGAGCCAAGATCGAACTCCCGCATGCCAAGCCGCCCCAGCGCGATCACCATCATCTGAGTGCGCCGCGGCTGTTCTCGCACCGCGATGTCGTAGGCCGCCGCGATCGCCAACTCTCCGAGCCGCGACGTTTCCTCCAGCGTGTCGAACACCGGCTTCGACAAACACACGCTCTCGCACAACGTGCGGAACATCTCCCGGCGATACCAGCGCCGGAGATCCGCCGGCGTCGCCCCATGCGGCGGATTACCCGGCCCCGCGCCAAACACCGTGAACTCGTTCAGCAACTCGGGCGCCCGCAGCAACTGCTCCGACAGGTACGGACTGGCGTCGAAAAGATCGATGACTCGCGCCGCGAGTGTTGCATCGCCATCGAGCAGTTGCATCAACTCCGGCATCTGCCGCTCGCGCTCCAGAAAATGTTCGAACCGCGCCGCGCCCCGGCTGGGCGTGCGTTGCGCCATCGACGCGGCAAGCCCGGGCGCGCGCTGATCGAGCGACCGCACAAGGTTCGACTGCGGCTGCGCCGGCGCATCGGGCTGATTCGCGTGAATCACGCGTTCGTAAATTTCGACTACTTCTTCGCGATGAACATGCAGTTGCTCGAGCAGCGTGTTGCCCGTCATCTCCGTTCCACCCGCCGGCGGCGGCATCCGGCGCGAGAACTGGTTGAGCACATCCGGGTCGAGCGACAGCGAATGCGTCTGCAAATCGTCGGCGATCTGTAGCCGGTGCTCCAGCGTACGGAAGAACTGATACGCGCCTGCGAGCCGCGCGTATTCGGTCGGTGATAGAAGCCCCTTGTCGCGCAGCCGGAACAACGACAGCAGCGTGCCGCCGTGCCGAAGCCAGCGCTCGCGCCCGCCGTGCAACCGCTGCAAACACTGCACCAGAAACTCGACGTCGCGAATGCCACCCTGACACAACTTCACGTTAATTTCGTTGCCGCCCGTCCGTTTCGACGCAAGCCGTTCGTGGATGCGCTCGCGTGTTTGCGAGACGCTTTCGATGGCGTTGAAGTCGAGGGACGTATCGTAGATACGCGGTTCGACCGCATCAAGCAGCCTTCGCGCCGGACCACGATCGCCCGCCGCCGCGCGGGCCTTGATCAACATCTGCAGTTCCCAATCCCGCGCTCGGGTTTCGTAGTAACGCGTGGCGGCGTCGACCGATAAACAGATCTCGCCGGTCCGTCCGTCCGGCCGCAGCCGCAGATCGACGCGATACGCCAGACCCTCGGGCGTGTAGCTGGACAACAACTCGGCCAGTTGCGTCGAAAGACTCTTGAAGAATTCGTGATTCGAAATCGAGTCGTGGCCGCTTGTCTCGCCAGGCCCGTCATAGACGAACATCAAGTCGATATCGGACGAGTAGTTGAGCTCTTCGCCGCCCAGTTTTCCGAGCGCGACAATCGAGAATCCGCAAGCCTTGCCGTTGTACACCGGCGCGCCGTGGCGCGCTTCGAGCGATGTGCGCAGGCGCGTGTACACGACGTCAAGAATCGCATCGGCGACCGTGGACAACGCGCCCGTAATCTCCGCCAGATCCGCCAGTCCGCGCAAATCGCGCAGCAGGATGCCGAGCATCTCACGCCGCCGGAATCGCGCCAGTTCCCGGGCCGCCGGCGGCCCTGGCAACAGAGACCGCTCCAAACGCTCTCGTACATCCTCATACGACACCGCCCGGTGCAGCACGGCTCCGGCGCACAACGCCCGCAGCAGTTCCGGATGCCGCTCGACCTCTTCGGTCAGGAACCGGGAGTGGGCGTGGACGAGTTCAAGCGCGTGGGCCGTCTTCATGCTTCGGTGGTCAGAAGAGTGACCGGATCTCCCGGCCGGATCGTGCCGCTTTGCACGACCGCGCAGTACACACCCGATAGACCCCACAGCGGCGAAGCCGGGTCGTTGGCCTTGACACGCTCGTCAAAGATGGCCTTGTGAATGTCCTCGCCGTAATGCAACAACTGCTTGCAGGGCGCGCGGCGTTTGGTGATTTCGATTTCGATTTCGCCGAAACGCCAGCGCTGGCCGACGCGCAGCTGGCGGCGATCGATCCCGTTAGTTGTAATGTTCTCGCCGAGAGAGCCAGGGTTCAGATCGTAGCCTTGCGAGCGCAGTTCGGCCAACCCTTCGGAGGTAATCCACAACAGGGCTTGCCGCGGACCGCCGTGAATCTCCGGGTGCTTCTGAACGTCACCGGCCAATCCATGCGGCCCTGCCTCGGCTTGAAGGACCGCGTACTTGGGAACGCCGCCTTTCGAAATGCTAATCTGTTCGATCTCGCCTATCATTGACTAAAGACGGCAGATGAGAAGTTCCCGCTCGTAAATCATCTCCGGCGGCAGGTGATCGTGGAGATCGAGGAAAAGCTCCTCATGCCCGATCACTTCCTGGCGCCATTCCGAGCGATCGAAGTTCTGTAACACGTCAAATTGCGCGCTCGTAAATTTCAGCCCGCGCCAATCCAGGTCCTCGTACCGCGGAACCCAGCCGATCGGCGACTCCTTCCCGAGCGCCCGCCCGCGGACGCGGTCGACAATCCACTTCAGCACCCGCATGTTTTCGCTATAGCCGGGCCACAGGAATTTGCCGTCCGGTCCCCGCCGGAACCAGTTGACGTGGAAAACGCGTGGTGTTTCGCTCAAGCTACGCTGCATCTTCAGCCAGTGGCGGAAGTAGTCGGCCATATGATAGCCGCAGAAAGGCAGCATCGCCATCGGATCGCGCCGGACTTTGCCCGTCGCACCCGCCGCCGCGGCCGTTGTCTCGGAACCCATCGTCGCGCCGACGTACACGCCCGTCGACCAGTTGAACGCTTGAAAAACCAGAGGCATCGTCGTCGCGCGGCGGCCGCCAAAGATAATTGCGCTAATCGGAACGCCGTTCGGATCTTCCCAGGCCGGGTCGATCGTCGGGCACTGGCTCGCGGGCGCGGTAAACCGCGCGTTCGGATGCGCCGCCTTCGCCCCGGTCTGTTTCGCGATTTCCGGCGTCCAGTGATTCCCCTGCCAGTCGGTGCACTCGGCGGGCGGCGTGTCGGTCATGCCCTCCCACCAAACCCCGCCATCGGGAGTAAGTGCGACGTTCGTGAAGATACTATTTTTCGCCAGCGCCGCCATTGCATTCGGATTCGTTGCGTTCGACGTACCCGGCGCGACGCCGAAGAATCCGGCTTCGGGATTAATCGCGCGTAAGTTACCGGTGGCGTCGGGCTTAATCCAGGCGATATCGTCGCCCACCGTCCAAACCTTCCAACCCTTGAAGCTCGCGGGCGGAATCAACATCGCAAAGTTAGTCTTGCCGCAAGCGCTCGGGAAGGCCGCGGCGACGTATGTCTTTTCGCCCTTCGGATCTTCAACGCCAAGTATGAGCATGTGCTCGGCCATCCAGCCCTCGTCGCGGGCGATATTCGAGGCGATTCGCAGCGCAAAGCACTTCTTGCCGAGCAGCGCATTGCCGCCGTAGCCGGAGCCGTGCGACCAGATCTCGCGCGTTTCGGGGAAGTGGACGATGCACTTCTCTTTATTGCAGGGCCAGGCGACGTCTTTCCTCCCCCGGCCAAGCGGCATACCGACGGTATGGACACACGGCACCACGCGCTGCGTGTCCTTGTCGATCTCGCCAAACACCGGTGCGCCGATGCGCGCCATGATTCGCATATTGACTACGGCGTACGGCGAGTCGGTAAGTTGTACGCCGATTCGCGCCATCGGAGACCCGACCGGGCCCATCGAATACGCCAGCACATACATCGTTCGGCCTTGCATGACGCCGTTGAAAAGCGACTTCAACTTACGCCGCATTTTGAACGGATCTTCCCAATTGTTGGTCGGGCCGGCGCTATCCTTGGACAGCGAACAGATATAGGTGCGGTCTTCCACGCGAGCGACGTCGGAGGCGTCCGAGCGCGCGTAGTAACAGCCGGGCCATAACTTCTCATTGAGCTTGGTCAGTGTGCCGGAGGCGGTCATCTGATCCAGCAGAGCCTGATTCTCTTCGGCGGTCCCGCTCACCCAGTGAATACGGGCCGGCTTCGTAAGCCGGGCCATCTTTTCAACCCATTTGAGGAGGTGTTTGTTGGAGGCGAGAGGAGTTGCGGGGTTGCGCTTCTCCGGCCAGTCGGAGGTCTTTGCTTTTGCTTTCGTGGTCACCAGCGGATTGTCCTCCGTTTATTCTAGCAAGCGTTTAATTATGGTACCCTCACGCGCATGGGTCTTCGGTTGTTGCTCTTTCTGTCCGCGTGCGCGTACGCCCAGGAGTCGCGCGGGACGATCGCCGGACGGGTAAACGACCCGCAGGGCGGCGGCATTGCAGGCGCGCGCGTCGTGATCACGAATGTCGACACCGGCATCGCGACCACGCTGAGATCGAACGACACGGGCGCCTACGTTGCGCCGCTGTTAATTCCGGGCTCCTACCAAATCACCGCCGAACACCAGGGCTTTAAAAAAACGACGCGCCGCGGCATCACCGTGAGCATCAACGACAATCTGCAGATCGACCTGAAATTGGAGCTGGGCGACGTCACGCAGTCGGTAGATGTCACCGATTCGGCGCCGCTTGTCGGAGCCGCCAACGGCTCGCTTGGCCTCGCCATCAGCAACAAGGAACTGACCGAACTGCCTATCGCCCACGGCAATCCGTATGCCTTGATCGCCCTCGCGCCGGGCACCACCTTCGAAGGCGATCCGAAACTTAACCGCCCCTACGAACCAACGCACATCGTCGACTACTCCATGAGCGGCAGCACCAGCGGCACTACCGACATCACACTCGACGGCGTGTCGAATACATTCGAAGGGCGCCAACGGCCGCGTCGCCGCCGGTTATGTGCCGCCCGTCGACGCCATCGGCGAGGTGCGCGTCGCAACCAGTTCGTTCGACGCCCGCACCGGACAAACCTCGGGCGGGTTAGTCAATATTAGTCTGAAATCGGGAACGAATAAGTTACATGGAAATGGTACTTACACGAAAATGCGCCCGGAGTGGATGGCGAACGACTTCTTCGCGAACCGGGCCGGCATCGGCCGCGGCGATTTCGAATACGACCGCTGGAGTGGCTCTCTCTCCGGCCCCGTGCGAATCCCCAAGGTCTACGATGGCCGCAACAGGACGTTTTTCATGTGGGCTTACGAGCAGTTGAAAGACAGTCGCCCGCGCGGCGGCACCACGCTCACCGTTCCGACCGCCGACATGCGCAAAGGCGATTTTTCCACACTCCTCAACATTGGTCCGACCTTCCAGGTGTACAACCCTTTTACTCGCCGCCGCTTGGAGAACAGTACGACCCGTTATCAGCAGGATCGCTTCCCCGGCAATATCATTCCCGCCAGCATGATTAATCCCGTCTCAACGAAGGTGCTTACTTACTTCGCACTGCCCTTTAACGCCGGAACCACCGCGGACCATCGGAACAATCTTCCCCGCCCTACAAGCCCAGAAATTGCCGACTACTTCACACACACCGTCCGAATCGATCACAACCTGACGGCGAACAATCGAATGTTCATTCGAGGCAACGGCTACAAGCGGCATACGCGCCGGAACGATTTCTTCGAAACCCGCGCGACCGGCCTGCAGGAGATCTATCTGCCAAAGGGCGCGTCTTTCGACGAGGTTCACGCCTTCTCGCCGACGCTGATGCTCAATCTTCGCTACGGCTACTCGCGGTTCACTCGCGAAACCTCTCCCCTTCGCGGCCGTAATTTCGACCTCACCGAACTCGGCCTTCCCAAAGCCTACAACGACCTGATAAGTCCTGACCTTCGGGAATTCCCCGTCTTCGACATCAACGGATATTTCGCCACCGTCAACGCCGGTGAAGCCCGGTTCATGGATACACATTCGGCCGTCGCCGCTTTGACGAAGTTGCACGGTGCGCATAGCTTCGAATTCGGCGGCGAAACCCGCGCCTATCGCCAGAGCCGCTACAGCGGTAATGCGACGCGCAGCGGCCGATTCAATTTCTCCACAACCTGGACGCGCGGCCCGCTCGATAACTCGCAGCCCGCGCCCATCGGCCAGGGATTCGCGGCATTCCTACTTGGTCTGCCCGAAGCGTCGAGCCTGATAACCCGTAACGCCGATCTGGCCGAACAGTCCACGCTCTGGGCCGGTTACGCCCAGGATACCTGGCGCATTCGGCGGAATTTGACGATGACTCTCGGTGTTCGCTACGAACTGGAAGGCCCGCTGACCGAGCGTTTCGACCGCAGTATCCGGGATTTCGCCGCCGATGCGCCGCAGGCGTTCGAAGCGCGCGCCAGAGCCGCCTACGCTGCCTCCTACGCCGACAATCCTACGGCCGAACTTCCGCCGGATCAGTTCCGCGTCCGCGGCGGCCTGTTGTTCGCCGGCGTCGGCGGCCAATCGCGCGAGTTATGGGTCCGGGACCGCAATAACATCATGCCGCGCTTCGGCGTTGCCTATTCGTTGAGTAAGTCGACGGTACTTCGCGGCGGCTACGGCATTTATTACTCCGGCATGGGCCTGCGCCGCTTCGACGTATTGCAGAACGGCTTCGAGCGATCCACCAACGTTGTACCGACGCGCGATACCGGCTTGAGCTTCGTCGGCACGCTGTCCAACCCGTTCCCTGACGGTATTCTCGAACCGGTCGGCAATACGCTTGGCTTGGCCACCGATGTCGGCAATGGAATTACTTACTTCTTGCCGAATCCGAAAGCCGGCTACAATCAACGCTGGCAGGGGTCGGTGCAGCGCCAGTTCGGTAAGTCGACCGTTCTCGAAGTCGCCTATGTCGGCAATCGCGGAACGAACCTGGAGGTCGCGCGCGATCTGAACGTCGTGGGCAACGATCTGTTATCGCGAAGTCCCTTCTTCGATCCCGAGCGCGTCAACTATCTCGGCGCGAACGTTCCCAATCCGTTCCGCGGTGCTCCAGGCATGAACGGTGCGATCGGCACGAACAACAACATCACGCGCGAAAATCTATTAAAACCGTTTCCGCATTTTGCCTCCGTCAACACGAGTAACTTCCAAGGCTACTCCTGGTATCACTCGATGCAGATGCGCTGGTCGCGCCGCTTCAACACCAGCCTCGGTCTGAACGGATCATACACATGGGCCAAAAATATGGAGGCGCTGGGCTATCTCAATCCCGCCGACGACATGCCCTATGAAACGCTTTCCGGGGCGGACCGCCGCCATCGAATCACACTAGCCACGATCTATGAAATGCCTTTCGGCAGGAAACGCCGGTTCTTCGGCAAAGCGCCGAAGGCCGTCAACGCAGTCATCGGCGGCTGGCAGTTATCCGTGATCTGGATCTTCCAATCCGGCATTCCGCTTGGCTGGGGCGACGCCGTCTTCTTCGGCGACGGCCGCGACATCCCCAAAGGCCCGAAAACCGCCGAGCAATGGTTCAACATCAACGCCGGTTTTACGCGCAACGTCGCCACTCGCCCGGCGACATCGCACTATCGCACCTGGCCCTTCCGCTTCGCCAACATTCGCGGCCCCGCCATGAACAACGTCGACTGGTCGATCAACAAGCGCTGGAAACTGACGGAAAAAGGCGCCGACATCCAACTGCACGGCGAGGGCCTTAACGGCTTCAACCGCGTGCAGTTTCAGAACCCCGTCACCGACCAGTTCAACACAGCCTTCGGTCAAATCACCGGCGCCGCCAACTATCCACGTCAGATCCAAGCGGTAGTCCGCGTCGGTTTCTAGTGATGACATAATGGAAGGCTTATGAGAAACCTCAAGCTTCTAATCGCTTTGGCAGCGTTCGCCATCGGCACGCTGTCCGCTCAGAACTTTGCCACAGTCACCGGAACGGTGACCGACAAGTCCGGCGCCGGCGCATCCGGTGCGAAAATCACCGCCACCAGCCTCGACACGCAGGTTTCGCGCGAAGCCACCGCCGATGACGGCGGCCTCTACACGCTGCCGCTGCTGCCCCCGGGCCGCTACCGCATCAATGTGCAGAAGACCGGCTTCCGCCAAGCCGTGCAGGACAACGTCTCGCTCGAAGTGAACCAGACCGCGCGCCTCAACTTCCAACTCGAAGTCGGCCAGGTGACCGAGACCGTCGAAGTGAGAGCGTCCGCGCCGCTGCTGGAAAGCGACAACTCCGCCATTGGCCAGGTCATCGAGCAGAAGGCCGTCGCGGAACTCCCCTTGAACGGCCGCAACTTCGTACAACTCGCGACGCTCGGACCAGGCGTCACCGGCGTCGGCTTCGGCGCCAGAATGACCATCATGAGCGGCAATCGCCCCGACGACCTCCGCCCCGGCAGCGAGATTTTCGCCAACGGCAATCGCGAAGGTTCGAATAACTTCCTATTTGACGGCATCGACAACAACGAGCGCCTCACCCTTGCCATCGTGCTTCGTCCGAGCGTCGAAGCAGTGCGCGAATTCAAGATTCAAACGAGTCTGTTCAGCGCCGACCAAGGCCGCAACTCCGGCGCAACGGTGAACATCATCTCGAAGTCCGGCTCCAACGAATGGCACGGCAGCGCGTACGACTTCCTTCGCAACGACAAGGCCGACGCGCGCAACTTCTTCCTGCCAAACAAACCCGTCCTGCGCCAGAATCAGTTCGGCGCCAGCTTCGGCGGCAAGATCGTCAAAGACAAGATGTTCTTCTTCACGAACTATGAAGGTTTCCAGCGCCGCAATGAGCGCGCGTTCGTGAACTCCGTCCCCACGCCCCTGATGCGCACCGGCAACTACGGCGAAGTTCGCGACATCTTCGATCCCTCCACGCTCCGCGCGGCGCCCGGCACGACCTCGGGCTTCACCCGCGATCCTTTCCCGAGCCGCACGATTCCAGCCAACCGTTTCGATCCGATCATGGCGCGTATGATCCAGGCCTATCCGCAGCCGACCCGTGGCGGCATCATCAACAACCACACGTCGACTCCGAAGGAGAAGCAGCGGTGGAACCAGGTCGACGGCCGCTACGACTGGAACATCAACGAGAAAAACAATTTCTTCGCGCGCTATTCGCAGCAGAACACGGTGACCACTCGTCCGTCGACATTTGTCAATGCAACTATCCCGGGCCTCGACGGCAAGTTCGGCCTCGGCAACGAAGACACCTTCGCCGGCGACTCGTCCCTCAAAGCCTGGCACACAGTCGCCAACTGGATTCGCACCTGGTCGCCGACGTTCATCATGGAAGCCAAGGTCGGCTTCAATCGGTTCGACCTTCTCTTCCTCCAAGAGGGCGCCGCTCCGGGCGCCAAGCTCGGCGAAAAGCTCGGTATCGCCAGAGCCAATCAAGGCCCCAACTCAGACGGCCTCCCCATCTTTAGCCCCGCCGGCTACACAGGCATTGGCCAGACCCGCTCGCTGCCGATTATTCGTTTTGAAGACACGATCAATCCTGCGTTTGCGTTCACCAACCTGCGCGGTAAACACAACATCAAGTTTGGCACCGACTGGCGCCAGCGCCGCCTCACGCAGTATCAGACCAACCGCGGCAACGGCCGTTTCAACTTCGGCCGCACCTTCACGGACAATCCCAACAACGCCGGAGCAACCGGCGACGCAATGGCCGCGCTGCTTCTGGGCACCGCCAGCTTCATCGAGCAGGACTTCACTCTCTTTGTACCGCGCATCATTCAATGGGAGTGGAACTTCTACGTGCAGGACGACTGGCGCGTCTCCGATAAGCTGACCATCAACGCCGGCCTTCGCTACGAGTTCGACACGCCGACTCGCGAGTTGAACAACAAGTGGACGAACTTCGACATTGTGACCGGCAAACTCCTGATCGCCGGGTTTAACACGAATGAGTACACGGGTGTTACACGCGACATGAACAACTTCGCCCCGCGCCTAGGCTTCGCCTATCGCCTGCGGCCGGGCACCGTTATTCGCGGCGGCGGCGGCATCTTCTATAACCCCGCCGGCAGCGAAGGCCTGCTCATGCGCCGCCACCGCCAGTTGCCGTTTGGGCCGATCAGCACGGTCGACATCAATCAGTTTGTCGCCGCTCCGCGCCGCGTCTCGCAGGGCCTGGATCCGATTCCGAATCTTGATCCCAACACCGTGGCCAACAACCCGGTTGGTTCGTTGATCGCGATCGATCCGAAGTTCCGCTCCGGCGTCATCCAGCAGTACAACTTCCAGATTCAACAGAGTCTGCCGAAGGATCTGGTCTTCAAGATCGGCTACGTCGGCAACATGGGGCGGCGTCTGGATACGCAGTACAACTTCAACCAACCCGAACCCGGCTCCGCGGCCCCGGCCCTTCGCCGCCCGCTGCGTCTCATCGCGCCGAACGTCATCAACGCCGACTACAACGTCAGCGACGGTCTCTCGGCCTACCACTCGTTGCAGTCCACAATCGAGCGCCGCTTCTCCAACGGTATCGGCTTCTTGACCGCCTACACCTGGGCACACGGCATCGACAACGTCGCCAACCAATTCGGCGGCGGCGACAACGGCCCTTTCCCGCAAGACCGCCGTTTCCGGCGTGCCGAGCGCGGTAATTCCGGCTACGACATGCGGCATCGGCTCGTACATTCCATGAACTACGAGATGCCCTTCGGCAAGGGCCGCAAATTCGCGGGCTCGTCGAGCCGCGCGGTCGACGCCATCATCGGCGGCTGGGACATGAATCTCATCGCGACGTTCCAGACCGGCCTTCCGTTTACGCCGGTGCTCGCTAACTCCGTCTCCAACGCCGGCGGCAGCCGTCCGGACCGCTACAAAGACGGCAAGCTCGATAACCCGACCATCGCCCGCTGGTTCGACACCTCGTTTGGCACGGCGGCCTCCGGCGCTGCGTGGGGGGCGCCCGCGCAGTTCACCTTCGGCAATGGCGCGCGCAACCCGCTCTACGGTCCCGGCCGCGTGAACTTCGACTACTCGGTGTTCAAGAACTTCGCGCTCACCGAACGGTTCAAACTCCAATTCCGTACGGAAATGTTTAACCTGTTCAACCACGCACAGTTCGACCTGCCGAACACCGCGATCGGCAACCCGAACGCCGGCATCATCACCTCGCTGGTCGGCACTCCGCGCCAGATGCAGTTCGCGTTGCGCTTGTCGTTCTAACCTAGTAGGCATGTACCGACATGCCTACCTCCTTCTCGCGGCTGGCGCCGTTCTAAACGGCGCCGACTTTGAAATCAAGGACGCCGCCGAATTCAAGAAACTGTTCCCCGCCGGCGCGAAGGTCGCCCGCCTCGCCACCGACATGCAGTTCATCGAAGGACCCGCCTGGACCCCAGGCGGGTTTCTCGTTTTCAGCGACATCCCCGCCAACGAACTCAAGCGTTACGACGCCAAGGCCGGCCTCGCCACGTTTCGCAAACCGTCAAACAACACCAACGGCAACACCATCGACCGCGAAGGCCGCCTCGTCTCGGCCGAGCACTTTTCGCACCGCATCTCGCGGACCGAAAAAGACGGAACCGTCGTGCCGCTGGTCGAGCAGTTCGAAGGCAAGAACCTGAACTCGCCCAACGATGTCGTCATCAAATCCGACGGCACGATCTGGTTCACCGATCCCGACTACGGGCTCAGCGGCCGCAAGAAGGAACAGGCTTCGAACAACGTCTACCGCTTCGATGAGAAGACGAAATCGTTGACCGCCGTCGTCAAGGACTTCGACAAGCCCAACGGCCTCTGTTTCTCTCCCGACGAATCGAAGCTCTATGTAGCCGACTCCGGCAAGCCGCGGCACATTCGTGTGTTCAATGTCGCCAAAGACGGCTCGGTCACCGGCGGCTCAGTCTTCGCAACCATCGACAAAGGCGGACCCGACGGCATTCGTTGCGACACGGGCGGGCGCGTGTGGTCGAGTTCCGGTGACGGCGCGCAGATCTTCGCCGCCGACGGCCACCTCATCGCGCGCATCTTGTTGCCGGAGTCCGCGGCCAATCTGACGTTCGGCCTGAAGACGTTGTATCTCATGGCTCGGAAGTCGCTCTACTCTGTCGAGACGAAAGCCACGATGGCTAAACGCCCGAAGAAATGAGCTCGTTGTATCAAGACGATCTGGCCTATGTGCAAGCCGCAGGCTTCAGCGAAATGGCCGCGCGCGCGGCGACCGATGTCATTCGGCGCCTGCGCGCGGCCGGCGCGCGCCATGTCGTCGAAGTGGGTTGCGGCGCCGGGCCTTTGACCGCGGCGCTTACAAGCGAAGGGTTCGATGTCACCGCCATCGAACAATCGGCGGCGTTGTTGGGTTACGCGCGCGCCAACGCGCCCGAAGGCCGCTTCATTCACTCCTCGGTCTACGATGTCGAACTGCCCGCGTGCGACGCCGTGATCGGCGTGGGCGAGGTATTCAACTATCACCGTTACCCGGAAGAGGGCCGCGAGCGCGTCTTCAACTATTTCGA
Source organism: Acidobacteriota bacterium (assembly GCA_016871055.1). Taxonomy (GTDB): domain Bacteria; phylum Acidobacteriota; class Terriglobia; order Bryobacterales; family Bryobacteraceae. Next base: position 15,407 of record VFZW01000069.1, read on the forward strand.
ACAGGTGCGCCGAGCGCTGCCGCGAGGCGGGCTGTTGATCTTCGATGTGATCGAAACCGGCCGCGAAACGTTATCGGCCAACGGGCACATCGAAGGCGACGGCTGGTCGGTCGTAGTCGAGACCGTCGAGCGCGACGGCGAACTGGACCGCCTAATCTCCACCTCGCGCCGCGTCGGCGATAAATGGCGGCGCAGCGAGGAGCGCCATCGCGTCTATCTCTTCGACCGCAACGACGTCATCGAAGAACTGCAAAAGCTGGGCTTCGCGGTCGAGACGGCCTCGTCCTACGGCACTCTACCGATGCTGCGCCGGCGCCGCGCTTTTTTCTGCGAGGTAATGTGAACCGGCGCGTTTGGATCGTCGCGACGGCCGCATTCGGCGGGCTTGTCGCCGTTACATCGAGACGCGGCCAGTCCCCGCCGCACATTCCGGGCGATGTCGAAATCTTCGACCCCGCGACAGGCGGCTCGCGGAACCTGCCGCGCATCGTGATGACCAACGCCGAATGGCGCGCCAAGCTGACCGCACAGCAGTATTACGTGACGCGTCACGGCAGCACCGACTCGCCGTTTACGGGTACGTACCACTCGAAGAAAGACGCCGGCCTCTACGTGTGCATCGGCTGCGGCACGGCGCTCTTCCGCTCCTCCGATAAGTTCGACTCCGGCACAGGCTGGCCCAGTTTCTCGGCGCCCATCGATCCGCGCAACGTCGTCAAACGCGTCGACCGCGAGTTGCTGCTGGAGCGCACGGAAGTATCCTGCGCCCGTTGCGCCGCCCACCTGGGCCATGTCTTCGACGACGGCCCGGCGCCGTCCGGTCTCCGCTACTGTATCAACGAGTCGGCACTAAGGTTTATCTAGCCCCGTGCGATCCTAATAACCGAATGGCTGTCACCGCAATCCTGCCCATCGCCCGGGTCCTCATCGCCGACGACGAAGAGGCCCAGCGCAACGGCCTCGCCAGCATGGTCCGCGCCTGGGGCTTCGCGGCCGACACCGCCGCCGACGGCCAGGAAGCCCTTGAAAAACTCCTCGCCGATCCCGCCTCGGTTCTCATCACCGACCTCAAAATGCCGCGTATGGATGGCTTCGAACTCCTCCGCCGTTTGCCGGCCGAAAACATCAACATTCCAGCAATCGTCCTCACCGCCTTCGGCAACATCGAAACCGCCGTCTCCACGATGCACGAACTTGGCGCTTTCTGGTTCCTCGAAAAGCCGATCCAGCCCAGCGTGCTCCGCGTGCTGCTCGACCGCGCCATCGCTCACGCCCGCCTCGCCGAGGAGACACAGCGATTGCAGCGCCAACTCAGCCAGAGCGGCTCGATGGGCCAGATGGCCGGCCAGTCGCCGGTCATGCGCCGCGCGTTCGCCTTGATCGAACAAGTCGCGCCGTCGAAGGCCGCCGTGCTCATCACCGGCGAATCCGGCACCGGCAAGGAGCTCGTCGCCCGGGCCCTCCACGCGCTTTCGCCCCGCCGCGCCGGCCCGTTCGTCGCCCTCAACTGCGCCGCGATGCCGGAATCGCTGATCGAAAGCGAACTGTTCGGCCACGAGAAAGGCGCCTTCACCGGCGCCGTCGAACAGCGCGCCGGTTGTTTCGAACTCGCGCAACAAGGCACGCTGCTGCTCGATGAAATTGGCGACATGCCGGTCAACACACAGGCCAAGCTGCTTCGCGTTCTCGAAGACTCCCGCGTCCGCCGCCTGGGCGGCAAGACCGAGATGCTCGTCGATGTCCGCGTCGTCGCGTCGACGAACAAGAACCTTGCCGAGGCTATCCGCAAAGGCCAGTTCCGCGAAGATCTTTACTACCGCCTCAACGTCTTCGAAATGCAGTTGCCGCCGCTGCGCGAACGCATGGACGACATTCCCGTGCTGTGCGGCGCGCTGCTGGAAGAGCTGAATCACAAGCACGCTTCGCAGGTCGCCGAAATCGCCGCCGAGGCCCTCGATCTTCTCAAGCGACATCAATGGCCCGGCAACGTCCGCGAACTGCGCAACGCCCTCGAACGCGCCGTCATTCTCGCCGGCGAAGGCGCTATCCAAGCGCGTCATCTCCCGCCTTCTCTTCTTCCCGCTGCGCCGTAGCCCGATGCCCCTCCCGCGCCAGTCAGCGACGACTTCGTCCTCATCCGTCCTGGCACCACCATCGACGACGCCGAGCGCGCCCTCATCCTCCGCACGGTACAGTTAACGAAGGGGAACAAAACGCGCGCGGCCGAAATCCTCGGCATTACGTTGAAGGCCCTCATGAACAAACTCAATCGCTACGAGGAAGCCAGCCAGCAGGGACTTTAGCCCGCGCGGATTGGTGACCGACGTGCAACATTTTGGGAACGCTGTCCGCCGATGTCTCGCAAGTTATCACTAAAAGCCCGGCTCCACACGGCCACTGTCGCGCTCGTGTTGTCGCTGGTCTTTGTTCTTGCGGGGCTCAATCTCCACCGCTCTCTGGAGCAGACATTTCAAACCGTCCAGGAGCGCGCCCAATCGAACGCGTATCAGCTCCGCGACTTCCTCCTCCAACGCATCGAAGACCGCGCGGCCAACTGGCGGCCGCGTCCTAAAGACCTTGAAGAAAGCAAGGCGATGTGGTCGCAAATTCTCCGCGACGATGCGCTCATACCCAAGCTGCTCCAGCAGGCGCTCGCAAACTCCCACCTGGTCGCCGACATCCTCATCACCTCGCAGGACGGCAGCGTCCTCACGGCTTCCAATCCCGCCCACGCGGGCGGCGCCGCGCCCAATCTGCCCGACTATCTGGCCTGGCAAAAAAGACCACTCGCCGAACGAGTGATGGAAATTTTTACCAACAATCAGGACTATGTGATCCGCATTCCTCTCGGCGCTATCGAGGACGGCCAGGAAATTTTTTCCATCCGCATCATCACCAGTTCGCCCCTGCTCAAAGACGCCATCCGTCCGGAGTTGTAGAGCATTGCCTATCTTTCGGCAATGGCTATTGGCCTATCCCTGGTTTACGCCTTCGTCTTTTCGAACCTGATGCTGCGGCCCCTCGCGCGCATTGGAAAAACTATTGACCGCATGGCCGCCGGCGAGTTCTCCGGCGACCCGCGCCGCCAAACCGCGGAGTCCCGCGAGTTCGCCGACCTGCAATCCAAACTCGGCGTTCTCGGCAAACAAGTCCAAGGCGCCCGGGAAGACGCCGACCAACTGCGTGGCAAGATCGACCAGCTCTTGCAGCGCATGGAAGAAGTCGTTCTACTCTTCGATGAGCGCGAGACCCTCGTCATGGCCGGCCGCCCCGCCGAGCGGCTATTCCAACTCGCCCGCGTCGAACTCATCGGCATGAACATCCGCGAGTTGTTCCCCGATTCCACGCCGCTGGGCGCGTCGATCCGGACAGCCGTCCAATTCCGCAAACCGCTCGCCGACATGTTGGTGCGCTACCGCATGCCGCGCGGCGAAGAGATGAACTTTCTTCTGAGCGTCGACTGGAACTCCGATCAGATGCTGGTCACTCTGCGCGATGCCGAATCGCGCCGCGCGCTGGCCTCGCACCTCGATCTCTCCTCGCGCTTGGCCTCCATCAGCCGCCTCACCAGCGGCGTCGCCCATGAGATTAAGAACCCGCTCAACGCCATCGCCATCAACCTGGAAGTGCTCAAAGCGCGTCTGACCGGCGATAACTCCGCGCTCGAATCCGAAGTCGACATCATCGCGAAAGAGATCGCTCGCCTTGATCGCGTCGTCAAGACGTTCCTCAATTTCACACGGCCCGTCGAAGTAAAGTTGACCACGCTGGACGTGGCCGGAATGGTTCGTGAAATCGCTCAGCTTGTCGAAGTGCAAGCCAACCGGAACAAGGTCGCCGTCACCGTGCTCGCTCCCGACGACGAGGTTGAGGCGTGGGCCGACACCGACTTGCTCAAACAGGCTTTGCTGAACATCGTCGTCAACGGAATCGAAGCGATGCCGGGCGGCGGGCCGCTCTATTTGCGTTTGCTCCGAGAAGGCCCCGATGTGTTCGTCGAGCTCGAGGACCGCGGCGCCGGCATCCCGGAAGCCGCGCAGGAGAAGGTGTTCCATCTCTATTTTACGACCAAGGAAAAAGGCAGCGGTATCGGACTCGCCGTGGCGTATCAGGCCGTGCAGTTAATGGGCGGCGTGCTGGTCATGCGCTCTCAGCCTGGATTCGGAACTCTGTTCCGCGTCGGCCTGCCGGGCGTCCCAAAAGTAGAAACTCCCGAGACGGCGGCTAATACGGAGGCGGCGGACGATCTGTCCGAAACGCCGGAGTCCGTTGCGGTTCCGGTAACGGAGAAGATCCGATGAAGATCTATCTGCTGCTGCTCGCGCTCGGATTGCAACTGGCCTGTGTCATGCCCTTTCGGCGCGCACGCGCCGCTCCGCCGCCGCCCGCCGGACCGCTGCCCGCGCGCATTCCCGATGTGATCACGACGTCGGACCATCGCGCAAAAACGAAAACCGGCAACATGCCTGTTTCCAGCAGTTCTCTCGACAGCTCTCCCGGCCGATCTTCACCCCGCCGGAAGCGCTTCGATCCGCAGCACCATATTCCCGAACCACCGGCGCGCCAGATGGCTCTCAGCCAACAGTTGTATCGCGCGCCGGCGGCAGCATCGTCATATCGGCCGCGCCCGGCACGCTGTGCAGGCCATACATGCCAACCGCGCCAATGCGCGGAAAATCGATCACAGGGCGGCTGACGTGTTTCTCATCTGGGGCGAACAGAAGCATCGCTCCTCGCGAACTCTCCTATGCGACTACCCGTGCACCAATAAGACCTCAAGAGCCGGATCGAGTTTTTGCGCGAGAGGGCATAGACCGAAATCAACCCGGACGGAAAGGTGGTCTGGAAGTCGACGCGAGAGCAGTTGGTAGACCAAATCGAGGGCTACGTGGAGCCGAAGACGGGCATCGGAGAGATGCGGATCACCAACGTCCTCGCTTAGGATACATCCAAGATGGACATCGTGCTCCGCGTGAGGCGTTGAGACGCCCAGGCGCGCCCCCGGCCCGCTGGGGATCGTTAGTCACAATGGAGCGACCAACCGCCGAATCGCAGAAGCGCGGGTTACGCTGCGAGGTAGGTGAAAACCAAACGGCGCAGAGCCGCATACGAAAGGAGTTGGCCGCAATGACCAAGATACGATTTGTAGGACTCGATGTCCACGCCGAGACGATAGCAGTGGCAGTTGCCGAACGGGACGGAGAAGTCCGAAGCTTTGGAATCATTCCAAATCGACTCAAGCCGATCCGGAAACTGCTCGGCAAGCTGGGCGACATGAAGAGCCTGAAGTGCTGCTACGAAGCCGGACCGACCGGCTACGTATTGTATTGGCAGTTAACGAAACTGGACATGACGTGTGAGGTGATCGCGCCGACGCTGGTAGCGGTGAAGGCCGGCGACCGCGTGAAGACGGATCGCCGCGACGCCGAGAAGCTGGCGCGCCGCTATCGCGCCGGCGAATCGACGCCGGTCTGGGTTCCCGATGCCGAGCACGAAGCGTTGCGGGACTTGGTGCGGGCGCGCGAAGCGGCCAAGAAAGATCAGCTCCGCGCCAGGCACCGGTTGGGTAAGTTTCTGTTGCGCCACGGCAAGCGGCCCGTCGACGCGGGCAAGGCGTGGACAAAGAAATACGTGGAGTGGATCAAGACGCACGCGAAGTTTCCACAGGCGGCGCTGGAAGCCACATTGCAGGACTACCTGGACGAAGTCGATCACGTGGCGGCGCGAATCGCCGAACTCGAGCAAGCCATTGACGAAGCGGTGCGCCAAGCCAGCCCCGCGACCCGCGCCGTGATCGAAGCCCTGCAATCGCTGCGCGGAGTGGCGCAGACGACGGCGGCGCCGATCGTGTGCGAACTGGGCAATCTGTCGCGATTTGAAAACCCGCGGCAACTGATGGGTTATAGCGAGCTGGTTTCGCGCGAACACTCCAGCGGCGGCAAGATCCAACGCGGCGCGATCACCAAGACCGGCAACGCGCATCTGCGACGGGTTCTTATCGAAGCCGCTTGGGCGTACCAACACCGGCCCAACGTCACGGGCTTTCCGCTGCGGAGACAGAAGTCGTTGGCGATCCCGGAGGAAGTCAAACAGATGGCATGGAAAGCGCAACATCGTTTGCACAAGCGGTATAAGGCACTGTCGGCCCGAGGCAAGAACAAGAACCAGATCGTAACGGCGTTGGGCCGCGAACTCCTGGGATTCGTGTGGGCTGGAGTTGTCCCCAAATCTGAGACACGAGTCTAGACACACAAAAATTCCCAAAGGAGAATTTGAGTCATGTCCGTGTCACGAAGAAAGTTCAACCGC
>VFZW01000070.1 GCA_016871055.1 Acidobacteriota bacterium
GTAGTACCCAACGTGGGTAATACACCCTTGCCGCTCTAACCCTCGGAAAATCTTTGGCTTAGAGGTCTGCTTGGCCGCTTCGCAGTAAACTCTCGCTAGACGGCGTTCCGGCCGGCCAAATCGAACGCGAAGACCCCGAATGCCGCCGGAAAGTCCGCTTCGACTCACCGCCAAGCTACGTCGCCGGCTGGTTGAAACTCGATCTGGCCCACGCCTAGCGCCATGCGCCTCCCGCGCCGGTGTTGGTTCTTTATGGAGCCGGCGATTTCGTCACCAGCAAGGAGTTGAGCCAAGGACTCGTGTCGCTGATCAACTCCGGGCACTCACGAAGAGCCGCCCTGCGAATTTTGCCCATGGACCTTGGCCTTCGCGCTCATGCAACGCCTCGCGAAGCCTTCGCCGCCGAACGCTCGCCCGGCGGCGGCGCGGGCCTCTACCGGAGCCTCGCCGCAATCGTTGCCAAGTTCTTCAACCACGCAGTTTCTTAAACGCGGCCAAGCACTTTTCGGCCGTCTCCATCGCCGGAAAACGGCTGCCTTCCTGCTCGATCAAATAGCACTCGACGCCGCCCTTCTTCTCGGCGGCCTGAAAAATCTTCTTCCAAGGCGCCGACCCTTCGCCGAAGAGCGCCTTGTAGCCGATCGCGGGATCCGACGACCAGTCCTTGCAATGGATGGACGCGAACCGCCCCGGATTCTTGTTAATCCACTCGACCGGATCGACGCCCGCATGGACACAGGTGCCGACGTCCAGCTGCAATACAACCGATTTTTCGGTTTCGGCGGCCAGCACCTCCATCGGCCGCTTGCCTTCGAGCGGCATAAACTCGGTCTGATGATTGTGGAATCCGGAACGCAGCTTGGCCGGTTTCATCTTCGCCGAAGCCTCGTTCAACCGTTCGGCGACGCCCTTCCACCCCGAAAGTCCCTCCACCCGCCCGGCGCTCGCCATAATCACCAGCTTCGAGCCCAGAATCGTGTTCAGTTCAATCGTTTTCTCGATCGAATCCGGGGCGAACGACCGCGCGCTGTTGTGTGTCGACAGGCATTTCACGCCCAGCGAATCGAGTAGCGAACGCATCTCTTTCGCCTTGGCGACCGTCCACGAGGCATACGGCGAGTAAAACTCCACACACTCGTAGCCAAGCTTGGCGACGGCATTGACGGTTGCGACATCGTCCTTCTGCAGGTCCTCGCGAACCGAATACAGTTCGAGACCGACCGGAATCTTTTTGCCCTTGGCAGCGGCAACGGCGGCGGCCGAAGCCGCCAGAAACTCTCTACGGAACATGGAGCTATCATATCCGGTCCCGAACACCTTAGGCGGACTAAGGTGTTTCGGCTATTCAGCTTCGCCACGGTACTGCCGAAAGAGTTCATAGGGGCGAAGGAGTGTCCCGATCGAATCTATGCGTAACGCATGCAAACGGATCCTGCCATTTCTGGGCGCCGCGGCCCTCATGGCGCAAACCGAGGTCTCACAGACGCGTATCTACACCGAACCGGAAAACATCAATTTCTGGGTCGACGGACAACAGTACAGGGGCTCGGCGTCGTTCTTTTGGCCCGTAGGCAGCAAACACGTGGTTTGGAGCGAAGGCAGTTACGCAATCGGCTTGAGCACGCGTTACCTGTTTCAAAGCTGGGCGGATGATAAATCGCTGCTGGCGGGCCAGACGGGCCGGACGATTACGATCACCGCCAGCCCCGGATTCACCAGTCTCAAAGGTACGTTTCTCATCGAGCACAAAATCGACGTGCACTTCTTCAGCACCAGCGGCACACTGCTTCCAACCGGAACCACCGGTGAAGCGACCTGCAACACGACGCTGGGATCGACAACCGGACTTCCATCGACGGCCGGCCCCGGCGTCGTCTACGTCAATGGCCAGTGTTACGCCAACTCGACAAGCCTCTGGATGCCCACGAATCAGCGGATTACGTTGAACGCGGTTCCCGTACCGGGGTTCGTCTTCGAAGGATGGACCATCAACGGAAATCCACCGAACAACACCTTCGCGCGCGACCACATCGTCACCGGGCCGACCACTTTGTCGGCGCGGTTCGCACCGGCCAAACGCGTAACTTTCAAGTCGGAGCCTCCCGGTCCAAAAGTAAGCGTCGACCGCACGATCATTCCGACCTACTCTCCCGATACGGATCTTCCCACCTCCGCCAAGCCGTTTGAACTCGACTTCGCCGAAGGATCGTCTCATATTCTGGGCGCGCCGTCGCCGCAACAGCATCCGAATACCGGACACACTTGGGTCTTCGATTCGTTCAGTATCGGTGGCGGCGAAGGTACGGTCTATAAGGCAATCGGCGCAAATATTCCGGAAACGATCACGGCGCGCTTCGTGCGCGGCAACAACGTGTCGATCCTCACCAACCCGCCAAATTTACGCATGAGCGTGGATGGACGCGAGAACTGGCCATCGTACAATTTCGTCTGGGGAGTCGGAACCAAGCACACGATTACCGCTCCCGCCGAGACCACCGATGCCCGCGGCCGCCGATATAAGTTCCTCGGCTGGGTGCATGGCGGACCCGCGACGCAGGAGTTGACGACGCCCCCGGAAACCGAAGCGGGCGGTCTGCGCTGGGTGGCCAACTATGAACTGTATCCGCGCGTCGTGATCTCCAATTCGCAGCCGGGAGTCCGCCTGACGGTCGATGGAAACCCGTGCGCTTTGCCGTGTACGCTGGACCGGCAATCGGGTACGACGGTCGCGATCGCACTGCCCGAATCGCTTTCGACCGGCGCCGATTCACGCCTCCGGTTTGAAGGCTGGTCGGATAATCCCAACCCCGCCCGGACGTTGACCTTTGGCCCCAACGATCAAAACCTGAGCTTCCGTTACCGGTCCGAACACCGCCTGATAGCGATTTCCGATCCGCCCGAAGCGGCGAATCTCCGCATCGAACCCGCCTCCGCCGACGGTTTCTACTCCGCCGGCGCCCAAGTGCAGGTTACGGCCGTCGCTAATGAAGGCTACCGGTTCCGCCGCTGGGACGGAGACCTCGACGGAACCAGCGCCGCCGGGTTCGTCAACGTGGCGTTTCCCCGCTTGGTCCGCGCTCTGTTTGACAAGATCTCGCACATTCCCTCGGCCGGCATTCGCAACGCGGCGGGCGTGACGCCGGTCGCCGCCGTCGCGCCGGGATCGATCGTCTCGATCTACGGCTCGGGCCTGGCCAACGACTTCGTGCCCAGAGACACAGCCCCGCTCACGCAGTCGCTTGGCAATGTCGTCGTGCGAATGGGCACACGCTTACTGCCACTTCTGTTCGTCTCCCCGGAACAGATTAACGCGCTGCTTCCCTCCGATGTCGCCGATGGCGAACACACACTCGCCGTACGCTCGGGAAATCAACAGGAAATCGTTGGCAAGTTCAAGGTCGTCCGGACGGCGCCGGGACTGTTCGGCGTGATGATCGGCGAACAGGTAATCGTTACGGCGCAACGGCCCGACGGCTCGATCGCATCGCCGGACAAGCCCGCCCGAAAAGGGGAACAGATCACTTTGCTCGGCACCGGCTTTGGAGCGACCACACTGCCCGTGTTCGATGGATTCCCCACGCCGGTGTCTCCCGCCAATCCGGTCCGCATCGCGGTCGAAATCCTGGCCGGTGATTCGGTCCTTCGGCCCGACTTCGCAGGCGCCGCCGCCGGCTTGACGGGCGTCAACGCGATCCGCTTCACCATTCCCGCCGACTGGCCTTCGGGCGCGGTCGAACTCCGAGTCCGCCAGGACGGCGCGGAAAGCAACAAAGTAATTCTGCCTGTGGAGTAAGGACGCTCTCGATGAAATTTCTCGCTACGATCGCACTTTCGCTGACCGCCTGGACGGCGGCGACAACTTCGACAAAATCGGAACCGCAATCGTGGCGGTTCGCTCACTCCGACGCTCAGATCCTGGCGGGAGTCGACTTTCGCGCGTTAGCCACAACCGAAACCGGGCGCTCGTTGCGCGACCGATTCGGAGCGACTCTCGGCCGTGGGCTGCTCGATCAAGCCGACCGGATGCTGATGTCTTCGGTACTCGACCCGAAGGGCCGGCGTTCGGACATCGTCATTCTGAGCGGGGCTTTCTCGCTGGCGAACCTGAGGAAAATGGCGACATCGGAAGGCGCGAAGGTCGTTAGTTTCAAGGGTGTCGAAATCGCCGCGCCTCCCGGATCGACCGCCGCCGATCCACACCTGGCCTGGGTGGTTAGCGCGGGAGACGGGACGACGTTGTTGATCGGCAATCGCCCGGCGATTCAAGCCGCCGCCGAACGCGCGAAGACAAACCGGCTGGAATCGCTGGCCCAGGGAAACCGCCTCTTCGAGCGCGCGCAGGAACTGTCGCCATCGTTTCCCGTTTGGGTCAGTTGCGATACGGTGCCGGCCGGGTTCGCGCCTAAGGCCGTCGACGCATTGCTCGATAGCGACGAAGAAAACAGCGCCGTCGACGGCATGGACCTAGGCATCCGCGCCGGAGCCACGGCCGACGTAAATCTCTGGATCTGGGCCAATACCGAAGAGGTCGCCGATCAGGTTCTCGGCCACCTGACCGCCTCGGTCGGCTCAAAAGACAGCTTCGTCCTCGCTCCGTGGTTGAAGGAGTTGAAGGGACAAATCGAAGGATCGACGCTGGCACTCGGCGCCCCCGTGGCGGCCGCGGATATCGCACAGCGAGTCGCACCGTTGCTGGCGGCGTTCGCCCTGCCCGTTTCCGTGCAGGCCGCCGCCCCCATGCCCGCGCCCGCGGTCCGCGCCAAGGTCGAGGCCAATGTTCCGGTGACCGGGCTGCCCGCCGAGGCCCCCAAATCAGCCGCCCCTCCTCCGCCACCTAAGAAGCTCGTCGTCCGAATCGCCGGACTCGACGACGGAGACAAAGAGATTCCCTACGCCACCCGGCAGTAGGTGTCGTATACTAGAAGAGTCGCTCCCGCGAGGCAGCGGTCGTGTGTATGTTCCTCGATATCCGATTACTGGAGCAGAAGCCGGTCCGCTTCAACGAAATCATCGCACCCGGGGCGATTCGTTTCGACACGGACATCGCGCAGCTTGGTGATCTTCAGGCTGCCGGAAACGCCGAATACCATGAGGCGGCCGAAGAGATTCGAGTGCGCGGAGAGTTTAGCGTGCCGTTGCAGTTCACCTGCGATCGTTGCGCCGAGCCCTTCCGAACCGAGATTATCGACAGTTTCGACTTGATCTACGAGCCAGAACCCGAAGCGGTTGCGGGCCAGGAGATCGCGATCAAACACAGCGAAAGCGAAATCGGCTACTACAAATGGCCGGGCGTTGAGCTGAACGACATTCTGGAAGAGCAGGTTCTTCTGGCCGTCCCCATGCAGCGGTTGTGCCGCGCGGACTGTAAGGGAATCTGCCCGGTGTGCGGCCAGAACCGAAACGAGCGGGATTGCAACTGCCAGTCCTCGCCAGCCGATGAGCGCTGGGCCGCCTTGAAAAATTTCCAAAAAGTAAAGTAAGGAACCTAAGATGCCGAATCCTAAACGACGTCACTCCAAGCGCCGCACCTCGACGCGGCGGGCGCACGATTTTCTGGCCAAACCGGGCCTGGCCGAGTGCCCCAACTGCCACGCCCCCAAGCAACCGCATCGCGCGTGCCCGGCCTGCGGCTTCTATAAAGGCCGTGCCGTCGTCGAAGTTGCCGAGCAGTAAAGGTTTCGAGAACTGCGCGTGCCAACCCCGTTGGTAACGATTGCGGTCGACGCGATGGGAGGCGATCACGCTCCCAAGGCGGAAGTCGACGGCGCGCTCCGTGCGGCGCGCCATATGCCCGTCGAGGTAATCCTCGTCGGGCGAGAAGACGTGTTGCGCGAAGAACTGGCGGCGCATCCCGGCTGGGAACGGCTGCCCATCAAGATTCATCACGCAAGCGAAGTGGTCACGATGGACGATTCGGCCGCGAAGTCCTTGCGATCGAAGAAAGACAGTTCGATTCGCGTGGCGTGCCGGTTGATGCACGATGGCGCGGCGCGCGGCGTCGTGTCGGCGGGCAATACCGGCGCGGTAATGGCCACATCGAAAACGATCAATGGCATGGTCAAAGGCGTCGACCGCCCGGCGCTGGCCAGCGTCTTCCCCACCATCAAGGGCAAGCCGGCGGTCATGCTCGATGTCGGCGCCAACGTCGACGTCGAAGCCGACATGCTTTCCCAGTTCGCCATGATGGGCGAGCTCTACTCGCGTTTGATCTTCCACACCGAAAATCCGCGCGTCGGGCTGCTGTCTATCGGTGAAGAGGAACACAAGGGCAACGAACTCACCAAGAAGGCGACGCCGCTGCTCAAGCTCCTGCCGATCAACTTCATCGGCAATGTCGAAGGGCGCGATCTCTACACCGGCCACGCCGATGTGATCGTTTGCGATGGTTTCATCGGCAACGTTGCGCTCAAGGTCAGCGAAGGCCTGGTTGAGGTCGTCCGCTACCTTCTATCGGATTCGCTCAAAGCGTCGGTCAGCGGCAAGATCGGCTATCTCCTTTCGCGCAGCGCATTCGCCGAATTCAAGAAGCGTGTCGACTACTCCGAGTACGGCGGCGCCCCGCTGCTCGGCGTCAAGGGCTGCACGATCATCTGCCACGGCCGGTCCAACGCCAACGCCATCAAAAACGCCATCCGCGTCGCTGCGGAATTCGCGCAATCGAACCTGAACGAGCGCCTCGAAAAGGGCCTGACCCAGGGTCGCGCGCACACGGCGTAGCAAGCCACGCGATACATTGAAAGTATCCATGCTCGCCCGCGTCTCGACGTTTGTCCTGGCGATCGCCGCGCTCATCGCGCAATCGCCAAACCCGGTCACATTCACCCTCTCCGCCGACCCACCAAAGGCCGCGCCCGGCAAACCCGCGCGTCTCAAACTGGAGGCCATGATCGAAAAAGGCTGGCACCTCTACTCGATCTCCTCGCCGGTCGTACCAACCGCCACCCGCATCACCCTCGCCGAGGGCACGCCCGCCAAGATCACACGAATCCTTCAGCAAAAGGTAGCGGCGAAGTTCGATCCCGCCGCCGACGCAACCACCGAGAGCTACGAAGACAAGGCTATCTTCTACATCGACCTCGCCATCGCCGACGACGCCAAACCCGGCGCCGCCGAAATCGCGGTTAGCCTTCGCTCCAGCGCCTGCAACGATAAAATCTGCCTCCCGCCGAAGCGCCGCGCGCTGACCGCAAAAATCGACATCGACCCACAAGCGCCGCCCGCGGCCCTGCACATTCCCGACGGCTTTGTCGAAGGCGTCCCCGCCGGTGCCGCCTCGGCCGCGCCGAAAAAAATCGCGGAATCCAAGAAACCGGTTGAAGAAAGTCTTTGGGCGTTTCTGCTTACCGCCTTCGCCACCGGCCTGGCGTCGGTGTTGACGCCTTGCGTGTTCCCCATGATCCCCTTCACCCTGAGCTACTTCATAAATCGGGGCGAAGCGGGCCGCGGTGAAGGATTACGCCAGGCGGCCGTGTTCTGCCTCGGTATCGTTGTGCTGTTCACGGCCATCGGCCTCACCGCTTCAGCGGTGCTCGGCGGCTCCGGCGCGCAGCAGTTAAGCGCCAACCCGTGGGTCAACGGCGTCATCGGCCTTGTGTTCTTCGCGTTCGGCCTATCCATGCTCGGCGCATTTGAAATCACCATCCCATCCGGCGTGCTGACAAAGCTCAACGAAGCCTCGGCGGGCGGCGGCTACGGCGGCTCTCTCCTCATGGGCCTGACATTTTCTCTCACTTCATTCGCCTGCGTCGGCCCGTTCATGGGATCATTGCTCGCCGCATCGGTCACCGGGGACCGCCTGCAACCCGCGCTCGGCATGGCGTCGTTCGCCTCCGGCCTCGCGCTTCCCTTCTTCGTGCTCGCGCTGTTCCCGGCGTGGTTGAAAAAGCTGCCAAAGAGCGGCGGCTGGCTGATGCGCGTCAAAGTCGTGCTCGCGTTCTTCGTCTTCGCGATGATGATCAAGTACATCTCGAACGTCGACGCGGTCTTGCATTGGAATCTCATCTCGCGCGAACTGTTCCTCGCGTTGTGGACCATCCTCGTTGCCATGCCCGGCCTCTACCTGCTCGGCTGGTTGCGCTTCGAAGGCATAAGCAAGGACGAGGACGTTTCGATCCCTCGCCTGCTGCTTGGCATTGTTCTGCTCGCCCTTGCGCTGCTGCTCCTCGCCGGACTGTTCGGCGCGCCGCTGGGAGAAATCGACGGCTACGTTCCCGCGTCGACGCGGCCCGCCGGCACAAGCGGTGCTGCGTCGATGACCTTCATGAAGAACGATCTGCCCGGCGCGCTGGCCAAAGCGAAGGCCGAAGGCAAACAGGTCTTCGTCAACTTCACCGGCTACACGTGCACCAACTGCAAGGTGATGAAGGCGACAATGTTCACCCGCGCGGCCGTAAGTGATGAGATGGACAAGATGATCCGCGTCGAGTTGTACACCGACGGCGACGACAAAGACTCCGAGGCGAATCAGAAGCTGCAGGAATCGAAATTCGGCCGCCCATCGATCCCCTTCTACGTCATCATGGACGCCGACGGCAACCCGTTGCGGACATTTGAAGGCCTGACGCGCGACGAGGCCGAGTACTTGAAATTCCTTCGAGGGTAATCGATTTGAACCGCCGTCAACTTCTCTTCGCAAGCCTCTGCGGCTCGCTCCAGGCCCAACCCAAACCCGCTCGCGGATTCAGCGGAGCCGCCTGGAACGCCCAGCAGAAACTCGAAACCAAACTCCGCGCGGCAACGAGCCCTTCGTTCGTCGAACGCCACATGGCCCGCATGGCCGCCGAGCCGCATCACGCGGGCTCGCCTGCCTCCCGAGCCGTCGCCGAATACGCTCGCAAGCAGTCTTCGCGGTACGGCTTCAACGCGCGCATCGAGTCGTTCGAAGCCTTCCTGCCGTACCCCAGGGAGCGCGCCGTCGAGATGATCGCGCCGGTCAACTACAAGTTGCGCTTGGCCGAGCCCAACTTCGCGGAAGATCCCGATTCGCGCGACAAGAATCAGCTCGCCACTTACAACGCCTACTCGGCCCCGGGCGAAATTACCGGCGAAATCGTCTACGTCAACTACGGCGTGCCCGCCGACTACGAAGCTCTTCGTAAACGCGCCATCAGCGTCAAGGGCAAAATCGCGCTGGCGCGCTACGGGGTGTCGTGGCGCGGCGTGAAGCCCAAGGTCGCCGCCGAAAATGGAGCGATCGGCTGCCTGATCTACTCCGATCCGAAAGAGGACGGATTCGCCAAAGGCGCGGTCTACCCCGATGGGCCCTTCCGCTGCGATCACGGCGTGCAGCGAGGCTCGGTGATGGACATGTCGATCCATGTCGGCGATCCGCTCTCGCCCGGTTGGGCGTCGGAGAAAGGCTCGCGGCGGCTGTCGGTCAACGAAGCGAAAACGCTGATGCCGATCCCCGTGTTGCCGATCTCCTACGGTGACGCAAAACCGCTGCTCGAACAGTTGAAAGGCGAAGAAGTGTCGGCCGAATGGCGCGGCGCTCTTCCTGTCGCCTACCGCTTCGGCCCTGGCCCGGCGAAGGTGCGAATGAAACTTTCCTTCGACGACGCCATGCGCCCGGTGTACAACGTCATCGCAACCATTAAAGGATCGGTCTGGCCCGATCAATGGGTGCTCTACGGGAATCATCACGACGCCTGGGTCAACGGCGCGCAAGACCCGGTATCTGGCGCGGCGGCGCTGCTGGAAACAGCACGAACGATCGGCCTCGCCGTGAAGCAAGGCTGGCAGCCGAAACGGACCATCGTGTTGGCGCTTTGGGACGCCGAAGAGTTCGGCTTGATCGGCTCCACCGAGTGGGTTGAAAAACACATCGAGACGCTGAAGGAAAAAGCGATCGTCTACTTCAACAGCGACTCGAACGGCAAGGGCTCGCTCGGCGTGGGCGCGTCCCCGTCGTTGTCGTTGTTTCTCGAAGAGGCCGCGCGTGACAGCGGCGCGCCGCGCGCCAAAGAGTGGACCGTCGGACCGCTCGACTCGGGCTCGGACTACGTGCCCTTCGCCCATCACGCCGGCATCGCCGCGGCCAATCTCGGCTTCTCCGACGCAACCGGAAGCGGCGGCATCTATCACTCGATCTTCGACTCGTTCAACTGGTACAAGCGCTTCGCCGACGGCGATTTTTCGCACGGCAAACGTATGGCCGATTTCATGGCGACGGCCATCTCGCGCATGGCTGAAGCGCCCGTCCCTCCGTTCGAATTCACACGTATGGCCGCCGCGTTCGAGCGGTATTGGAAAGAGGTCGAACAACTCGGCAAAGGATCGTTGCCGTCGGCCGAAATGCAAAAGGCGCTCGCGGCGCTATCGACGCAGGCGCGCGATTTCGAATCGGCCTACGCCAGCGGTAAACCGAACTCGTCGATGGCGGTCGCCAAGATCGAACGCGCGCTGCTTCTCAAAGATGGCCTTCCCGGACGCCCGTGGTACAAGAGCGCGTACTCGGCGCCCGGCCAGTACACCGGCTATGGCGCCAAGACGTTGCCCGGCGTCCGTGAAGCGCTGGAGTTGAACCGTCCCGAAGAGGCCGCGCGCCAAGCGGCGGCGTTGATACAGGTAGTCAACGCGGTCACCGCGGCGATCGCACATGCGGCGCGGTTGTTGCGCGGGTAGCCACGATGATGAGACTAACGGTCGAACGAATCCCGGAACCTGATTTCGGCGGCTTCACGACTAGAGCGCCAGGCATTCCCGCCTACGGCGAAGGCGAGACGGAAGAAGAGGCGATGGCGGATCTTAAAGAGGCGCTCATCGGCTACGTTGAAACGTTTGGGTTGGAAGAGACGATGGCGCGCGTGGACTCTCCAGAAACTCGCACCTCCGAGGCGCGCGCGGTACCGCCCAAGTTTCTGGCACTATTGACCGCGGCCTGCCCCGCGGTTAGCGGCTCTCCAATTTCGCTTCGTCAAATCGCACTCGAATTGGACGAACCGGTCCGGGCATAGGCTCCCGCGGCCAAGCGGGGCGGAGCGCACAGGCCGCGAAAGCGAGGTCCCAGACGGGCGAGGAACTCGCCCGATGGCCGAGCCGAAGCGAGCCGTTGTGCGCGAGTTCCTTAGAAGACCATATGCGCCAACTCCGGCAACGCGGTTCGGAAGACTCCTACGATCTGCTACCCGAGCGCGAAGGGCTGCAACTACTCGCCGAAGGCAAGTCGAATAAAAAAGCCGTGACGGTTCCGGACTGCGGCGTCAACACAAAAACTCGACGTGCGCGGTTCCGCCGAGATTTTCCTCTACACCGCGCGCAAGAAAATGACCGCGTAGAGACCCTAGTTCCGCCCCTGCTTGCGCATGTAAACTTCAAACTTCCGCCGCGCGCGCGCCAATCGCCACTCGCGATACCAATTGCTCGCCGCCGACAATGGATCGAACTCCGGCCCCCGCCGCCGTCCAAGGAATCCGAAACGAATCAGCAAATACCCCGCGAGCATGCCGCCGAGATGCGCGACGTAGCTGACGCCGGAATTCCGCGCCGCGATTCCATTCAGAAATTGCACCGCGCCCCAGATCAACACGAACCACTTCGCCTTGATCACGCCGAAGAACAACACGTCCGGATACAAGACGCCATAAGCGATCAGGAGTCCGAACAGCGCCCCGCTCGCCCCAACCGTGGGCAGATCGCGGCCGCCCATCAGAAAACTTGCGATAACGACACAAACAGCCGCGCCGGCGCCACAGTAAACGTAGTACTTCAGAAACGTCGTGCGGCCCCAACTGCCCTCGAGCATCGGCCCCATGAAAAAGAGCGAAACCATGTTCCACAACACGTGGGAAACGTCTACCGCCGAGTGCAGAAACATGTACGTCAACGGCTGCCACAAAAAGCCGCGAACCGTTTGCTCCGGCGTCAACTTCAAGAAGTTCATGCCGATGCCGAAGCCATGATAGAGCGCGAACTGGATCAGGAAAATGGCCGTGTTCAATATCAACAGCCATTTCACTCCGAGCGGTAAGTAGCCCGAGGAAGACCCAAACGAAGAACTGCGAAACGGTGATCCCATCGCCCTGACTCAGGATATCGTAACGGCGCGTCGCGCGCGGGTTACATCCGCGAACGGACCTGCCACGCGATTAGTTCGACGGCGCCGGCGATCGCCATCCACACGCGCCAATCGGCCAGTGCGCCTTGCTGAATGGGAAACGACGCGGCCATCGCCACCTGCGCCAACAATGCCCAAAGCCCCATCGTCAAGGCCATCACGGCCATCGGCGCGAGCATCGAACCCATCGCCGCCGCCAAATCGTGCGCCGTCGCTTCCGCCTGCCGGACAAGAACTTTCCTACTCATAGTGTTTCTACTTCCCCTATCCACTTGGATGCGGCGTCTATTCCGCGGGTTGCAGTGCGAACGCCTTCAATCCTTATCGCGCGAACGGGCAGAGAAACTGGTCAGATCTTTACCGAGTACGATCGTCCTCGGAGTACCTGCCAAGAAGGGACGCAACAACCTGAAGCAGAAACGCGATGGCGATCCACACCTGCCAGTGCGAAAGCGCGCCGCTGGCGATGACGAAGCGATCGGTCCAATTCAAGTCCGCGGCCAATCGCCAACTACCAAGCGCGAAAGCGAGCAACGACGCCGGCGTCATGACCATCGACGTGGCGAGCGCCAGCCTCCGGGTCTGTTTCGCAACGTGGTATTCGTGAGTGACCGAACTGAGCTTCGGTCCTGTGCCGACGCGGACTCGTACAATCATCCGTCGTCTTAAGTCTACCGGGTTTCCGGTGATAAAGTAGACGGAATGGCACGCATACGCACCGCAATCATTGGTACAGGTTTCATGGGACGAGTCCACGCGGAGGCGATCCGAAGGCTGGGCAACGTCGAAGTCGCCGCCGTCGCGGGGTCGAGCGCGGAGTCGGCCGCGAAGTTTGGCGCCGCTCTCGGCATCGAGACCACCACCGGCAACTACAAGGAGATCCTGAACGACAAATCCATTCAAGCCGTTCACATCCTGACGCCCAACGCCATGCATCACCCGATGTCGATGGCCGCGCTCGAAGCCGGCAAGGCCGTGCTGTGCGAAAAGCCGATGACGATGACGAGCAAGGAAGCCGCCGAAATGGTGAAGCTCGCGGCGAAGAAGAAGCTCGCCAACGCGGTGTGCCACAACCTGCGTTATTACCCCGTCGTCCAACACATCCGCCAGTTGATCGCCGCCGGCGAACTCGGTGAAATCCTGCACGTGCAAGGAACCTACTCGCAAGACTGGCTGCTCTACGATACCGATTTCAACTGGCGCATCGACGCGAAGGCCAACGGCGCGCTCCGCGCGGTCGGCGACATCGGCTCACACTGGATGGACATGATCCAGCATCTGACAGGCTTGCCGATCACCGCGCTCTGCGCCGACCTGGCGACGTTCCACAAAACACGCCGCCGCCCAAAGGTCGCCATTCAAACCTTCGCCGGCAAGACGCTGCAGCCGAGCGATTACGAAGAAGTCAAGATCACCACCGAAGACTACGGCGGCGTGCTGATTCACTTGGGCGGGCGCGCGCGCGGCGCCTACACCGTCAGCCAGATGGCCGCGGGCAACAAGAACCGCTTCGCGTTCGAGATCTACGGAACCAAGGGCGGCGCGATGTGGAATCAGGAGCGCCCCGACGAACTCTGGCTCGGCAATCGCAACGAGCCGAACAAGGTCATCATCAAAGATCCTTCGCTGCTGATGGGCTCGGCCGCGGGCTTCGCCGACCTCCCCGGCGGCCACTCGGAAGGCTACGACGATTCGCACAAGCAACTCTACAAGCGCTTCTACGCCAAGGTCGCCGACGCAAGCGCGCCGGTCGATTACCCGACCTTCGCCGACGGCCTTCGCGGCATGATTCTGCTTGAAAAGATCGTTGAGAGCTCGAAGAAAAAGGGCTGGGTGAAGGTGAAGTAACCGTGCGCCTCCTCGCCCTAACGTTCGTGGCGGCGAGTTTGCACGCGCGGGCCGACTTCGCCTCCGAAGTGCATCCAATCTTCGCCGCGCGCTGCGCCGGTTGCCACTCGGGCCCGAACGCGCAAGCCGGATTGAAGATGGACGATCGCGCGTCGCTTGTAAAAGCGCGCGCGAAGATCGTGCCGAAAGTGCGCGGCGCATTAGGCACGCGCATGCCGCCGACGGGCGATCCGCTGAGCGAAGCGCAGATTCAAACATTGGAACGATGGGTCGCCGCCGATCTGCCTTGGGCCGATGTCGGCGCGAAAGCCGCATCGAAGTGGCAGGCGCTGCTCGCGCCCCGAGTCGTTGCGCTGCCACAAAACGCGGAGATCAATCCAATCGACAAGTTCGTCGCCGCCTACAACGCCAAACGCGGCCTGGCGTGGCGGCCGCTGATTGACGACGCCACGTTCGCCAAACGCGTCTATCTCGATCTTTGGGGCGTCACGCCGTCCTTCGAACAGATGCAGGTGTCGAAAAATCGTGCGGCGCTCATCGACAAGCTTCTCGCCGATCGCGAGATGCTCGCTGGACACTGGATCAGCTTCTGGAACGATCTGTTGCGTAACGACAACCGCGCCTATCACGGCGAAACCAAGCCGTATACGCCGTGGTTGAAGAAAGCGCTCGAGTCGAACGCACCCTACGACGCGATGGTCCGCCAGTTGATCAACCCGGCCGGTCCCGACGCGCCTGAAGGCTTTCTGGTCGGCGTGAACTGGCGCGGCGACGTCAACGCTTCGCAGCTTCCGCACATGCAAGCCGCGCAGAACACCGCCCAGGTTTTTCTCGGCGTGAACCTGAAGTGCGCGTCGTGCCACGATTCCTTCATCAACAAGTACCAGCTTCGCCAGAGCTACGGCATGGCCGCGATATTTTCCGAACAGCCGCAACTCGAACTGATCCGCTGCGATACGCGCACCGGCAAGATGCAAGGGCCCGAGTTCCTCTTCCCTTCCCTCGGCGCGATCAAGCAGGACGGCACAATCGCCGAACGCCGCGCGCAGGCCGCCGCACTGTTCACGCATCCGCAAAACGGCCGCGTGCCCCGCACCTTCGTCAATCGTATCTGGGGACGGCTGTTCGGCCGCGGGCTTGTCGAACCTGTTGACGACATGGACGCCGAACCGTGGAACGCCGATCTGCTCGACTGGCTCGCCAACGATTTCGTGGCAAACAACAGCGACATCAATCACCTTCTGAAACTCATCCTCACTTCGAAAGCGTGGCAGCAGCAGGCCGCCCCGATCGTCGAAGAGAACAGTTACACCTTCCGCGGCCCGCAGCCGCGCCGCATCACGGCGGAGCAGTTCGTCGACTCGCTTTCCGCGCTCACCGGCGAGTGGCGCTTGCTGCAGAACGACCGCTCGGCCCGCTTCGCGCGCGAGTGGGAATTCAAATCGACCGCGCTGACACGCGCACTCGGCCGGCCGATCCGCGATCAGGTCTACACCACGCGCCCGCCGGAATCGAGCACGCTGCAAGCGCTCGAACTCGTTAACGGAACAACGCTCGCGCAATCGCTGCGGCGCGGCGTGCAGCGGCTCAACGGAACTCTGCCCGAACCGCCCGCACCGCTGTTCGATTCGAAAGCCGTGCGCCGCTCGGCAGGCACGCGTTTCCGAATCGATGTGGCCGGCAAGAAGGAAATCTGGCTGCTGATCGAAGACGCCGGCAGCTACGATTGGGATCGCACGATCGCCGGTTGGCACGACTTGCGCTTCGATGACAACGTCGCCGCGCAGCCCTCGCAAACGCAGCCTTTGAAGTCCGTGGCCTTTTTCAAACAGAGCTACACCGCGCTGACTACGCCCGTCGGCAAGGCCGTCCACATCGCCGTGCCCGACGGCGCGCGCACGCTGAAAGGCACGATCGTGATGGACGACATCGGCCGCATCAGCGAAGTAAACAGCGCGGCGCGTTTCTTCATCTTTCCGTCCGCGCCCGATCGCAATCTGTTGACGAAGGTCTCCGACGCGCCGCCGGTTGCCTCGCCCAAGCCGGAAACCGATGCGGCGAAACTCACCGACCGCCTTTTCTGGCAGACGCTGGGCCGCGCGCCCGCGCCCGCCGAAAAGCAGATTGCCATCGAACAACTGAATGCGAACGGTGGCTTGGAAGATCTGCTTTGGAGCCTTTTGCTGCATCCGGAGTTTCAATATGTTCGATAACGTTTCCCGCCGCGCTGTACTGGCCGCGCTAACCGGCGCCGCGCCGAAGTTGCTGGCCGCGCCAAAGATCGCGCCGCGCGCCGACTCGATGATCCTGCTCTGGATGGCCGGCGGCATGGCGCAAACCGAAACGTTTGATCCCAAGCGCCACACGCCGTACGAAACCGGCCTCGCGTCGGACAAAGTGCTGAGTACCTTCCCGAGCATTCCGACCGCGGTCGATGGCATTCGTCTTTCGCAAGGCCTCGAAAAAATCGGCAAGGTGATGGACCGCGGAGCGTTGATCCGCAGCCATCAGGTCGGCGATCTCGGCTTCATTCTGCACTCGCGCCATCAGTTCCATTGGCACACCGGCTACGCTCCGCCGCAAGCGGTCGCGGTGCCGCACATGGGCGCGTTCCTGGCGCGTACGCTCGGCCCGCGCAATCCCGATATTCCACCGTTCATCGCGGTCGGCCAGAACATGGAACTGGGCGCGGAGTCCGATGCGCTGAAGGCCTTTCACACGGCCGGTTTTCTGGGCTCCGAATATGGGCCTTTTCAGATGGTCGATCCGCGCGATGCCGTCAGCGTAACGCGGCCATCGGAATACGTCGGCCCGACACGATTCGAAAATCGGCGCGCGTTCTACAAGAAGCTGCTCGACGCGTCGCCGATGAAAAACGCCGGCGATCATCAACGCGAGAGTTATCTGCGCTCGGTCGAAAACGCACACCGTTTGTTGACCTCCCCGGCGGCGAAGGCGTTCGATCTCGCACTCGAAAAACCGGAGGTCATCGCCAGGTATGGCGACAACAAATTTGGCCTCGGCTGTTTGCAGGCGCGGCGGCTTGTTGAAGCCGGCGCCCGGTTTATCGAAGTGACCTCGGAGTACATCCCCTTCCGTTTTTGGGACACACACGAAAACGGCCACAAACGCGCGGGCGACATGAAACAGTTGATTGACGGCCCGATCGCGCAGTTGGTTCTCGATCTCGAAGAGCGCGGACTGCTCGACCGCACGCTCATCGTCATCGCCACCGAGTTCGGCCGCGACATGATGACCGAAGGCAAACCCGGCCTCGAAGTAAAGGATCAGGTCCAGCAGCCGAAAACAATGACCGAGCCGAAGCACTACGGCATGCATCGCCACTTCACCGAAGCGGTGAGCGTGTGTATCTTTGGCGGCGGCTTCAAGAAGGGTTTTCTCTACGGCAAGACCGCCGATGAACGCCCGTGCAAAACGATTGAAAATCCGATCTCCATCGAAGACCTGCACGCGACGATTTACACGGCCATGGGTGTCGCGCCCGATACCGCTTACGAAGTCGAACAGCGGCCCGTCTATGCAACCAAGGACGGCAAAGGCAAGGCGCGAACGGAGCTATTTTCAAAGGCTTAAAGCGAAGCAATACAGCGCATCGTCGCCGCGCGCATAAATGCGGCCCGCCGAAAGCGCCGGAGTGGCGAAGAATGGATCGCCGATGTCGTTGACCTGCACGACTTCCCATTCCCGGCCCGGACGGACGACCGAGAGCTTACCCTCTTCGCTCGCGAAGTAGAGGAGCCCGTTGGCGAGGACTGGGGAAGCCGAGTATCCGCCCAGCGCGTCGGTGATCCGGCCCGCTTTCACGGATGCGCCGGTCTTGGCATCATAGGCCGTGAGGATGCCGCCGTTGCGGACGACGTAGATCAATCCATCGTGGAGGATCGGAGAAGGAACAACCCCTTCGAAGCCTTTTTCTGTGCGCCACAACTGAGTAGGTTGCGGGGCGTCAAGTTTGAGCGAGAGCAATGCTGTGCCGCCGCCGACGTGCTTGCCCCATTCAATCCACTTGTCCTCGGTGACCTCGCCATCGCGGTTGCCGATAAAGCCAGCGATGGAATTGAGAACATTATCGGCCTGCGTGAATTCATCGCGGTTGATCTTGCCGTCTTTGTTCTTATCGCGCTTTTCGAGCTGCGCGGAAAATGGGCTGAAAGTGGCAGCGCCATAGCCGAAGGCAATGATCGAGTGGCCGTCGATGACTGGAGTGGCGACCATGGCTGGACTGGCGCCGGGAAACGTAAACGTGCGTTTGCCGTTGGAGACGAGATGGCCGCCGATTTTGCTATCGCCGGCCGTGATGATCTGGAGCGGCTGGCCGGGCGGCTGCAGGAGGATCGGCGTCGACCATCCTTCGGACTCCTCGCGGGCGATCTTCCAGCGGAGTTCTCCGTTGGACTTGGCGTAGGCGGCGATGTAGGAACCCTGCAACTGATCGACGAGGCTGAGGACGTTTTCGCCGGCGATGATGGGCGATGCCCCGAGGCCCTGCGAGTTTTTCTGAGAACTGATCGGCGCCTTCCATCGGAGCTTGCCCGCGGCGTTATAAGAAAGCAGGCCAAACTCCTTGAAGAGTACATAGACGTTTTCGCCGTCTGTGACGGGCGTGAGCGCGGCGGGATGGTTCAGGAGGTTAACGGCATCCCTTCGCGTGCGGTCTTCCGATCGCTCCCAGAGCAACTTGCCGGTGGCGCGATCGAAACACTGGGTGTAGAGTTTCTCGTCCGCGAATCCCGTAAGGAAGATGTGCTTTTCGGTAACCACCGGAGAGGACTTACCGGGGCGGACCGGCGTGCGCCATGCAAGATTCTTGGTGGCGCTGAACTCTGTAGGATAGCCGGCGCCGGCCGCGATGCCGGAGCCGTTGGGACCGCGGAACCGGGACCAGTCGTCGGCGATTACAAGAGCGGCGGCGAAGAGAGCGAGCGGAAACGGGCGCATTGCTTTGTGATTGTAGCGCGGTGCAGCCGTCTCTCCGTTTAGGGAGCACCATGTCGCCGGATGCGATAAACTCTGAGGCCAGCGGCGCGTGCGCCGAATCCGTCTATCCCAGGAGGTTCTCCCCATGAATCGTAGAAACTTTGTCGCCTTGGCCGCCGCCGGCGCCGCGGCGCCGCAAGCAACCGCGGCCCGGCTGGATCAGATCCCCGTCCGCAAAGTGGGCAAAGTCGAGGTCGTCTTCGATTCGCCGGCCACCAAGCCGAACGGTCTCCAAGCCACCAAGGAAGGCTTGTGGATCATCGACCAGGGCGCGGGCAATCAGGCTCATCTGGTCGACTACAAAAACGGCAAGGTGATCAAAGGCTTCGAGACCGAAACACAGGCGTCGAGCGGCATCACCTTCGACGGCGAAGCGCTGTGGATCGGGTCGACCTACAGCCGCGAAATTGTACGGTGCAACGCCAGCACGGGGAAAGCTATCGAGCGCCGTTTCACGCCCGGCGCGGGCGTCATCTACAAAATGGTGGGCGACGCACCCGCGCGTTCCAGTCCGGTTGGAGATCTGCGCAAGAAGGCGCCCCCGCTCCCGCGGCGGCCCGACGCGCCGCCACGAGTCGGCGGATTCCAGATGGGCGAGGCGAGTTCCACCGCGCCCGGCACCGGCGCGCACGGACAGGAGTGGCGTGACGGGAAGTTGTGGTTCTGCGTACCGCCATCGCGTCACGTCTATCGAATCAACCCGAAGACCTGGGTCGTCGAAAAGCAGTTCCCGACAGCCGGCAACCGTCCGCACGGCATCGGCTGGGAAGGCAAGTATCTCTGGGTCACCGATTCGAATCTGAACGCCTTCTTCAAACACGATGTCGAGACCGGCGCGATGGTGGAGAAAATCCAACTCGCCGACAACGACCCGCTGCCACACGGCATGACGATCTGGGAAGGCTACATGTGGTACTGCGACGACATCGGGATCGTGTGTAGGCTGAAGCTCTAGCCCGGAATGGGTTATCATACAGACGCGGCGGCTCCAAGCTTGGTTGAATCGGACTTTCGCAAGTTCGTTTCTTCCGCTCCGGGGATACCCCGGGGACCCTCGTGGGACTTAGCATTCGTCGCGTGAGCTTCGGCGCGTGAGGTCGCGCGAACGCTCACGCTGGGCTGGACTCGTTGGGGCCGCCGTCCCTTCGAAAATGACAACCGCGATTCCCAGACTCCTCGCGCAGGCTTTCCTCAACGGCAAGTTGCAAAGGGCCGGGATGATCAAGCGCGGCGCGGAGTTATTGGGCCAAAAATGGAAGTGGCTGGGGCCGCTGGCGACGCGATTCCTAAAGGAGTTCGGCGGCGCAAAGCCGCGTCTGGGAGATGCGGTGCGATTCCTGCGGCACGACGAAGGGCTGTGCGTCGCGCGCGCGGGGCTGCGGATCGCCAAGTGGACGCCTTCGAACGGCGTCGCCGCGATGCGTTGGAAACTTCCCGAAATGGAAAGCCCGGCGGCGCTGGCCGAATGGCTCGGGCTGACCGATGCGGAAGTAGCGTGGTTCGCCGACCGGAAGAACATCAACAAGGGCAAGTCAAGCCACTACACGTATTGCGTGTTTGAAAAGCCGGGGAAGCCGGCGCGGCTGATCGAAGCGCCAAAGACGCGCATGAAAGAACTTCTGCGTCGTTTACTCACCGATGTGTTCGAGAAGATTCCGGTACACGCGGCGGCGCACGGGTTTGTCGCGAGGCACTCGATCAAGACTTTCGCGGCCCCGCACGCCGGACAGCCGTGTCTACTAAAGATGGATCTCGCGAACTTCTTTCCTTCCATTTCCCGGGCGCGCGTGGAGAGTCTGCTGATCACCGCCGGCTATGACGAACGCGTCGCCGAATTGCTTGCCGGTATATGCACAAACCGCGCGCCGCGCGATGTCGCTCCCGATCCGATCTACACCCGGCCGCATCTGCCGCAGGGCGCGCCGACGTCGCCCGCGATTGCGAATCTCTGCATGTTCCGCGCCGACCGGCGACTGCGCGGGCTGGCCGAATCGGCGGGCGCGGTGTACACCCGCTACGCCGACGACCTGGCGTTTTCGGGAGCGTCGGTAGGTGATCGTTCCGCTCTCCGGATTGTTCGCCGTACGCATCTCCGGATTGTTCGCCGTACGCAAGCGGCTGAGCCAGTCAAACACGAAAGTCCGCGCCTGCGCCACTCCCGTGCAGGTCGTCCCGTTCAGTGCTCCTCCATGCGGACAGACAGTCACCAAATCGCCATTCGCATTATACGCGTATTTGGTTGTTGTGGCTGCGCCGTCTGGGTTTTCCACGACGATCGTCAGCCGCCCCAGCGCATCATGGGTTAGCCGCTTCTTAACGTTACCCGGATCCGTCACCGTAGTCTCATTATTGGAGTAGTCGTAGCTCGTGATCGCACCTCCCGGTGCGGTAACCTTTTTCGGGCGCCCCATCGCGTCAAATTCCGTAACAGTCTCCGGCCCGGTGCCGGAACTGGACGGATTGGAAACCCGCGAGACTCGGTTGAGCGCGTCATAGGTCTTCTTAACCGTGATCCATGCCGTGCCCTTCTTGGTCTTCTCCTCGACCGCGCGGCCTAAACCGTCGTAGACGATCTTGCTCTGTAGTAAATCGTCGTTCCCCGTTCGCAGCGCCGATCGAGTCGTGGTCTCGACCGGCGCAACCAACGAATATGAGAAATTCGTCTGCGCTTCAACGGCCGTTCCATATCCTCGCGTAATCTTCGTAATCTTGTCGACGTGATCGTCATTATTAATCCCATACTGGTATTTCGTCGCTACACCGTTGATATCGG
>VFZW01000071.1 GCA_016871055.1 Acidobacteriota bacterium
TTAGGTAGTAGGTCGTTTGGAAGGGGAAGAACGAAGCGACGCGCATCACCATCGGCCCCAGCCGTTCGTCGCGGAGGTAGAAGTAGTACTGGGTGAAGCGGCTCCGCTGCGGGGCCAGGATGCGGTGATTCGGATCGGCGGTGGGAAACTTCGGGGTACTGATCCGGAACGTCGGCCCCTGCTCCATGCTCTTGAAGAGGAAGTACACCCCGAAGCGGTTTTGCTTCTCCATCTGCTGCAGCCACGGCCGGACGTGGTCTTCCTTCCGCACGCCCTTCTCGGCCCACTCCACCCGGATCTCGTGATTGCCGGCGTAGGCTTCGACCCACCGCTGGTAGTCGCCAGTGCGCTTGCTCAACAGTTCTTTGCTCACAACCGGCTCGCCCACTACCTTCCGGAAAAAGTACACCACCTGATCGGGCCGCGACAATCCGCTCAGGTAGCCGTGGATCACGATCCGGTCAAAGCAGTAGTATACAAATACAAGCAGGCTGCCAAACAGCTTTGTGAATGTTTCCATCGGTTGCCTCCGGTTGACCAGTCCTTGCAAACCGATCATCCTTCAGCGGCCGATGGAAATCAAATTTCAAATATTTTTGGCTAGCTCTTCACGTCGATGACGCCCACGCTTACGTCCATGTGTTTCGCAAATTCGCCGATGAGTTCGAGTTCCGCGAACTCGCGGCTGGCCATTTCGAGGTGTACTTCGTCGACATCGAGTTCGTAGAACGCGGGCACTAGCGGCGCGTATTGGCGGGGGGCGATGGCTCGGGCTTTGTAGTTGCCGAAGCAGAGATGCGTGCTCAAACGGCAGCGACCACGGATTGGCGCGACGGTGCGGTTGAATATTTCGACGAAGCGATCGGGGGCTTCCTTGTGCGCGTAGCAGGACCTCGAGGGCTCGTCGACGCAGATTTCGGCGCAGCCGGCGTTGACGAGCGCGACGAGTTCATCGCGCACAATCGGCAACAACTCTTCAGTAGCCGCCCAGCGGTCCTTGCCCGCGAGGCGGCCCGAGAGCGTGTACGGACCGGGCACCGACATCTTCAGCGCGGGGCCTTGTGGCGCGAGCCGTTTCAATCGTTCGAATTCTTCGATGGAGCCGAGTCCTCGTGGCGCTTTCAATGGGCCGGTGATTGCGTGTTTTCCTCGTTGATCGTGCGCGGGCGGGCCGAACTTGCGGATTGGCGCGGGTTCGAGCGCGATGCCGTCGATGTAGCCGTAAAAGGAGAGATTGAAGTCGAAGCGCGTCTGCTCGCCGTCGGTGATGACATCGAGGCCCGCGTCGACCTGGTCCATGATTGCGGCGCGCGCGGCGTCGTCGCGCAGTTCGGCGAGATCGGCGGCGCCGAACTGATCGAGATGTAGCGCGGCGAATTCGAGCCAGCCGGGGAACGGATAGCTGCCGATGACGGTTGTCCGAATGGGCGTCGGTTGCATGTTACGGCGAGACCGCCCATCCGCCGTCGACATTGACGACCTGGCCGGTGATCGGCGCGGACTCTTCACTCAACAAGAACAGCGCGGTGCGTGCAACCTGCTCCGGTTCAAGTATGCCGGTGAGCGGCTGCTTCGATTCGATGTAGTGCATGATGGTGGGGTCGGACTGCGCGCGCAGGCTCATTGGCGAACGGACGAGGCCGGGGGCGATCACGTTCATGCGGATGTGATAGCGGGCGTAGTAGGAGGCCGCGCCAGTGGTCATCGATTCGGCAGCGCCTTTTGCGGCGGCGTAGGCGTGCACGGCGAAATAATCCGGCTGGGGGTGGAATGCCGTGACCGAACCCATTTGCAGCACGCTGCCATGTTCGCCGCGCGTGAGCCAGTAGTTAAGCGCGGAACGCGTCATCAGGAACATCGTACGGAGATTGGTGCGCAGCGTTTCGTCGAAGCCGGCGGTGGAGCAGTCGTGCAGAGGCCCGTCGCCCCACTGGCGGCCAGAGGCGCCGGCGCAGTTGAAGAGGGCGCGCAGTCCGCCGAGTTTGTCGACGGCTTCTTGGAAGGCGCGGTGTACTTCGGCTTCGTCGCGGAGGTCGGCGCGCACATCGGCGTTGTCTTCGAGGCCGACGGTCACGACTTGGTGGCCGCGCCCCCGGGCTAGCGCCGCCGTGGCCGCGGCGATGCCCGTGGAGCCTGTGATTAGTATTTGACTCGAACCCATTTGTTCTTTCGCATCGACTCGTAACCGGCGTCGAGAATTGTATTGACGATGTAACCGTCCTCGTAGGTTTCGCGAGGCGTGGCGCCGTCGCGGACACACTCGACGAAGTGGCGCATTTCGGCTTGGTAGCCGTAGGCAAAGGCCTCTTCGGGGAGCGGGCGCGTCCAGCCGAAGTCGATGTCGGCTTTTTCGATTACGTACCCGGCGGGTTGCGATGTGAAACTCGATATCGGCGTGCCGCGCGTGACGTCGGTGAAGAGCGATCCTTCCGAGCCGTGGATTTCGTTGCGGAGATCGAGACCGCCTTTTGTTGTCCACGACAACTCGCAGTGGCCGATGCCGCCCGATTCAAACTTGAGGACGAGCAGCGCGTTGTCTTCGCCCTTGGTCCGGTTGTGGTGTACGAGATTGGCGCCCCAGCCCATCACTTCGACGATCTTGTTCTCCTTGCCGAAGAAGTAGCGCGCGGCTTCGACGCAATGGCAGGCGAGATCGTTCATCGCGCCTCCGCCGGTTTTTTCGACGTCCCAGAAGTGCGGCGAATGCGGGCCCGAATGCGACTCGCGCGATCGAACCCAGAGAACCCGGCCGATGCCGCCGTTTTCGATTGTTTCGCGCGCCTTGACGACGCATGGCGAGAAGACTTCCGTCTCGGCGTAGCCGTGGATCTTGCCGGCGCGACGAGCGGCGTCGAACATTTTGCGGGCGTCAGCTCGGTTGCGAGCCAGTGGCTTTGTACAGACCTGATGGCGTTTGGCCGCCGAGAGTTTCAGCGACACGGGCAGGTGTTCTTCGTTGGGCAGCGCGATGATGAAGAGGTCGATGTCGGCGCGGGCGATGACGGCGTCGATGTCGGTCGACGATTCGGGGATCGACCAGCGCTTGGCGAATGCCTTGGCGCGTTTCGGCGTGCGGGAGTAGTTGACGGTGACCTCGTGGCCGTTGACGTTGGCGAGGCCTTGCATGTAGAACTCGGCGACGAATCCGG
This sequence comes from Acidobacteriota bacterium, assembly GCA_016871055.1. Lineage (GTDB taxonomy): Bacteria > Acidobacteriota > Terriglobia > Bryobacterales > Bryobacteraceae. Next base: position 3,150 of record VFZW01000071.1, read on the forward strand.
AGCCGAGCATGGCGATGCGGACTGGTTTACTCATAGAGGTGGCGGAGGGATCTACGATACTCTTCGTAGAAGTGGTCGAGTTGTTCCGCGGCCGAGGTGTTGCCGACGAACTGATGCGACGGGAGGAGAACGGGCTTGACTCCTTTAGCCAGCAGCAGTTCGGCGGTTTCGACGCGCAGCATGTTGATGATCATCGCGCCGGTGAGCGTCGATGTGGGGCCGGTGCGCCATTCGAGGCCGGGCAGTTCGATGATGCAATCGCCGGGCGGGCACTGATTGTCGATAACGATGTCGGCGTGATCGATCAGTTTCGTTCCGGAACTGTGGCCCGAGGGCGCGTTCTGGCAGTGCTGTTTCGCCACGATCGCGATGACGGGCAAGCCGCGCTTGCGCGCGCCGGCGGCCATTTCGACAATGACCGGGCGAATGCCGCTGGTGGAGATCACGATCATCGCGTCGTTGGGGCCGAAGTGAAAACTCTTGAGTAGCTCTTCGGCGTAGCCTTCGTATTTTTCGAGATGCAGGGGCGTGCGAAGGCCGTTGGCGCCGATGATCGAGGCGTGGTTGGACAGCGCGAGTTCGACCAGCGCGACCCAGCCGGTGAAGCAGCCTTGTCGCGGCGTCATCTCTTCGCACATCATGCGGGAGTGGCCGTTTCCGAAGAGGAAGACCAAACCGCCTTTCGCGATGCGATCGGCGCAGAGCGCGGCGGCGGCGCGAAGGTTGTCTGTTTCGTTGGCCTTCAAAGACTGCAGCAGGGCCAGGGATTTTTCGAAGTAGGAGTCGAGGGCGCTCATGCGGGATCGCGGTGAACAGTTCCAAGGGAAAAAGCGGGGAGGCGGACGGCGATGTATTCTGCGCCTTCGTCGCCGGGCGTTGAGTAGCGCACCCATTCGCCCGCCGCTGTGATGACGGCTTGGCCGGCGTTGACGGTGATGGCGCCGCCGGTGTGTTCCACGTGCAGCGAGCCCTTGAGCACAACGGTGTATTCGTCGAACTCGGGGGTCTGGCCGGGTTCCACCCAACCGCCTGGGCTGCGCATGTGGGCGACAGACAGCGCCGTGGTTTGGCTGTTAACGCGGCCAATGTATTCGTCGATGAGCTTTGGTTTGTTGCCCGCCGCGGCGATGCGCGTGGGGGCCTGGATGAGCGTAGGCATGAACAAACCACCGTATCGAAAACAGGGCCCTAAAATTGAAGGAGCCGGAAATAGTCCCGGCTCGCTATCGGAGGAATAATAAACCTAGCATGGAAGGTTGCCCTTCAGCCGCCTTGGGTTAGTTCCACTATAACACGTTCTGTGCGTCCTGGCTAGAGGAAATTTCGATTTCGGCGAATAGGGAAAAGTGGTTAGCCAAACGGGGTTAAATCAGAAAGTCATCCGAGCGCCGAGTTGGACGACGCGGGCCCCTCGTGTTGAGGTGATTCGGCCGAAATTCGCCGCGGTGATGTTTGTCACCACGCCGGAGAGCATCGTTGAATTGGTGGCGTTCAACATTTCGAGGCGGAGTTGCAGTTGTAGGCGCTCGGTGACGGCTATCGACTTGGCCAAATTAGCATCCAGATTCCAGAAGGCCAGCCCATAGACGGCGTTGCGACCTAAATTGCCTGGCCTCAACGGCAGGCGGGATACGGCGCCTAGTGGTACTTGGCGGAAGGCGGCGGCGTTCAAGAACTGTAGCGAAGAAGCGAAACCACCGAGCACGGGAGAACCGCCGGCCTAGTCCGGCCGGGAACCATCGAGGCCAGAGGGCTGCGTGATCGACAGCGGCGACGCCGATTGCACCGTCAGCACTCCACTAGCCTGCCAGCCGGCACCGATGCGCTTGGAGCGGATCCATTTCGCAAAGGGAAGATCGTAAACAAAGTCCGTGAGGAACCGGTGGCGGGCATCGAAGTTGGCTGGGGCGTAATCGGCGCGCACATTGAAGATATCCTGCGGCGATCCCGGCAGCAGCAGGTCGGCGTCGCCGGTGTAGGGCAGCGTCTTCGACCACGTATAGTTGACGTTATATGTGAAACCCCGGGTGAAGCGCTGTCGCAACGAGGTCTGCAACGAGTGATAGTTGGTCGATTCCGAGCCATCGCGGTATCGGAAGGTGGCGAAACCGGGATTGGGCCGCGCGCCGGTCACTCTGTCAGGAGGGTTCATGGTCCGCACCAGCATCAGGCCCATGCCGCGGGTTCCGACATAGCCCGTTTCGAACGCGATTTGGTTGGTCAACTGGCGCTGGACTCCGATGCTCCATTGATAGCTGCGCGGATAGCCCCAGTCCGGGTTGATCGAAGTGCCGGCGATAATCGCCTGAGGACCCTTGGCGATTGGCAACACACGCTCGTTGACCACCGGGTAGCGCAAGACTTGTCCGAACTGGAGGACATCAGCGCGCGAGTAGACCACGCGAAATGGCTCGTCGAGGGCGTTTTGGACGAGATCGACCGGCCCTCCGAACATCGGCCGCGGATTGTAGAAAACGCCCGCGCCGCCCCGGATGACGGTCCGGCCGTTCGAATCCGGCGTGTAGGCAAAGCCAAGGCGCGGCGACAGGTTGTTGTAACGCGCGTTCCAGATCGAATCGGAAGGGCGATAGGAGCCTTGACCCAAGGGTTCGTTGCGGTTGAACAAGCGGCCGTCGCGCTCGCTGGGTACGGCGTAGTAGTCCCAGCGAAGGCCCATGTTGACCATGAGTTTTCTAGAGACGCGGAAGTCGTCCTGCACGAAGCCGCCAAGGTTCCAACTATTGATCCGATAGGCGCGGACCCCAAGGGTGACCTGGACGCGGTTGGGGAGATTGGCGAGGAAATCGGCCTCGTTGGCGTAGTCGACGCCGGGCACCTCGACGTTGTCGCGCGTGGCCCAGAGGTTGCCGTAAATCAGACCCATGCGCAGCGAGTGGCGGCCAATCGTTGTGCCCGCGAACTGCTCGAAGGTCTGGTTCGTGCCTTCCTTGAAGAATGTTTCGCCGCCGGCGGAGAATCCCATCCCGCCGCCCACGCCAGGTACTCGGATGCGCATTATTTGATCCACGCGGGCGATTACGTTGTAGTTCATGCCGAAGCGTGTTTCGAAAACCCACTTTGCACGGGAATGGGTGACATTCAGCGTGCCGATTTCGGTTTGACCGGTCCAGTCGCGAGGGTTGCCCGTCTGCACGCGGGGAATCAAACGGAACGGGCGGCCGCGTGTATAGCGAGCGGTCATGATCGTCCGGTCGCCGATGTGATAGTCGCCGCGCACGACGGCGTGGTTGTCGCGAGCGACCTCCGAACCAGCTCCCTGATACAGCGCGACGAGCGCGTTCGGGTTTGCGGGCGGCTGCGTCGGCAACGGGAAAATATCGAACAGCGCTTGATAGGCGGGCACAGCCGCGATGGCTCTCCGGCGGAAGGCTTCGGTGGGCACATTACCGCTTAACCCCTGGAAGCCTCGCAACTGGTAGCCGTCGAACACGCCGAACAGGAAGAGTTTGTTGCGAACGATCGGGCCGCCCAGCGAGCCGCCGTACTGGTTGTAGGTGATCGCCGGTTTGCTGGCCAGTGTCTGCAATCGTGCGTTGAGGTTTTCGGTCTGGTTCAGAAAAAACAAAGAGCCGTGAACTTCTTTGGTTCCGCGCCGAGTGTTGATATTCACGTTACCCGACATGGTGTTGGCGATCTCCGCCGATGCGATACCCCTGGCCACGTTGACCTCTTCGATGGCTTCAAGGCTGACCCCTTTGATGAAGTTGAAGTTTCCAGACATCGATAGGGAGGGCAGTTCGGAGTCCGACGAGGAGTCGGTGCCGTCGACGGTGATTCGGAAGCTGGCGGGCGCGAGGCCGTTTAGGGAATCGGTGCCGCCTGAAACAGTAACACCGGTATTGAGGCCGAGCAGGTTGGTCCAGTCTCGCCGGGCGGTTGGCAATTCGCGGACCGAACGGGCTTCGAGATTTGTGCGCTGTTCCGCGTTCACGGCGTTTACCATCGGAGAGGCGCCGGAGACTTCGACTGTAGATTGGACTGCGCCGACCTCCAACTGAAACTCCGTACGAATTCTCGCGCCGGAAGCGAGATCCAAACGGGTTCGCCGGAGGGTCTGGAAGCCATTCGCTTCGATCTGCACGGTGTAGCGGCCGGCTTGCAGGGAGGTGAGCGAGAACTCACCAGCCGAATCAGCCGTGGCCGATGCCGCGATGCCGGTCGCGTCGGCCGTGATTGTTATTCGGGCCGATGGCACCGCCGCGCCGGAGGGATCGGCGACGACACCGAACAAGCTGGAGGTGATCACTTGCGCGGAACACACGGCGGCCACCGCCAGTAGCGCGGCCGAAAGCGAGTATTTATTCCTGCGGCAGGCTCTGCAACGATGCTACTTGATGCGCGCGGCTGCCGCAATCGTGCCTCTTTCACCGGGAATTTCGATTGGGTGAAACTTGCGGCGACCGGGCTTCGAACGATATCCTAACCAGTTCGCGCATGCGCATTGTTTCACGCGATAGGGAGGTGTGTCCTTGTCTTCAATCGACGTTCCGCTAAAGAAGAATGGCTTCGGCCAGACTTCGCGCCGAGAGGCCTGGTGGCAACAGCCGCTGGCCGTTGCGCTCGGCCTCGGAGCATTCATCGTTTATTCCACGTGGGCGGCGTTCCAGGGCGACCATTACCGGTTCGGCCCGTACTTGTCGCCGTTCTACTCCCCGGAGATTTTCGGATCATCGGAAGCATGGTTCGGACCGAAGCCGGCGTGGTGGCCGACATGGATGCCGTTCACCGCGGCGCTGCTGATCCTTTGGGCACCTGGCGGATTCCGCTTCACCTGTTACTACTATCGGGGCGCATACTATAAAGCCTTCTGGGCCGATCCGCCGGCCTGCGCGGTGGGCGAGCCGCGAAAGTCGTACTGCGGCGAGCAGTCGTTTCCGCTGATTTTCCAAAATATCCACCGGTACTTCTTGTATCTCGCGCTGGCGTTCATCGTGCTTCTCGCGCACGACGTTTATCTGGCGACGCAGTTCTCCAATGGCTTCGGCATCGGCGTGGGCACGTTGGTGTTGTTGACCAACACGTGTCTGCTCGGCAGCTATACGTTGGGCTGCCACTCGCTGCGCCACCTGGTCGGCGGACGGATCGATGAAGTTTCGAAATCGCCGTTGCGAAAGAAGATGTACGACGGGTCGTCGTGCCTCAATCAGCGCCACATGCGGTTCGCGTGGCTGAGTCTTTTCTCGGTCGGCTTTTCCGACCTCTATGTGCGTATGTGCTCGATGGGCATTTGGCACGACTGGAGAATTCTGTAGCGATGAGCGATTACCAGACATACGAACATGACGTGCTCGTGATCGGCGCCGGCGGCGCGGGGTTGAGCGCGGCGGTGAAGGCGTCGGCGGCGGGCGTGAAGGTGGCGGTCGTCAGCAAATCGCTGCTCGGCAAGGCGCACACGGTGATGGCCGAAGGCGGTATGGCCGCGGCGATGGGCAACGTCGACGACCGCGACAATTGGAAAGTTCACTTCGCCGATACGATGCGCGGCGGACAATATCTGAACAACTGGCGCATGGCGCAGTTGCACGCGCAGGAAGCGCCGGACCGCGTTCGCGAGCTCGAGCAGTGGGGCGCGATCTTCGACCGCACGAAGGAAGGCAAGATCCTGCAACGCAACTTCGGCGGACACCGCTATCCGCGGCTTGCGCACGTGGGCGATCGTACCGGCCTTGAAATGATCCGCACGCTGCAGGATCACGGGATTCATCAAGGCATCGACTTCCACATGGAAGTGACGATTCTCACGCTGCTGATGGACGCGGGCCGTGTCGTCGGCGCTTTCGGCTACGATCGCGAGCGCGGCCGTTTCCGTATCTTCCGCGCGAACGCGGTCATCCTTGCGACCGGCGGCATTGGACGCGCGTATAAGATTACGTCGAACAGCTGGGAGTACACCGCCGATGGCCACGCGCTGGCGTATCGCGCCGGCGCCGAGTTGCTCGATATGGAGTTCGTGCAGTTCCATCCGACCGGCATGGTGTGGCCGCCCAGCGTACGCGGCATCCTTGTGACCGAGGGCGTGCGTGGCGAAGGCGGCGTGCTTCGCAACAAAGACGGCAAGCGGTTCATGTTCGAAGATATTCCGGCGAACTATAAAGGCCAGACCGCCGATAACGAAGAAGAAGGGTGGCGCTATACGCAGGGCGACAAAGAAGCGCGGCGGCCGCCCGAGTTGTTGACACGCGACCACGTTGCGCGCTGCATTCAGCGCGAGGTGCGCGAAGGCCGTGGGAGTCCGCACGGCGGCGTGTTTCTCGACATCGCCTGGATTAAAGAACGGATTCCGAACGCGCCGGATCACATCAAGCGCAAGCTGCCGAGTATGTATCACCAGTTCAAGCAGCTTGGCGATATCGATATTACGAAAGAAGCGATGGAAGTGGGCCCGACGACGCACTACATGATGGGCGGCGTGAAGGTGGACGCGGAGTCGCAAATGTCGAAGGTGCCGGGGCTGTTCGCGGCCGGCGAATGCGGCGCGGGGCTGCACGGGGCGAATCGTCTCGGCGGCAACTCGCTGTCGGATCTGTTGGTGTTCGGCCATCGCGCGGGGCAGTTTGCCGCGGAGTGGGCGAAGGAGCACACCGGCGGATCGGTAAACAACGCGCAGGTGGAAGAAGCGGCGCGTGAAGCGCTGGCGCCGTTCGACCGCGAAGGCGGCGAGAGCCCGTATGCGGTGCATCACGATTTGCAGGATTTGATGCAGAGTTTAGTCGGCATCGTGCGTGTGCAGAAGGAGATGGAGCAGGCCGTCGAAGGCCTGCAGAAGCTGCGCGCGCGGGCCGCGAAGGTGCATGTACACGGGAATCGCGAGTACAACAACGGCTGGCACATGGCGATGGATCTGCCGAACATGATTGAAGCGTCGGAGATGATCGCGCGGTCGGCGATTGAGCGGAAAGAGAGCCGCGGCGCGCACTTCCGCGACGACTTTCCGGACAAGACTGCCGAGGGCGCGTCGTTTAATTCCATCATCAAGCGCGGCTCCAACGGCGAGCAGGTTCTCGAACGCGTTCCGGTTAAGGAGATGACCGCCGAGTTGAAGCAGATTATCGAGGAGATGAAGTAGCCATGGCCACAGCAACTTTCAAAATCTGGCGAGGCGAGCGCGGTGGCGGCGGTTATCAGGACTACACGACCGAAGTGACCGAAGGGATGGTGGTGCTTGATGCGGTCCATCAGATCCAGGCCGCGGACGCGAACGATCTCTCGGTGCGCTGGAACTGCAAGGCGGGCAAGTGCGGATCGTGTTCGGCCGAGATCAACGGCAAGCCGCGGCTGATGTGCATGACGCGGCTGAACACGCTCGATCTGAACGAACCGGTGACCGTCGAGCCGATGAAGACCTTCCCGCACGTGAAGGATCTGGTCACCGATGTGTCGTGGAATTACAAGGTAAAAGAGGGGATCAAGAAGTTCAAGTCCGATCCCAAGCGCGCGTGGAATGCGCAGCAGGCCGATGTCGATCGGCCGCAAGAGTTCCGCAAGTGCATCGAGTGTTTCCTGTGTCAGGACGTGTGCCACGTGTTGCGCGAGCACGGCTTGTACGATGAATTTATCGGGCCGCGGTTCTTTGTGTATTCAGCGGCGTTGGAGATGAATCCGTTCGATTCCGACGACCGGCTGGCCGATTTGAAAGACACGCAAGGCATCGGGTATTGCAACATCACCAAGTGCTGCACGCAGGTGTGTCCGGAAGAGATCAAAATTACGGATAATGCGATCATCCCGTTGAAGGAGCGCGTCGTCGACGAGTTCTACGATCCACTCGGCAAGCTGTTTAAGATCTTCCGCTAGGGAGGGAGCCATGTTCGATCTGAAGCCGATTTCGCCGGACTCGATTCCGGTGGCGCTTGAAAAGGTTGAGTTGTACCGGCTGTTGAACGAATCGTGGTTGGCCGAGAGCATTTGCCTCGACGTGTTGCGCGTCGACCCGGAGAATCAGAAGGCGCTGCTGGCGCTGCTGTTGACGCGGACCGATCAATTCGCGCAGGGCGTGCCGGCGAACTCGGCGCGCGAGATTTTGCGGCAGTTGCGCGATCCGTACGAGCGGGCTTACTTCGCGGGGCTTATCGAAGAGCGCGAAGCGATGGCGCGGTTACGACGTGGCTCTCCATTTGCGTGTTTCGAGGCGTACGAGGCGTTGACCGAGGCGATGCAGTGGTATGAGCAGGCGGAGTCGTTGCGGCCGCCGGGGAACGACGACGCGATTTTACGGTGGAATACTTGCGCGCGGATGTTAATGCGGGATCCGTCGTTAAGGCCGCGGCCGGTGGAGCAGGCGGAAGTGATGTTGGACGACTAAACCATGAACCGACGAACATTCCTTTTCAGCTCGCTCACTGTTGCAGCCCAGCCGCGTGCGCGGCGCGCGCCGAATGTCGTTGTGTTTCTTGCCGACGATCAGGGATGGGGGGATCTTTCGATCCACGGCAACACGAATCTGTCGACGCCGAATATCGATTCGCTTGGCAATGACGGTGCGATCTTCGACCGGTTCTTCGTGTGCTCCGTTTGCGCTCCGACGCGGGCGGAGTTTTTGACTGGGCGCTATCATGCCCGCGGCGGTGTGCGCGGCGTGTCGACCGGGCTCGAACGTCTGAATACCGATGAGAAAACGATCGCCGAGACGTTTAGAGCGTCCGGCTACGCGACCGGCATCTTCGGCAAATGGCACAATGGCACGCAGCCGCCGTATCATCCGATTTACCGTGGCTTTGACGAATACTACGGCATGACGAGCGGCCACTGGGGCCACTACTTCGACTACGACATGGACCTGAATGGCCAGATGGTGAAGGGCAAAGGCTACATCATCGACGACCTCACCAACCACGCCATCGACTTCATCGCGAAGAACCGCATGAAACCGTTCTTTTGCTATGTGCCGTTCAACAGTCCGCACTCGCCGATGCAGGTGCCCGACAAGTTCTACGACAAATTTGCGGGCGTGGATCCGGCGATGAAGGCGACCAATCCGAACCTGGAAGACGTCTCGCACACGCGGGCGGCGCTGGCGATGTGTGAGAACATCGACTGGAACGTTGGCCGCGTGTTGGCGAAGTTGAAGGAGTTGAAGCTCGACAACGACACGCTCGTGCTTTATTTCAGCGACAACGGCCCGAATGGGTGGCGTTGGAATGGCGGCATGAAGGGACGCAAGGGGACCGTCGACGAAGGCGGCATCCGCTCGCCGCTGCTGGTGCGATTCCCGGGCCGCATTAAGCCGGGTACGCGGATTCCGCAGATCGCCGGCGCGATCGATCTGCTGCCGACGCTAGCCGATATGACGAGCGTTCCAGTCGTCTCGAAGAAGCCGCTGGATGGTGTGAGCTTGCGGCCGCTGCTGGAAGGCACGTCGAAGGGCTGGCCGGATCGCATGATTTTCTCACTGCAGAACCGGCGTTCGAGCGTCCGCACGCAGCGGTTCCGGCTCGATCCCGAGGGCAAGCTGTTCGACATGGTCGCCGATCCAAATCAGAAGACCGATGTCTCAGCGCGTTTTGCCGATGAGGCTGCCACGCTGAAAAAGGCGCTCGATAAATGGACGGCCGAGATGCTGGCGTTGACCGGCAAGGATGATCGTCCGTATCCAGTCGGGTACGATGCCGTGACGTGGCTGCCCGCGCGCGATGGTGTTGCGCACGGCGGCGTGAAGCGAAGCTCGGGCGCGCCAAACGACTCCTACTTCACGAACTGGACGGCGCCAGCGGACGCGATTACGTGGGACGTCGAAGTGTTTCGGCCGGGCACGTACGCCGTCGACCTCTACTACACGTGCGGCGCTGGCGATGTTGGATCGGAGATTGAAGTGTCGGTCGGCTCGGCTAAGACGACGGTGAAGATTGCGACGGTGAATGATCCGCCGCTTGTCGGTAAAAAGGAAGACCGGCACGATCGCGGACAAGAATCTTTCGTCAAAGAGTTCAAGCCGCTTCGCGCGGGCAAGCTGCATTTGACGCAGTCGCGCACGCCGTTGACTCTGCGGGCGTTGTCGGTGAAAGGGAAGCAGGTCGCCGACATCAAGTACGTTGTGTTTTTGAGAGAATAGTTCCGCATGAGGATTTTGGCATTGGCCGCGGCCGCGGTTTCGGTGCATGGCGCCGTAGATGTGCTGTCGGCGCTGAAGCGCGATTGTTTTGGCTGTCATGGCGAGGGGCAGGTGTTGTCGAAGCTCGACCTGCGTTCGCGCGAGGCGATGTTGAAGGGCGGCGCGCGGGGGCCGGCGATTGTGCCGGGTAATGCCGAAGCGAGTTTGCTGCTTGCCGCGATCGAGGGGCGCAACGGTTTGCAGATGCCCCCGGGCGCGAAGTCTTCGGCGGAGTTGGTCGCGGCGGTGCGCGAGTGGATCAACGGCGGCGCGGTGTGGACGGCGTGGAAAGAAGACTACAAGCCCGAGGATTTGTGGGCGTTTCGGCAGCCGAAGCCGCGCGATAAGGCGAAGACGGTCGATTCGTTTCTTGGTGCGTCCGCCGCGAAGGCCGATAAACGAACACTGATCCGGCGCGTAACGATCGATCTCTCCGGTCTTCCTCCCACTCAAAAAGAGATTGACGAGTTCGTGAAGGACAATTCGAAAGATGCGTGGACTCGGCTTGTCGACCGTTTGCTCGCCTCGCCGCGCTACGGGGAACGCTGGGCGCGGCATTGGCTGGACGTTGTGCGTTACGCCGATACCAACGGTTACTCGAACGACTTTGAGCGGCCCAATGCGTGGCGCTATCGGGACTACGTAATTCGCGCGTTCAACGAAGACAAGCCTTACAACCGATTTATCCTCGAACAGGTCGCCGGCGATGAGCTGTTTCCCGGTAACCCGGAAGCGCTGATCGCAACGGGCTTTCTGCGCGCGGGTCCTTGGGAGCATACGGGCATGTCGGTGGAAGCGGTAACGCGGCAGATGTTTCTCGACGACGTCACGCATGCAACGGCGGCGACGTTTCTGGGCCTGACACTCGGTTGCGCGAAGTGCCACGATCACAAGTTCGATCCGCTGCCGACCAAGGACTACTACCGAATGCAGGCGGTATTCGCGACAACGGAGTTCGCTCGGCCGAAGCTGCCGTTTCTGCCTACGGAGAATGCGAGCGACCTCGCCTACGGCAAATCGCTTTTGCAGAAAGTCTCCGACGACGTGAAGACCAAGATGGAGCGGATGGCGCCGGGCTATCAGCAAGGCCGCGGGAAACTTCCTCCCGATCAGTTCGAGGAGTACAAGCTCTATCAGAAACACAATGCGCTGCACAAAGAATCGCTTGATCGCTATGAGCCGAAGGCGTTCGCGGTGTCGAGCGGTCCTCGCAATGGCGAGACGGACGGCGGGGCAAATATGCGCTATCCGAAACGAGCCGAATACAAGCCCGCCGATGTGCACGTGTTGCCTGGAGGCAATATTCAGGCGCCCGCGGAGAAGGTCGCGCCCGGCGTGCTGTCGCTGTTGGAACGGTACGGCGGGTATCCGTCGCCCGCGGTTCCAGAGACTGTGGAAGGCCGGCGCGCGGTACTGGCGAACTGGATCGCGAATGAGAAAAATCCGCTGACGGCGCGAGTGATGGCGAATCGAATCTGGCAATATCACTTTGGCAAGGGCTTGGCCGCTGACGCGAACAACTTCGGCAAGATGGGCGCAAAGCCGTCGAATCCGGAACTGCTCGATTGGCTTGCGAGCGAGCTTGTCGAAAGAGGCTGGAGCGTGAAGGCGGTGCATCGCAAGATTTTGAACTCGCAGGCGTACCAAGCGGCACGCAGCGAAGGGCGGCGCTTGGAGGCCGAGGTGCTGCGCGATAGTATTCTATTCGTCGCGGGCGAGTTGAGCGAAGAGCGTGGCGGGCCTGGCGTGTTCCCGGATATCAATGAAGACGTGGCGCGCCAGCCTCTGCACCGCATGGGCTCGCTATCGCCGGTCTATCGGCCGGACGCGCTGAAGCGCATGCGGAATCGACGGACGATCTACACCTTTCAGCAGCGCAGTCTGGTCGATCCGTTGGTCGAGGTCTTTAACGGCGCGAGCATGGACTTGTCGTGCGACCGGCGCGACGCGGCGACGGTGCCGACACAGGCGTTCACGCTGTTCAATAGCCAGTTCGCACACGATATGGCGTTGGCGATGGGCGCGCGTGTCTCCAACGTGAGCGAGTTGTTTGTGCGGGTTTTGGGACGGGCGCCTCGTGCCGATGAGTTGCGCTCGGCGACAGGTACGTACCGGAAGTTGTTGGCGCAGCACACGGCCGCCGTCCCGGCCCCGCGCGCAGCGGCGCGGCCCGTTGTGCATTCGATCACCAGCGAGTTGACTGGCGAGCAGCATAAGTTCACGCATCCGGAATCGCCGGCGGCTTACGAGCACAATTTGCATCCGTCCGAGGTGACACCGAAGGCGCGGGCGCTGGGCGACATCGCCCTGGCGCTGATCAATTCCAACGAGTTTGTCTATGTTTATTAACACCAGGAAGACCGCTCTCTTACGGCCGCGGCTCGGTATGGTTCGGCGGCGCGACGTTCTTTTCGGCGGCGGCATGGGGCTGGGCGCGGTGGCGTTTTCGGCCATGACATCTGCGAAGGGGCCGCATCATAAAGCCAGAGCGAAGAACTGCATCTTCCTGCTGATGGAAGGCGGGCCAAGCCACATCGACACCTTCGATCCGAAGCCAAAGCTCGATGCGCTGCACATGACCAAGTTCCAAAAAGAGCGCACCAAGTTTGAAGCCAACATGAACACGGGCGAGCGCTATTACGTGAAGTCACCGTTTACGTTCAAGAGGGCGGGGAAGCTCGGCGTCGAGATGAACTCGCTGTTTGAGAACTTCGCCGAATGCGCCGACGATGTTTGCTTCTATCGCGGGCTGCGCGCGGAGAGCGTGAATCATCCGACGGCGCTGTATCACCTGAACACAGGTAATCAGTTCGGCGGCGATCCGGCGGTTGGCTCGTGGGTGACTTATGGGCTTGGCTCAGAGAACAAGAATTTGCCGTCGTTTGTCGTTCTGCCCGATACAGCATTCCCGCAGGGTGGCGCCGCGAACTGGTCGAACGGATTTCTGCCCGCCGAATTTCAAGGCACGCCACTTCGCGCGGCGGGCGCGCCGGTGCTCGACATGGCTCCGCCAGCAGGGGTTACGGCGGAGCGGCAGCGCGCTGTGATGGATCTGATGGGCGCATTGAACAAGCGTCATCAACAGCAGCATCCCGAACACGCCGAGCTGGCTGCGCGCATCGCCAGTTACGAACTTGCGTTTCGCATGCAGGCCGAGATGCCGAAGGTGCTGGAGATCGAGAAAGAGTCGAAAGCGACGCTCGAGATGTACGGCATCGGCGGCTCGAATAAGGACACCGACGCGGTCGGCCGGCGTTGTCTGCTGGCGCGGCGCATGGTGGAGGCGGGTGTGCGGTTTGTGCAGGTGATCGTGATGGGCTGGGATTCGCACGACTACATTGAGAAGGCGCATTCCGCGCGCATGCGGGCGATCGACAAACCGATCGCCGCGTTGCTGAAGGACTTGAAGCAGCGGGGGTTGCTCGACGATACGCTGGTTGTCTGGTCGGGCGAGTTCGGGCGCAGTCCGGACAACGGTATCCGCGCGGGCGGGCAGGCGTGGGGGCGCGACCACAACGCGACGGCGATGTCGACGTGGCTTGCCGGCGGCGGCGTGAAGCGCGGCGCGATTGTTGGAGCGACCGATGAGACGGGGTTGCAGGGCGTCGAGGCGGTGCATCCGATCAAGGATTTCCACGTTACACTGCTGCATTTGTTGGGGCTCGACGACGCGAAGCTGCGCTATCTGCACGCCGGGCGAGAGAAGCAGTTGAGCCAGGTCGGCGGCGAGATCATTCGCGAAATTCTCGCATAACCTTTACCTTTTCCTTACAACTTCCGCGCGCGTTCCCGGTTAGACTCGAATTGTTGGATATACGAGGTTCTATATGGAACGTAAATTGTGGAAGCTGATCGACGCCGAGACCCGCGCCGATATCGAACTGGTGGTGGCGGAGGCGTGCCGCGAAGGCGCGCCTTCGCAGGCGGCCGTCGACGCCGCCGAGCGATTGCGATTGCAGTTGACGTTTGGGCTGGGCGGGGCCGATTGTAATCGATCCGTGCCGCAAGCGGTGGAGTTATGGATTACGCGCGCTGGCGGCGCGGCGGTTCCGATCACGGTCATCGGGCACGACATCGTGAGCAAACGCGACAAAGCGCGCGAGACCGTATGCGAAGCCGGCGCGTTACTGGCGGAGATACCCGCAAGCGGCGCGTTGTACTTCGCGACGATTCACACGGCCGACCGGCGGCGGTTCGAGCGCATTGCGGCTGCGTTTGTATGGAATGCGGCGATATTGATCGGGGTGCCGCTTCACTTCTCGTTCGCGCCGCCTTCGCAAGGGCGTTCGAGAATTATTCTGTGCGGAGCGCTGATCGAAGCGCTGATGGCGGCCGCGTGCGCGGCGGTGGAAGAACCGCCGGTGTTTCTGAGCTTCTATCTCGATGGTTCGGAGGACCGCGCGGTGGGATCGATGAGGCTCGCCGGTGCGGAAGTGGACTATGAATGGCGTGTGCGGCGTGAAAGCGCCCGCGTGTGGATGCCGATCGGGAGCGACGCACTGGCGGCGCGTGTTTAAGAAGAAATGCGATGCTACGAAAATCGAACCAGCGAGTTGACGCGAATACCCGGCGCGATATTGACCTGATTGTGAAGCAGGCGGCGCGGATGGCGAATCAAAAGGACGCTGTCACTCTGCCTGAGGTGAAGAAGGCCGCGGACCGGTTGCGGCAGAGACTGAAGAGCGAAAGAAAGATCGACCAAAGCGTCGGCGGTTTGCTGCAGGACGAGGTGTCGCAACGCAAGGAGCGGCCAGTAAAGGTTGAACTGTGGGCGACTCAGATTACGTGCCTCAACGACTTCGATCGCGAGTGGGGCCGCGACGAGATCTACATCGGCGCTATCACGCATGACATCTACAGCAACCGCGACAAGATGCAGAATCCGCTCAAGGTAGGCGAGTTTGGCAAGAAAGACAGGAAGAAGGCGGGTCTGCACGAGGTTGGAAAACCGGTTTCCATCAACATCAAGTTGGGCGAGATGCCGATTGGGCCCGGTTTATGGCGCGACTCGCTCTACTTCGCGACGTTATATCTCGGCGAAAAAGATTTCGGCGGGATGCAGAAGTTTATGGAGAAGAACGGACTGTCGAGCAAGCAGTTCTTCGAGTTAACGATCGCGGCGTACACGGCAGGCGTTTCGGCGCTCCTTGGCGTTCCACTCCTCCTCGGAGCCGCAGCCTCGGGAGGATTCCTGGCCGGGATGGCGGCTGGCCTTGGGACGTTGGCTGTTCCCGGAGCGGCGGGAGTGATTGGCGCGGCGGGAGCGGCGGTCGCCGAGGCGATCGTTGGCGCCGTCGTGCACGCGGTTGCCGATGAAATGTTTCCGCCAATCGTTGTTCCGTTCCACTTGCTTGTTCCAGCCGGTGCGCCGATCAACGATCTGGGCGGGAAGGGAATGGCCCAGTTTCGTTTCGAGCAGGAAAAACGCACTGGCAACAATGTCGTGGCGTATGACGTCGCCTATGAGTGGGTTGTGAAGAACGGCAAGGTAGACGACGCGGATTTCGAGATCGCCGCGGCGACGGAGGCCACTGGTGACGACGCGATCAAAAACTTGGACAAGATCGAGAACATTGTCGTCGTCATGCCGGAAAACCGCTCGTTCGATCAGATGCTCGGTTTCTTAAAGCATGAGCGCAAGCGGCCCGACTTCGTCGAGCCTTTCGATGCGGATATCTCAAACACTCTGCTTAAAACCGACGTGGACGGTTTTGGCTACAAGGGCGCCGACGGGAACTCGATGCTTGCCGGCGACGAGGTACTCAGACCGCGCGCTCTGGGGAGCACGTTTCTCGAGATGGACGGCGGGCACTCGATCCAACATGCCGCGCGACAAGTGTTTGGCGACACCCTGCCCGATGTGACCGCTCGCAGAAAAGGTAAGGACATTACGATCCTTGGCAAGTTCGATCCGCATTGGCCCGACAACGGCGAGTTTCCGCAGAGCGACAAGCGGAGTTATCTGCCCTCGAAGATGCAGGGATTCGCACGGGACGCGCTACTGCGTTGTCACGGGTTGGGCGAGCTTGCCGGACTCTCCAAAGACGATTTTGTCGAACGGATTGGCCGTGTAATGGGTTACCACCCGGCAACGCACGTTCCCACTTACGATCTGTTCGCGACTGAATTCGGCGTGTGCAAATACTGGTACAGTTCGTTTCCGGGCAACACGTGGGTGAATCGAACCATCGCCATGACTGGACAAGCGGCCGCGGCGATCCGCGCGCCCAAAGACGCCGAGGTGCCGGATCGCGAGGACGAGCACTTTCCGCATTTGCATTGGATCGTGGACAATCAGATGCCGTTGGATCAGCGTTCGTTTTTCCGCACGCTCGACGCGAACAAATACAAAGGCCAGCCCATTCAATGGGCGTGTTACGCACAGGATGTTCCGTCCTTGCTTTGTATCGATGCGGGCTACGCTTCCGAACTTAAGAATCGTATCAGCGGAAAGCCAAATCGGCTGCGGCCTATCGGCCAGTTCTTCGAAGACGCGGAGAAGGGGACGCTGCCTCAGGTGAGTTGGGTGGATCCAAACTTTATGGATGTCGGAGAAATGAGCGAATATCTGCTCGGTTGGAACCCGCGCGACGAGTGGCATCAGCGGTTTATCGATACCGAAGCCGCCAACGACGATCATCCGCCGATTGATGTTGCGCACGGGCAGGCTTTCCTGATGGCGATTACCCGCGCGTTAATGAAGAGCCCACAGTGGTCGAAGACGATGTTGATCGTCACCTACGACGAGCACGGCGGCTTTTTCGATCACGTCTCTCCGAAGGCGAATCCAGCCGAGCCGGAGAGCCCAGCCTTCACGAGCCTCGGTGCGCGCGTGCCCGCGTTTGTTGTCTCGCCGTGGGTGGAGCGGCAACTTGTGTCCGCGAAGGAGTACGACCACACATCGATCATCAAGACTGTTCTGATGAAGTTTTGCCGGCAGGCGGATGGCAAGATTCCGTTTGTGAGCAAGCGCGTCGAAGCGGCGGAACACCTGGGCGGGATGCTGAACGGGAAGTCCGCGCGGTTTGCTAACGCAACGGGCCGAGGGAGTTCGATGGTTTCCTTTGCCGGCGGCCTTTCGGCGATGCTGTCAATACGCGCGAAGGCTGACACCGAGAAGCACAGAAACGTCAAGCGGCCCTTGACGGAGCTACAAGAGCAATTCCATCAGGGCCGCAAGACGATTCTCGAACGCATCGCTACGCGATGACGCGCAACTCCATCGGTGAAGGCGCGGCCTTGCCGGGTACTTGCAAATCGGGCATCGGCTTGGCCATGAACAAGCGGCGCGTGTACTTTGCGATCCAGCGCGCCGAGTTGGACGCCGTGCGGCGGCGGGCGCTGTCGGCGGCGATGCCGGTGTTGCCGTACATCTGCCGGTAGAGCTTACTGATCATGAAAAACGCCAGGCGCGACTTGATCGTTGGCGTACACGCGGAACGCTTCCACACGTTAGCCGTCGAGTAGAACTTGTCCCACACGGTCTGGGTGCGGGTGCGGATTTCTTCAGCGCTCATGGTCGGGTGCGTGAAGTACAACTTCGGCCGCTTGTTGCCCGGGATGAGCCAGTAACGGTTGATCGGAACGCCTTCGACTTTTGGCATCTGATCGCCCTGTTCCTTCTCCCACTTTTGAAAATCGACGGTGCCGGGGTAAGGTGTCATTGTCACGAACTGGGCGAAGGTGAGATCGGCTGTGTTCGCTAGCTCGGCGGTGGCGTCAAAGGTGTCTTCGCGGTCCGACGGCAACCCGAAGATGAACGAGCCGAGGACGTGAACACCACTTGAACGGAAGAGCTTCAGGCGCGCGGCGAGATTGTCGCCGGAGAGGTTGAAGTCTTTGTAGATGTCCTTCAGTCCGGCCTCGGTGACCGCTTCGACGCCGACGAGCGCGCCCTTGATCCGGGCCTTCTTCATCGCGGCGAGAAACTCTGGGTCTTCGGCGGCTTCCA
The DNA here is from genome assembly GCA_016871055.1 of Acidobacteriota bacterium. Lineage (GTDB taxonomy): Bacteria > Acidobacteriota > Terriglobia > Bryobacterales > Bryobacteraceae. The sequence continues at coordinate 21,209 of VFZW01000071.1, forward strand.
TGGTGATCTGCGTGAAGAAGATCAGGTCTTCGGGCAGTTCGGCCATGCGGGCCATGAGATCAAAACGCTCCTGGCGGAGGCGCTTCAGTTCCGCGATGCGCGGTTCGTTTTTCTGTCGTTGGGCCAGTTCGATATCGCGCAGAGAGACGGGATAAAAATTGTCGTCGGCGAGCGCGATGAACTTGTAGCCGATTCGGCGCAATTGCACGATTTCCTCGATCACGGGATCGATGTTGCGCTGGCGCGGCTTCTGGCCGTCGGTGCGCCAGACTGAGCAAAAGCTGCAGTGCTTCGGGCAGCCGCGCACGGTCTGAACCGAGGCCCACATATAGTTTTCGCGGTTAATGAGATCCCATCGGGCGGGAAGGAATCGCTCGCCTTCGATGCGTCCG
>VFZW01000072.1 GCA_016871055.1 Acidobacteriota bacterium
GTGTTTACATGGGTATACAGAACAAGGCAAAAAACGCGCAACCCACGCTGTCTGAGAACCTTGCGGTGAAAACTACTGCTTATCGGCGGGGGAACTTCGGTTTAGCTATCGACTCATGGACTCGCTCAGCCTCGACATGTCCGCCGACGGCCGGAAGATCGACCTGCAACAGACTCAGTTCGGACGCAGTGGCTACCAAGTCACGATCGGCGTCGGCTATCACCCGAGTGGCGGCCTGTTTTCGAGTCGCTAGCCCAATGGGGCAGCGCATCATTCTTGTCGACGACGAGCCGCCGCTGCGAATGCTCCTCGGCCGGATGCTGACCCGAAGCGGCTATGAAGTAAACTCCTTCGATTCAGCGGAGGAAACGCTGGCTGCGGGCCGCGGGGCAGATATTGCGCCGGACCTATTGATCACCGATCAGCAACTTCCCGGCAAGACGGGCTCCGAACTAGCCGCCGAACTTGGCTCGGTCTGGCCCGCAATGAAAGTAATCATTTGCAGCGGCTTGCCGGTCGAATTGAGCGACCTCCCTGCTTCCATGCGCAAACGAGTTGGATCGCTCCCCAAACCGTTCAGCCCGGAACAGCTTCTGGACGCGGTCGCCACGGCGCTGCGGGAAGCGGGAACTCCCGAGTAATGCGTGGCTCAATGATTACTTCGCTATGCGCAGTTTGCTAGTTCTCTGATCGTCTCCACGGCCCGCTCTTGCGCCTCCGTCTCGGGCGCCGACGTGCGTGGCGAATGCCGCGACAGACCCAGATTCAGCCGCAACAGATCGAGTTGAAAGCCGACCGGCATGCTGCCAGTTTGTGCCGGATGGTTGGATTGGTCATGGGAGTCGGATGAATGGGACATGTGGCCTCGTTTCTTCTGTTCTCATCGGTCGGTGGAAGGCCTTCTTGAGGGATTTTTGGCACCGCCAAAAAATTGGTATCCGAGTGACATCGACAAATTCTTGTCGCGGCAATAAAGAAAGGGCCGGAAAACCCGGCCCTATGAAAAGTACCACCTTGGAGAGAGATTTGAAGTGAGTCGGAAGAACCTATCCTGAGACCACAAAAAATCCGACGTCCCCAGGCTGAAGGCTCAAGCTATCGGTTGGGAGGGGAGAGAAGGAGGGAACAACGGAGGGGTTACTGCGGAGAATACTGCTGGTGAGGGTGTCTTGCGGGGGAGCAACCATTTTGTCTTGAGCCAGTCCCGGTTTCGTCACGCATTTCTTCGAGCACGTCGCATGCCAAACTCCCAAGACGCCCAAAGACACCCAATTGCTCAAAGGGGCACGAAAGAATTACCACTTTCGTACTAAGGCAGCGCCTCCAAGCGGCATTTCTTTCCATCCCAAAAAGGAAACGCCGTACCCGCATGGAGCACGGCGTTCCAAATTGGCGAAGCAGCCTTACTGCACGTCTGGAACTCGCGAGGGAGGTTTGGACACCGACCCTTTCATGGCTTCGTCGATTTGAATGCTGTTGGCGATCAGAGTCTGCCCGGTGGCCCGCTCCAGTTCATTCCGCGCCCGGGCGTACGAACTCAGCGCCGTCACCTCGGACGCCTGCGCCGCGGTCAAATCGCGTTGGGCCTGAATCACAAAGAAGATCGTCGACGCGCCCAACGCATACTTCTTCTGCTCGGCGTCGAGCGTCTGCTCCTGTAACACACGGTTCTTGACGGCGGTCTGGTAGCGCGCCCGGGCCTGCTGCAGGGAGATCAGCGCGTTCTGCACCTCCACCCGCACCAGGTTCAACGACTGCTGTAGCCGGATCTCGCTCTGCCGCAAGCTGAGCTGATCCCGCACCATGTCGGCCTGCGCCGCGCGGTTGCGCAACGGAATGTTCAGGCTCACGCCAACGCTGTAGTCCGGAAAATTCCGGCGGAACACTTGCCCGATCGCCGTGCCATATCCGCCCAAGAAGTAGCCGTCGACGTTCGCCGGATTGCGCTGTTGCACCAACCCTGGAGGCGCGCCCGGCACCGGCGGGATCGGAATCGCGTTCAACAAACCCGACAATCCGTTGTTCTGGAAACTCGCAAACGCGTCCACGCTCGGAAGCATGGCATTCCGGGTTCCCTTCAATCCGATCTTGGCGCTGTCGATGTTGATCCGCGACTGCTCCAGTTCCGGCCGGTTCGCCGTCGCCCGGCCGACCAGATCCTGAATCGGCTCGATGGCTTCGCTGTCCGGCATCCGGATCTTATCGGTCGGCACGATCCGCGCCTCCGCCAGTCCGGGGCTCGCCACGCCGGTGCGGCTCAGTGCGTTCTTTAACACCGTTTCCTGCTGCAGCACGTTGGTCTCGGAAATCGTAAGATCCTGCTGGCTGCGCGCGACTTCCGCTTCGGCGCGGATGATTTCGATCGGCGCCAGTGTCCCGATTTCGACCTGCTTCTTGTTGTCGTCGTAGAGTTTCTGATTCAGCGCCAGCGCCTGCCGCTTCACCGTTACATCTTCATTCGCACTGACCAAATCCCAGTACAGACCGATCACGTTGGACACTGTCGTGATGACTTGCTGCTGGAATACGAGCTCGGAGACTTTCAGGTTGTTCCTCGATATTTTGATATTGCGCGAGTTGACCGCCAACCCGAATCCTTCCATTAACCGCTGCTGGATCTGGACGTTCGCAGCCACCGACTTCGACGGATTGAAATCGTTACGGCCCGAGTTCTGCGCCAGAAAGTTGTTGTTAAAACCCATCGACACCGCCGTACCGGTCAGGAAGTTCTTGCTGACCTGGTAATTCGCCAGCGTCCGCGTGTTGATCAGCGAACTGGTACCGGTGACGAACGGGCTGGTCAACGGCGAGGTCTGATGCGCCCAGCTCATTGTCGAAGTAAAGACCGGGTCCAGATTCGTACCGCCGCCTTGACCCGTCTGCGCCGCATTGGCGCCCGCGTTGCCGAGCAGGTTACCGCCCTGCGCCAGCGCGCCGCCGCCACCGCCCGCGGTGGAAGCATTACTCACACCGCCGCCCGCGCCGATCCGAGACGCTCCGCCCGCGTTGGCGCGCAACAAATCCGCTTCCGAGATCCGCGGACCATACCGCTGCAATTCGATATCGAGATTGTTTTCCAAAGCCAAGGCGATCGTATCCTGCAAGGAGAGATACAACTTCCCCGCCCGCATCAGCGCATCGAGGCGCGATGAATTGCCGAGCGAAATCGCCGACACATCTTTCCACGCATACGGATCCTTGATGTCGTTCCACCAGGTATTAAGCCCGGCTTTCGGACCTTGAGCGGAGACGGCGGGCGTCAGCATCAGCAGAGTGCAAAGGAGACTGGTGAGTTGTTTCGCGTTCATGGAATTGAAATTCTCGCGTTAGAAGTCAGGACGCTGCAATCGCCCCGCTTGTTCCACGATTTCTCCATCATATCGCGGCGCTTAGTGCTTGTCCTGCAATTTGTTAGAGCGAAAATGTCCGTTTCCGGGATTCCCGCGCCGAACCCTGTTTCGGAGACGGACAGTTTTGTTGGAGACTGGTATATTAACCACGATGTCCCTTCCTCCCAACGACCAGGCCATGGCCGCCTTCCAACAAACCGGCGCCTATCTGAAAGGACACTTCCGCCTGACCAGCGGACTTCATTCCCCCGAGTATCTCCAGTGCGCCAAGGTCCTCCAATACCCCGTGCACGCCGAGGCGTTTGGCCGCGGACTCGCCCTTGCATTCCGCCAGATGGCAAACGGCGTGGCGATCCCGATCGTCGCCTCGCCCGCCATCGGCGGCTTGATCATCGGGCACGAGGTCGCCCGCGCGCTCGGCGCGCGTTTCATTTTCACCGAACGCGATCCCTCCGGCAAGATGACGTTGCGCCGCGGCTTCGAAGTCAGCCCGGGCGAAGCCGCCGTTGTTGTGGAGGATGTCGTCACCACCGGCGGCAGTTCGCGGGAGGTCATCGAGATTTTGCAGGACATGGGCGTCACGATCGTCGGAGCGGGCTCCATCATCGACCGCTCCGGCGGCCAGGCCGACATCGGCGTCCCCCGCACGGCGTTGTGCACGCTTTCGGTAACGACCTGGGCGCCGGAGATGTGCCCGCTGTGCCGCGAAGGGTCGGTCGCGGTGAAGCCCGGCTCGCGGAATGCCTGACGTTCGGCGCATCCGCTGCCGCACGGCCTACGATGGAACGACCTTCCACGGGTGGCAGGTGCAGCCCGGCCTGCCGACGATTCAAGCTGAACTGCAGCGCGTGATGTCGGAGATCGAGGAAGCGCCGGTTACCGTCGAAGCCAGCGGCCGCACCGATGCCGGTGTGCACGCCCTGCGGCAGATGATCGCGTTTTCGATTCGGAACCCAATCCCGTGCGACAACCTTCGCCGGGCGATGAATCGACTACTGCCGCATTCGATCCGGGTCTTCGAAGTCGAAGAGACCCACGGCGCCTTTCACCCGCGCTTCGACGCCGAGTCGAAGCACTATCAATACCGGATCTGGCGCGATGAGATCTGTCTACCTTTCGACCGTCCGTATGTGCATCATCATCCGTATCCGCTGGACGAAGCGATCATGGCTGAAGCGGCGCGCGCGCTCGAAGGGGCGCACGACTTCACGGCCTTCGCTGCGTCGGATGAGAAGGACGCGCTTGGCCACTCGAAGGTAAGGAAGATTTTTCGGTCGTCGATCAATCGCGACGGTCCGCGCCTGATCTACGACGTCGAAGGCAGCGGCTTCATGAAGCACATGGTGCGGAATTTGATTGGAGCGATTGTGGAAGTGGGTAAGGGCAATTTGGCTATTGGCGACTTTGAAGCTTTGTTGACCGGTTCGGGGAAGGCCGGGCCTACACTACCCGCTCAGGGTCTGTTTCTGATTGACGTGCGCTACGAATAGCCGCGCCGCTAGAAGCTCACCCCGCGCGGGATCAACTTGTGCTCGCGCGCCTAGCGTTCCAACCCCTCGCGGAAATCGGGATGCGCAAGACCAATGAGCGCCAGCGCCCGTTCCGCCACCGACTTCCCTTTCATGTTGGCTATACCGTACTCGGTGACCACGTACATCGTGTCCGAGCGCGGCTTCGTAACAATGTTGCCCGGTGTGAGGTTCAGGACGATCCGGCTGCGGCGGTCGCCGCGCTTCTCGTAGGTCGACGACAAACAGAGGAACGACTTGCCGTCCTTGGACGCATACGCGCCGCGCACGAACTGCAACTGTCCGCCGGTGCCACTGATGTGGCGGTGCCCGTCCGATTCCGACGCCGCCTGTCCCTGCAAATCCATCTGCGTGGTGTTGTTGATCGAAACGACGCGCTCGTTTTGCATGATGATCTGCGGAGAGTTGGTGTAATCGACCGGGCGGCAGGAAAAATCGGGATTCCGGTTGGCCGTCGCGTACAGCGCCTGGGAGCCAAGCGCGAACGTGTACACCACTTTGCCGCGATCCAACGCCTTTTGCAAACCGCTCACGCGACCGGAGCGGAACAGCAGCGCGATGCCCTCGGTCAGCATCTCGGTGTGCACGCCAAGATCCTTCACGCCCGATTCCAACAGCAGCGAACACACTGCGTTCGGCATGCCGCCAATGCCGATCTGCAAGCAGGCGCCGTCGGGCACCTCGGCGGCGATGCGCCGCGCCACCGCGCGGTCGATCTCGCTCGGGTCGGGATTGGGCAGCACCGGACACGGCTGTTGGTCTCCCTCGACGACGTAGTCGACCTCGCTCATGTGCACGCCGTTGTCTGCGCCGAAGACATACGGGATGTGCGGGTTCGGTTCGACGATGACCACCGTGGCGCGCTCGATCACCGCGCGATGCCAAACATTGGTGGGGCCGAAGTTGAAGTAGCCGCCTTCGTCCATCGGCGCGGTTTGGAGAATCGCGATGTCCACCGGATCGAGAAAACGCCGGTAGTAGTCCGGCACCTCGCCCAGGTTCAGCGGCGTATAGTTGCACCGGCCCGCGTCGTGCTTCTTGCGTTCGTAGCCGGAGAAGTGCCAACTGAAGATGTGGAAGTGATCGCCGTCGGGATCTTCTTCGATCACCGCGCGCGGACGCATACTCAAACACGTCCGGATCTTGACGTTGTCGAGATCTTCCTTGCGCGCGGCCAGGGCGCGATCAAACGCATCCGGCTGACACAATCCTACGCCGTAGTCCAGCCACATGCCGGACTTGACCAGACTGGCGGCCTGCGCGGCGGTGATCGATTCACAGGTCCTTACAGGCATTGCAGCATCTCGCGAAGTTCGTTGGCCGTCAGCGGATCGCGATACGGATCCGCTGGCGGCGCGGGCAGCGCCGGATCCGCCCATTGGAACCAGGCCTCACCGTCGAGCGATTCCAGGTCGTCGATGCGCAGTTCTTTTGGCACCTTGAACAGGTCGAAGGCGTCGGCGGCAAACTCGGTGCCGGTATACTCCCACACGATGCGTGTCATGAGATAGCGTTCAAACGAGGTCGCCAGCAACACATGCGCGGCGGGCTTGAACACTAGTCCCGTCAGCACAATCGGCGATGGAAATTTCGACTGTGGCGTCCAGACGCCCACGACTTCGTCGCCGGCCTCTTTGGCGAACAGCGTGACCTCTTTCGGGACGTGCCAATCGGCCTGGCGCGCCAGTTCGCTGGCGCGTTCGATCGTTCCGTCGTCAACGCCGGCGGCGGGAAACAACAGCAGATCGCCGCCGAAAAGCGACGCCCCGTCGGCGCGCTTGTAGAACCACCGCAACGGCGGTGGCACGATGGGGAGATCGGCATCGCGGCAAGGCGGACCGAACTCGTCTTCTTCGGGTGAGTCGCGAAAGTAGCTGCGTAGCCGGTCCTGGATCTGAGCGTCGGTCACTTTGTCAGTATAAGGTGCTGATTCCTCAATCTTTTGGATATCTTTTTCAGGGCCCTGTACTGTAACCTTTAGAGAGTGGTGGCGCGCCTATGCATATGACGGTCCGCGTGAAAGCAGCGATACCGAATTCCAGCGGAACCCCGGCGACGCCCACATTGAGCGCAATGGATTCCAATGCTGGTTGAAGCAGAACTGATTCAAAGGGCCAAACAGGGCGATGATCAGGCGTACAACCAGATCGTGCAGGCGTACCGCCGACGGATCCTTGGGACGATTTCGCGTTTGATCGGCCGCCCGGAAGATGTCGAGGACGTTGGACAGGAAGTGTTCGTCAGGCTTTATTATTCGCTCGATCAACTCCGCGAGCCGGAGATCTTCGAGCCGTGGTTGTACCGCTTAACGGTCAACGCGGCCTACGACTACTTGCGCAAGCAGCGGCGCCGCCCCGAGGCGCGCATGTCGGATTTGAGCGAACAGCAAGTCATGCTGGCCGATGCCGACGCCGGAACGCTCGCGCAGCGCGAGGATATCCGGAAGAGCAAGATCCGCGATTTTGTGCAGTCCTTGTTGGGGTCGGTGAGCGAGGAAGACCGTGTGCTTCTGACGCTGAAGGAAGCGGAAGGCCTCTCGTTGAAACAGCTCGAGGACGTCTACCACGTGAATGAGAATGCGCTGAAGGTTCGCCTGTTCCGGGCGCGCCAGCGTGTGTTAAAGGCGTTTGCAAAATCCGAAGGAGCCGGGGAGTCCCCGGGAGCCTGAGATTTTAGTTACCATGATGGGAGAAGGTATGTCGTTGGAAAACAGTCGGGAAGAACGCTTTAATCGCCTGATGGGCGATTACCGCGATGCGTGTCCGGAAGTCGAGGGCAGCGCGGACTTCATGCCGGGCGTTTGGCGGCGCATTGAAGCGCGCCGGCGGAGCGTGTTCGCATGGGCACGAATGAGCCGCCAGGTGCTCGCCGCGGCGGCCGCAATCTGTTTCCTGTTCGGCGTTGTGCTCAACACCGCGATCAATTCGTCGTTGCCGGTATCGAGCTACGTCGAAGCTCTCGACGACGACGATGCTCTCGACCAACTCCATCCGGCGTCGTACTTACCCGATGGAGACCGCGAGTAATGCAACGCAGTAATCTCACAATCGCGGCGTACCTGCTGTTGGTCTTCGGCGGGGGCGCGGCTGTTGGCGCGTTCGGGCACCGGCTCTACACCGTGAAGTCGGTGGATGCGACCACGGTGCAACCGCGCAAGGGCCCGGAAGATTATCGCCGCGCCTACATGAAAGAGATCTCCGAGCGATTGAAGCTGAGCGCCGAGCAAGCGACCAAGGTGGAAGGCGTGCTTGACGGAACGCGCGAAAAGTACCGCGCCTTCCGCGAACGCACCCGGCCCGAGATGGATCAGATTCAAACCGAACAGATCAACGCGATCCGCGCGGTGTTGAGCGAGACGCAGCAAGCCGAGTACGAAAAGTGGCGCGCCGAACGCGACGCGAAACGCAAAGCCGGCGGCGGGGGACGGTAGGCCGCACAAACGGAATCAAGAAACGCGAAACGGCCCAGCGCGAAGCTGGGCCGTTTTGCGTGTATTCGAAAATTAGACGGAGGCGGGCGCCGATTCGCGCGACTTCTTGATCGCGGCGGACTTCAGGAGCTTCTTCTGGAAGCGGTCGACGCGGCCTTCGGTGTCGATCAGCTTTTGGCGACCGGTGAAGAACGGGTGGCAGGCCGCGCAAATTTCCAGGCGGATGTCGCCTTTGTGCGACGAGCGGGTCTTGAACTGGTTGCCGCAGGCGCAAATTACGCTGACTTCGTTGTAGGCGGGGTGAATTCCGGCTTTCATTGTGTTTCCAGAACCCAGGATAACATACGAACCGCTAGCCGCGGGGCAATTCGCGGCCCACTGTTTGGGAAACCGGCCCGGATCGCGCGCGGGGTGGCGGTAGGGGTTGCTGGAAAGGCTCAAAAGCAAACACCCTCGACAGGGGACAAACCCCATCGAGGGCGTCATTGCTTGTTCTTATCAGGTTGCGCAGGGAAGCGGCCGGTCAACGGGAACGGCGGCCTCGGCACTGTACGAAGCCTGAACGGTAAGAGGTCCGACTCAACTGTCGGCTACCTCCCTGCGCCCAGAACTACTTCCTATTTCCATGTGACTGGACCACCTCCTTCCTCAGTGATAGCCCAATCCTAAAGCCAGTTCGAATCCATGTCAATAGCAAAAAAACAAAGGCCCCCGAAAATGTTTCACCGGGGGCCGTTCGAAAGGAGACAACTCTTACCAGCGCGAGACTGGTTACAATGGCTGCTGTTTCCTATGCACTTCGCGGGCCAGTTCGTAAATGATTGATTTTGCGTGCGGCGAAGGGAGGCAACTCCGGAATCTGGAAGATTTCGATTCCAGATCCCGTTTTCGCAACCGCGTTTGCCCGATTTACGGCGATCACTTGCGCGTTGTTCGATGCCGACCGCAGGCAAGTTGAGTTGTCCTTCGAGACGCCGGAAGGGACACCTCCACCAATTCCGCGAACTTGGCCGGCGGCAACTATCGTGGCCAGCCGATCGACTCGCACTTCTCGGAAGACTTTGGAACTACACCGGATCGATCACTCAGCGCGGAGCAGCCGTTCGATATCGGCGGCGGAGCCGTCCCGGACCCAGGCGTCGAGCTGAGACACATCCTTGAGTTGCTGCCCCCGGCGGCGGGGCACTTCGACGTATGCGCAAGGGAGTTCTTCCAGGGCCGTCATGTCGCCCCACAACCGCTCGAATTGGGCGACGGGGAAGATGTCTTCCTGCCCGCGGCCCCAACGCTTTTTCACTTCCTTGATGGTGATGTAGCTGGGCATGCGCTGGGCCATACGGCGCACGGCGGCGTGGACGGCGCCTTCTTCGCCGAGTGTGGCGCGAGTGAGGCCGAACGCTTTGAGCAGCGCATCGATGGTGATCCAGTAGCTGCCGGTATTGTAGTAGCTCAGCGAGAATTCGATCTCCTCATTTGGAAGGCAGAGGCCCTCGACAAGCCGGGGGCGGCCGTTCACCAACGCCAGGCCGCCGCCGTGATCTTCAAACTGGCGTCCGATCACCTCGACCGTCATCGCGGCGCCGCCGGCGATATGCTGGCCAAGCGCGGCGGCGGAGACCTCCGCGCCAAGCGTATCGATGTTGTGGAGGAACAGATACTGAAGCGCGGGGCGCTCATCGAGGAGTTGCTTCAGCGTGCCGTTGCGAAGGAGGTTTGGCAGTTCATACCAATGGCCGACGGGATGGACGCATTGCGACGGCAGGTTGTCGAGATAGTCGCTCGCTTCGCCCGTTTGCACAACCCAGTTCAAGAGACTGGCGCGGGCGCTTTCGCGCACCTTCTGTTTTTGCGCGTCGAGTTGTTGTTGGGGCATCACCTCCCATAGATAACGGAGGTCGGCTACTGTCGGGATCATGCGCAAGCCGATGCTGCGCCCGCGAGACACGCGGGCTCCGGAGGCCAGGATTGGCCCGGCGGTGAGATAGCTGGCGGTGACAATGTGCGGCACACGGGCCGCGGCGGCCTTTCTCGCCTGGATGTCGAGGAAGCTGAAGTAGTGGCTGTTAAAACGGTGAAAAGGGTGCAGCGCCTTGACGACGCCGGCGCCCTTGGTCCAGCGGCTACCCGCGCCTCCGGCCATGGTTATCATGGCGAGTTTGCCATCTCGCAGGGCTTGGCGGCCGACTGTTTCGTGGGTGTCGACGGCGGGGCCGACATGTTCGCGGCGGACATCCTCGATGACCGTGGAGGCGGGGAGGCGGTTCTGCGCGAGGCCTACGCGGCGAGCGCGGTATTCGGCGCGCAGCAGTTCATGGGCGGCGGCGTCGAAGCCGTTCTCGGTCAATATGTCTTGCAAACTCGCCCCGGAGGCAGTCGCGGGGGAGTCATCGCGAGGCATCATGCGATCGAAGAGCGTATCGGTTTGGTCGCGATGGACGCGGGCGAACCGGATTAGTTCGGCGCGCTGAGCGGCGGGAAGTAAACGAGGCTCAGTGCGTAAGAGGGCGGGCGCGCGGAGCAAGTAGTACGGGACGCTCAGAATGGCATCGCTCTCGGTGCGAAGTTCGGCGGTGGATCCGCGGTCGTTTACGGAGAAGTCGTAAACAACGGGCTCGACGGCGAAGGGGAAGCTGGTCTCCATCGACCGCTTGGCGGTGGCGAGGATCTCGGGCATGCGAGCGAGAGCGCGCGGTTTCGCGGCGGGATCAAAGACGAATCCCATGCCGCCGCCGCTCATGCCGCCGAGCATCCAGAAGCCCCAGAACTCGTCGCCGAACTCGGCGCGGCAGGCGGCAATGAGGCGTTCGGTGTAGGCATTGCCGGCCCAAGGAATGATGGTTTGAATCGGGCCGTCGTAGTTGGATTGCGTCAACTGGCCGAGACGCTTGATATCGCCCTCCTGGAGGGCGCCGGCCAGTTGGTCGAGGAGCGCAACAGCTTCCTTGCGCCCCTCCCACTCGCGGCCGGAGCGGAGCAAGTAGCGCTCGGTGCACATCTCAAGAATAGGGCCGACGTCCTGGCTCATACCGCCGTGGACGAGGACCAGCGATTCTTCGAGGCGCCGGTGGGCTTCGGGGGTTACTTCGTCGAGCAAACGATGGCGCGGGAGCAGGCGGCCGCGGCTGATGCCGAATTCGGGATCGCCTTCGGAGGCCGCTTCGGCGGCGATCAGCTTCACACCGGGCCACACGCCACCGGAGTCCTGCCAGCCACCGCCACTTCCGCCGAGCCATTCACCGAGGATGGCGCGTGCGGCTACGATGCGGCGGTCGTCTTCATCAAGCGGGCCGGTGAGGGAGCGAATCTGGCGAGTCGCACGCATACAAACAGCGATGAGACAAGCGAGCAGGTTCGTGCTGACGGCGAAACGGCTGCCTTTGGGAATGTCGTTCACCTGACTGACGATTTCGATGCCGAGTCCGGACCGGCCGGTGAGGCGTTCCAACACCGTGGGAAGCGGTTGGCCGCTGCCTTCCAGACCGCTCGGAATCAGGCCGCTCGCAATGACGGCGGCTTTCAACAGCCCGAGGTAGTCGCGGGCGAAATCGAAGAGTTCGTCGAGGCTGGCGATATCGGCGGAGGCGCCGAGATCGACGCTGACGAGGCGAATGACGGGTTCGTCGATGATGCGGAAGAAGCTTTCGACGGGAGGGCGCGGAGAGGCGCCCGAGCCGCGGACGGCGAGATCGACCGAGATGTTGATGACGCGCGCCCCTTCGGGGTAGTCCATGGCGAGGAAGAAAATGTCGCTCCAGGCGCCGTGGGTGAGATCCATGCGCACGGGGGTGATCTCGTGGAGAACGGGGTGAGAGTCGCCGGCGAGGAGATCGGGATGGAGACGAAGCGGGTAGTCGAAGACGTGACCGGCGCGGAACATCCAGCGATTGCCGGGGAATTCGCGGACGCTGCGGCGGACTTGATCGGCGAGGGTTTGGAAGGCCAGGCCGCGATAGGCGGCGGCGAGCGCGCTGCTGAGGGCGGGGCTGGCGCCGTGACGTTGTTGGAGAGCCAGCAATTCGGAGACGGCCTGATCGAAGCGGCGCGCGCGAATGTGTTCGACGGCGCCGTAGGGGATCAAGGCCGTGCCGGTGGCGGCGGCGCCGAGTTGGAATCTATGCAGCGTGGCGAGGAAGATCAGAGCGCGGACGCGGTCGTACAGATTTTGCGATTCGCGGCGGAAGGATTCAAGACGGACCGCTTCGGCCAGGAGTTCGTTCTCCGGCTGGCCATCGGCCCAGGAATCAAACGAGAGGTTCCGCACCGATGGGTCCGGGCTTGTAATCCGCTCGAGCAGTTTCATCGCGCGGTGAGCTCCAGCATCATGGTGAGAATTTCGTCGCGGTCGGCGCCGCGGAGGCCGAGAGCCAGTTGGGCTTGCAGGAGGCCGTACTTGGAACCGATGTCGAAGCGGCGGCCGGGGATGATCGCAGCGAGATATCGTTCGCGGCGGGCGAGTGTTTGCAGAGCGGTGGAAAGAGAGGTCTCGGTGGACTCGGCGAGGATGCTCATCAAGCCGGGCGTAAAGACGTGAATGCCGAAGAAGCAGAGATAGTGGCCCTGGCGGATTCCCGCGGCATGAAGGGAGCGCTCGGCTTCGGTGGGAGTCGGTTTTTCGAGGACGGTTTCGACGTGGAAAACACTGGGGCGCAGCGCCGGGCCTCCGACGGCGCCGAAGTAAGGAAGCAGCGCTTCGCGCGTGGGAGAGACGGCGCTGACGCTGCATTTTTCGGCTTCATGAAGTTGAACAAGTTCGTCAACCAAGGAACGGGAGTCTCCTTGATTGGCGAGATAGAAGTGATCGCCGACGAGGTGGATGAACGAGTTGTCGCCGACGAAATCGCGCGCTTGCAGGATCGCGTGGGCGTAGCCGCGCGGCTCGTTCTGTTCGATGAGGCGCACGACGATCTTGGCGTTGGAGAAGAGTTGTTCGAAGTGAGCGGTGGCGCCGGCGGGAATCACGATGGCGGCTTCGCCGACGCTGTCGCCGAGCAGTTCGAGCAGAAAATCGCCGATGGAGGGACGGCGGTTATCCGGAGTGGCGAGGGTTTGATGCAGAAGGTGCCGCTGGCCGGGGCCGGCGGCGGTGATCACCGCTTTGCGTTTCATTGATTCTGCCATTGTAACGGGCTTGACCGTATCGCAGTATGCTGAATGAACATGCGGATTCGATCGTTACGCTGTTTCCTGCTTTCCTACGTGTTTCCGGAGCCGGTAAAGCTCAGCTATTTCGGCGGCGAGCGGCGCATCATCAAACGCGATGCGATGCTGATCCGGGTCGAGGCCGACAACGGGCTGGTTGGGTATGGGCCGGGCGAGGGAAGCGAAGCGGCGGCGCGGATCATCAACGACACGATCGCGCCGTGGGCCGAAGGGCGGACGCTTCTCGACGCCGACGCGCTGCGCGTGCAGTTTCAAGGGGCCGGGCAATGGGATCGGAAAACCTATCAGACGTACGGGACGGTCGAAGTGGCGTTCTACGATCTGCTTGGGAAGTTCAACGGCGCGCCGGTATCGGAGTTAGCCGGCGGGCGTGTGCGCGACCGCATCGCGCTGTATGGCAGCGCGGGGATGTATCAGCCGCCGGAGGAGTATGCGCGCGAAGCGGCGCTGACGAAAGAGATGGGATTCCGCGCGTACAAGATGAGGCCGGCGTTGGGGCCGGATCTGGACGTCGAAACGGTGCGGCAGATGCGAGCGGCGACGGGTCCGGACTTTCAGTTGATGGTCGATGCGCATTCGTGGTGGCGCATGGGCGATCGGAGCTATTCGCCCGACACGGTGGAACAGACGGCGCGAGGGATGGCGGAGTATGACATCACGTGGTTGGAAGAACCGCTGCCGCCGGAGGATCATGCGGCGTATCGTGCGTTGCGAGCCAAGGATATCGTACCGATCGCAACCGGCGAGCACGAGCACACCGAAGAAGGGTTCCTCGACTTGATCCACAACGAGTGCACCGATTTCGTGCAGTCCGATGTTGTCTGCCAGGGCGGGTATGCGATGGGGCGGCGATTATTCGGAGAGATCGAAAAGGCCGGTTTGCGATTCGCGTTTCACAGCTGGGGAACGACGCTGGAGTTGATTGCGGCGGCGCATGTGGGCGTGTGCTGGCCGGAGAGAGTCGTGGAGTGGCTGGAGTGTCCGGTGTACACCGAGCCGGGGCGGAAATTCATGTACGAGTGGCCGCTGGCGGCCGAGATTTTGGCGACGCCGTTGGAGATTGATCGCGGCGATTTGATTGTGCCGCGCGCGCCGGGTTTGGGCGTGGCGATCGATGAGAGCGTGATCGAACGGTACCCGTGGAAGCCGGGGCCGTGGTCGTTTTTCACGTTGATTTCGCCGCCGGAGACGTATGCCGTGACGTCCGATCACAGCATCGCCTGGGCCGACAAGCCGTGATTTGGGCGGGCGCGATTGCCGGTGTTGCGGCGGCGGCGTGGGCGGTACGCGGGAGAAGTTCGCAGGTGTTCGCGCCATCGGTTTGGCATGGCGACCGGAGTGGCCGGCGGGTGGCATTGACGTTTGACGACGGACCGAGCGAGCGGACGCCGGAGCTGTTGGAGTTGCTCGATCGGTTTGGCGCGAAGGCGACGTTTTTTGTGTGCGGGCGGAATGCCGAACGGCTGCCGGGGGTGCTTTCCGAAACCGCGCGGGCTGGCCACGAAATCGGCAATCATACGTGGTCGCATCCGAGGTTGGACTTTTCGTCGAAGGACATGATGCGGGAGGAGATCGGACGGGCGCAGGCGATTGTGCGGGAGATCACCGGAAGCGCGCCGCGGCTGTTTCGAGCGCCGTATGGCGTGCGATGGATCGGGTTGGGCGCGGTGCAGCGGGAGTTTGGCTTGATGGGCGTGATGTGGACGTCGATCGGGCTGGATTGGAAGTTGCCAGCGGATAAGATCGCGGGGCGGTTACTGCGTGGAACGCAGGCCGGGGACATCCTCTGTTTGCACGATGGAAGGATGCTGGCGGCGAACCCCGATATAACGCCGACGGTGGCGGCGACGGGCGAAGTGTTGCAAACTTTGCAGGCGCGGGATTTTACGTTTTGCGCGGTTTCTGCCATGCTGGAACGATGACTGAGTCGACAGTTCCGCCGGAGATCATGGAGCGGGTGTTAAAGACGCTTGCGGAAACGCAGAAATTGCCATTGGAAAAAGTCACGGCGACGGCGACGTTCCAGGAGCTTGAGATCGATTCGCTGGATGGGATCAACATCTTGTTCGCGTTGGAAAACGAGTTCGACATTAATATCCCGGATGAGTCGGCGCGGCTGGTGAAAGATATTGACGAACTGGCCGAGGGTGTTTGGAAACTGGTCAGCGAGAAACAGCCGAAGGCATGACGCGGCGCGTTGTTGTAACAGGAATTGGCTGTGTGTCGGCGTTGGGCGGCAATGCCCGCGAGTTTTGGGACGCGTGCCGGGCGGGGCGAAGCGGGATCGGGCCGATTGGCGGCATCGACATGACGGGGATCCGGTTTTCGAACGGCGCGCAGGCGCGGGAGTTTGACGCGTCGAAGCATTTTGATGAAAAGCAACTGGTGCCGCTCGACCGGTTTGCGCAGCTGGCGATTGTGGCGGCGCGGGAGGCGATGGGGCAGGCGGCGCTGGGTCTGAGCGCCGAAGAGAAGCAGCGGGCGGCAATCGTGACGGGCTCGTGCTACGGCGGAAAGGCCAGCGAGGACGCGGGGTTTCATTCGCTGTACTATGACCGTTCGCCGCGCGTGCATCCGCTGACGATTCCGCGGCTGATGGCAAACGCGGGCGCGAGCGCGCTGACGTTGGAGCTGGGCTGGCAGGGGCCGGTGTGGACGGTATCGACGGCGTGCAGTTCGGCCAATCACGCGATCGGCCAGGCGTTCTGGCTCGTCCGGCACGGTATTGCCGATGTGGCGCTGGCAGGCGGCAGCGAGGCTCCGTTCACGTATGGGTCGATGAAGGCGTGGGAGGCGTTGCGGGTGGTAAGTCCCGACACGTGCCGGCCGTTTTCGAAAAACCGCGCGGGGATGGTGCTGGGAGAAGGCGCGGCGATGTTGGTGTTGGAGCCGTTGGAGCGCGCGGTGGCGCGCGGCGTGACGGTGTTGGCGGAGATCGTTGGTTTCGGCATGGGCGCGGACGCGCATCATATTACGCAGCCGTCGGCGGCGGGCGCGGCGCGCGTGATTGGATTGGCGCTGGCCGACGGGGGAGTGGCGGCGGAATCGGTCGGCGTCGTGAATGCGCATGGGACGGGGACGGCGGTGAACGACGTTGCGGAATCGTCGGCGTTACGGACGGTGTTTGGATCGCACTTGGATGCGATGCGGGTCACGTCGACGAAGTCGCTGCACGGGCATGCGTTGGGCGCGGCGGGGGCTCTTGAAGCGGTGGCGACAATTTGCGGATTGCGAGGGCAGGCGGTGGCGCCGACGGCGAATTTTGTCGAGGCGGACCCGGAGACCGTGACGCCGGTTACTTCGTTCGTACCGTTCGCGCATGAGGTGGCGATTTCGAATTCGTTTGCGTTCGGCGGGTTGAATGCGGTGTTGGTCATGCGGCGCTGAACTCGAACGACTAGACTTCGGTTGGCAGTGGGGATTCCGCCGGGTGCGCTCGCTTCGTGGTGGGGCTATGGTCTTTCCCTGAGAAGCGCAGTGTTGAACCGGCCCGAGGCGATCCCACTCGCATTCGCATCGGTGGCGTATAACTGGTGGGCGTTCGGGCGTGCACGTGCTTGATACAATCGCCGCATGTTACTCCGTTTGTTGTTGCTAATAAACCTCGCCGTATTCGCGCAGAGCTTCGACGCGGACCGAATTGCAATTCAGAGGATGTATGACCGCTACGCCCAGGCGTTCATCAAGCAAGACTACGCGGCATTGCGCGACAGCGTGCAGGCGCCGTTTGTCGTGTCGGCGGGAGGTGCGTTACAGACTTTCGGTTCCGTCGATGCCGTCGTGGAGCACTATCGGAAGCAGCGCGGTGCGTTGGAACCGCGGGGCTATGGTGACAGCAAGATTACCGCGGTTCGGATCACGGCGTTAACCGCTGGCAGCGCGCTTATCAACGCGTCCTATCGGCGATTCAAGAAGGACGGCTCGTTGCTCGAAGAGGGCGCGGCCGTTTACCCTGTTTGCAAGTCGTCGGGCGCGTGGAAACTCTGCGGCGTAATGGGGCAGGATCCACGGCAATTCGGAAAAACTTACTGATTTCGAACCGCTACTTCGTCTCAGTTTTAAACTCGGCCGTTTCACTGACCGTGGCGCGTTCGCGCGGAAAGACTTCGAGGCGGAAGACGGCGCGCTCGGGAACGCTGCGGTAGATCACGCTGCCGGCCTGGAGTTGTGAACCCTTCATCTCGACGTTATGCGTGTCGGTGCGCGTTTGGATGTAGAGCACGCCGCGGTTGGAGTTCCGGATGGCGGGGGCGAGCGGATCCCAACTGACCAGAAGCTCGGCGTTGTTCTGCTTCACGGTAAGCGCCATGTCCCAAGCTTCGATCCATGGATTGGCGGGCTGCTTCGGCCGCATGCTGAGGGCGATCTGGAATCCGATGACCGTGCCGAGCAGCATGAAGATGAACGACAGAGGGATCCAGACCCAGCCGCCGCGAACGCCTTTGCCTTTTTTGGGAGGATCGGCGGCGATGCCGAAAGTCGGCGCGGTTGGAGGGGCGGATTCGAGAACTTGGGGTTGCGGTTGGGGCTGTGGCGGCGACGCAAAGAGCGGCTCGTCGTAGACTCGCTGCTGGCCAAAGCGGGCGGCGGAAGTCAGGCGTTCGGAACCCGACGAGCCGCCACCAAGTTCTTTGCGGCTGAAGGGGAATTCGAGATAAGTCGAGTCGGCCTTGAATTTGCCCTCTTCGCGGAAGAAGATGCCGGCCGTGCTAACTTTCGTGGCGTAGGGTTTAACGACGAGCGCGATCGCTTCGTCGCCGGGAAACTGATCTTCCAGGAGCGCGAGATCCTCGGCGGCTAAACAGACGCCATCGCGGGTGTGGCCGCGATAGTAGCCGACGGCGTAGATGCGGCGGTCCGGGCCGCGCTGCCAACGTTCGCAGGCTTCGTCGAAGGCGTCGCGATCGGACTCGGAGAGAACGTAGGACGGGCCTTGGGCGTGGTCGCAATTCACCGGTTCGAAGTCTTCGATTTTGACGAGGAGTTCGCCGAGCTTGTTGCGCTCGGTGGTGCCGAGGAGAATGCCGCCGACTTCGGCGCCGCGCTTGGGCACCGAGCCAAAGCCTTTCATGACTTCAAGCAGGATGCGATCGACGATGTCGAATTGGATCTGGACCGACACCGCTTTGTCCGCGGGTTTCCACGTATAGAAAGGCGCTGTCCCTGCGCTAGATTCAGGACTCAATCCGGGGTTCTCCTTTCTCAAGTATAGTGACGAAGAGTGTCTTCCGCACTTTATCTTATCGCCACTCCCATCGGAAATCTTGAGGATATTACTCTCAGGGCCCTCCGTATCCTCCGCGAGGAGGTGGACCGGATCGCGTGTGAGGACACGCGCCACAGCCGGAAATTGCTCGATCACTACGGCATTTCGAAGCCTCTCGTCAGCTATCACGACCACAATGAAAACGACCGGACCGGGGATTTGTTGGACGCGCTGCGGGGCGGCGAACGGATCGCGCTGATCAGCGATGCGGGTACGCCGCTGATTTCCGATCCGGGGTATCGGCTGGCGGCCGCGGCCGCGGCCGAGGGGATCGCGGTGATTCCGATTCCAGGGCCGTCGGCGATGCTGGCGGCGTTGTGCGCCGGAGGGCTGCCGACCGATGCGTTTGTGTTCGGCGGATTTCTTCCGGCCAAGCAGGGGCAGCGGCGGAAGGCGTTGGAACAGTGGGCGTCGACGCCGGCGACACTGGTGTTCCATGAGGCGCCGCATCGGATTGTCGAGACGCTCGAAGATGTGGTTGCGGTGCTGGGGGATCGTGCGGTTGTCGTGGCGCGCGAGTTGACCAAACTGCATGAGGAGTTTTTGCGGGGGCCGGCGAGCGAGGTGCTTACGCGGCTGCGGCCGCCGGGCCCGCGCGGGGAGATTACGCTTCTGATTGATCGCGCGGGTGTGGTGGCCGACGATACGCCGCTGGCCGAGGCGGTGGAACGGGCGATGGCGATGGGCATGGAGCGAATGGAGGCGATCAAACACGTGGCGCGGGAGCGGGGACTGGCCAAGCGGGACGTGTATCAGGCGGTTGAGGCGGGGCGTGCGCGGTAGGTGGTTGGCGGTGGCGGCGCCGGTGGTTCTGGCGTTGTCGGGATGTTTTTCCGAGGTGCTGGAGGATTGGTGGCTGGAAAACCTGGCCGTGGCTGCCGTGTTCGCGGTGGCGATGTGGAAACGCGAGTGGCTGGCGCTGTCGAACACGTCGTGGATGCTTGTGTTCGCGTTCTTCTGCCTGCACGAATATGGGGCGCTGCATGCGTATAGCAACGTGCCGGTTGGAGAATGGTTCGGCGGCGGCCGCAATCACTACGACCGCGCGATTCACTTCCTCTATGGTCTGATGCTGACGCGGCCTCTGATGGAGATTTTTCGCGCGCGCGGGGTGCGGTATCCGTATGCGAGCGCGGTGCAGGCAATCGTTTCGACGAGCGCGTTGTATGAGATCGCGGAGTGGCTGGTGGCGGCATCGGTTGCACCTGAGCTTGGGGCTGAGTTCATCGGCGCGCAGGGCAATGTGTGGGATGCACAGAAGGATATGGCGCTGGCGTCGATTGGGGCGCTGGTGCATGCGGCGGTGTTTCATAATCGATAGATGGGAAACTTTTCCGCGCTTGGTGGCGCGGAGTTTGACGCCGCGATAATTGGCGGCGGAATCATCGGCTCCGGTGTGGCGCGCGATTTGGCGCTGCGCGGTTTGTCGGTCGCGTTGATTGAGAAGGGCGATTTCGGCGGGGCGACGACGGCGGGGTCGACGCGGCTGATTCATGGCGGATTACGGTATTTGGAGATGCTCGATTTCGGGCTGGTGCGGATGGATCTACGCGAGCGGGAGATTCTGCTACGCAATGCGGCTCATTTGGTCAAGCCGTTGGAGTTTCGGATTCCGTTCGTCGGGCACTCGTGGTTTTTCCAACAAAAGATGCGCGCGGGGTTGTGCCTGTACGATTTGCTGAGTTATGACAAGTCTGTGCCGAACCACCGGTTTGTTTCGGCGGCCGAGACGATGCGCGATGAGCCATCGCTCGCGCGCGAGGGGTGCACGGGATCGGCCAGTTACTACGACGCGCAGGTGTGTTTGCCGGAGCGGCTGGCACTCGAAAACGTAATCGACGCTGGGCGGCATGGGGCTGTTGTGCGGAACTACGCCGAGGTTGTCGGCGTGGCGCGGTCGAGCGGTCGAATCACGGCGCTGCGCGCGCGGGATGTGGATTCGGGCGAGGAGGTCGAAGTCCGCGCGAAGATGTTTGTGAATGCAACGGGGCCATGGTTTGACCGGGTTTCCGAACGGATGGGCGCGGGGCAGAGCCGGCGGATTCGAACAACCAAGGGGATTCATCTCGCGTGCGCGCCGATGATTCAGAAGGCGAATGTGCTGTTCTCTCCGGTCGATGGGCGCTTGTTCTTTGCTATACCCTTGCTGGGGACAACGTGGATCAGCACCACCGACACGGACTTTCGCGCCGACCCGGGCGGCGTGCGCGCCGACGACGAGGACATCGAATATCTGCTGCGGTCGGTGGAACCGTTCTTCCCGGACGTGAGGCGGTTGGCGTTGTATTCAACCAGCGCGGGCGTTCGGGCGCTGGTCAAGCAAGATGGGTCGGAGTCGAGCGTTTCGCGGCTGCACAAAGTTGAGCAGACCGAGCCGGGAGTGGTGTCGATACTGGGGGGGAAGATAACGGGATATCGGGCGATCGCCGAGGACGCATCGGATGCAGTTTGCAAGCTGCTCGGGGTATCGGTGAAATGCTCGACAGCAGTACTGCCCCTGCCTGGGACGGGCAACGCGGAGACGCTCTACGGATCGCGCTGGTCCGGTGTGAAAGCGCTGGTGGAAGAGTATGGTGCGATCGGGGCTGAGGCGGTGTTCGCCGCGCGAGAGGAGTATTGCCGCCACTTGGACGACTACATGTTCCG
>VFZW01000073.1 GCA_016871055.1 Acidobacteriota bacterium
GCGATTGCCTTTCGGACGTTCGCACGGTAACGGCGGGTTCACCGGAGAGTTCAACGATGTAACGGCCAGGGACCGGCTGTGCGATCGCCGTGGCGGAGAAAAGGAGGAGTGCTCTGAACATTGCTACCTATTAGCGGGTTTACCGGCAATTGAAGGCCAACCGTTTAGCGGCGGTCCCATTTTTCGGAAACGCGGGAGCTCTTGTTCGCGATTGGACAGGTAGGCGCCGCAGCCACCGGCTTAACGCCGCGCGTCGGACTCGAGCACACGCGCGCCTTTGAGGATTCCCTGGAACGAATAGTTGCCTTCGTGACAGGCGTACTCGAACATTCGTTGATTTGTTGCGGTCCAGAGCACTTCGCCGCTCCAGGACGTCGTCCAAACGGTGGGGTCCTCGACCGTGAATTTGTAGCTCAGCGAGTTGGCGTCAAGGCGCGTGAAGCGTTCGACGACGTGAAGATTACGGGAGGCGGAGAAGAGGCCGGGGGTGTCGTTGAAATTTGTCGTGTCGACGACGAGCGTGTTGCCTTCCCAACGGCCAACCGAGTCACCGAGCCAGCGGCGGATGTCGGAGGGCTCGTGAGGTTCGTTCATGCGCACGACGCGGGCGTCGTGGATCATCTCATTCACGATGACGATGCGGTTCTTAGTCTGCACGATTCGCTTCAGGTTGTTGTATCCAGTCGGGAGCATCGGCGGGCCGCCGGAGGTGCCGAATGTGGCCAGGCAGCGCTCGGTCAGCGGGCGGAGTTCGGGATCGTCGAAAGGGCCTGGATTCAGTCCTTCTTTAAGCCAAAACGCATCGCCGGTAGATCGATTGTGCAGCGCGTTGCGGGCGGCGATCTCCCTGCCTTTGGCGGTCAACGAAGGGAATCGGCCGTCGGGCGGATCTGTGATGATCGACGTTCGCCACTTTCCGTTGATGCGCGTGGCGCGAGAGCCCCGCTCAAACCAGAGCTGGTTGTAATTGCCTACATCCGCGCCGGCGGGTGGCGCTTTGCGATTCGGATCGCTGGCGCGATTGTCGTTGGCGACAAGATCGGCGACGCGCTTTTCAACGGCTTCGGCTTCGGCTTGCGTCATCTCGAGCCGCGTGCCGAACGTAACGGTGCGCTGTACGGGTGTGACGGTACCGATGTCGTAGGTTCCGGTGAAATCAGGCTGGGCGTAGAGGGTAAGAGTGAAGAAGAGGGCGCGCATTCGGATCAACCTCCAGACCACCAGGCTTCGAGGCGTTGTTACAGTTCTTGCAACCTCGCGGCGTGCGCAGGATCGTTGACACGCTCCCGGGGGCCTCTTGCGAGATTGTACACCTCGCGGTTACCACTTCGGGTGGGGTTGGTGATATCCACGCCGTCGATCTTTGACGGCCGATCAACACCGACGAGCGCGGCTTGCGTTACCAGATCGTTACGACGCCTACCGGCCTTGATGCGGCCGGGCGCGCTTAACTATAGCGGAATGCGAATCAGCGGTTCATACATGAACGGCCATTTGAAGGGTAGTCCGAGGCCGCCGAGTTGATCGCCGTGAACTGTGGCGCAGCCAACGACGGTGTTGGTGAGATCGCCCGGGGCGTCGAAGCCAACGGCGATTTTTCCCTTGTCCCTGCCCACGAACTCGTTCTGCTCGTTCGGCTTGCCCGCTCCAGAAACCCCTACCGCCGACGCGAGAACGCTCCGGCGGGTCCACATTAGCCTACTCAGGGACGACCGGCTTCAGAAGCGGGAAGGTGACGACGTTGGAAACGTAGATATCCTGCGCGATGGTCACCTGTGTGAACTCGTTGGTCGGCAGATCGGAGTTCAGTTCGAGATGCACTTCGTACAGTCCAATGGCGCCGACCTTCAGGCCGGCATACAGAACATTGGCGGTCTTTCCGCCGGCGAGCGAGGAGACGAACTCGTTTGGCTCGTTCAGTTCCGGGCCTTCGTAGATTACGCCAGTGCGGACCTGCTCCTGTGCACCGGCGTCTTTCAGGATGCCGAGGCCGGTCGCCGTGAGAACGATCGTTTCACCGGGAAGCGCGGGATTTTCCTTTGTGATGAGGGAGCCAGCCTTATTCGCGCAGCAGAGAGTGGGCGTGGTGGCGGTCATAATGACCTGACCACCTTCGTTCGACTTCGCGGCGTACTTCAAGCCATTAAAGTCGGCGCCGGGTTGCTTGGCGCGAAGGCGGATACGGGTGAAGAGACCGGCGGCAAACGCTTCGACTTTTTCGTCGGCGTTGGCGTTAATGAGGCCGATGACGCCGTCGCGGATCTTCTCGAGAGTGTCGCCGGCTTTCACGGTGTAGGAGTATTCGCGCTCCTCGATCGAGACTGTGGCGATGTCACCTGCGTTGGCTGTGCCGTCGACCGAAACTGTGCCGGTGGCCTTGTCGGAAAAGTGGGTCACGACGCCGGGGCGCGGATCGAGGCCTTCCAAGGCAAAGATGCCGGGGTTCTGCCGGATGATGGTGACGGCGACGGGCGACGTCGTGACGACCGTCCCGTTGCGGCGTTCGATACGGATGTAGGCGTTCGAACCGGTGGCGTCGCGGACTTCCCACGGAATCTGCGCGTTGATTTGGCCCGGCGACACCATGAGGATCGGCGCTTCAATGCCGTCAAAGTAGACGCGCACGCCGGCAAGGGTACGCGGCAATTCGGTGGCGTTCTCGGGCACGGCTTCGGTGACTTCGGAGAGGTTCTCCCCGATCAGACTCACGATGGTTCCGGCGGCGATTTTGGCCGCGTCCTGACCGCCGCTTAATACGGCGCCGGAGGTGGTGGCGGTGATAGTAGCGTTGTCGGAAGTCTTAGCGCTGAACTCGATTTTGTTGCCCTCTTCGCCGCCGCTTCGGGCGGTGAGGAGAAGGATTTTCAGTTCGGGGATAATGGCCGCGGTGACCGTCGCGGAAGTATCGAAATTGATAGCGTCGCGAAGGTTGTTGATGACGATCGGAAAGTTGTCGTTGGCCTTCTGCTTGTACTTGTACTCTTTGCCGCTGACAGTGACGGTGACTTCGTCGTTCTCTTTAAGCACGCCGTCGAAAGTGACGGTACCGGTGGCGAACACGTCTTTGCTGGCGGCGTTGCGAACGGCGGTGAACGGCAGCGGTTGATCGTGTAGAGAGAAGACCGAAATGCGGCGGTTGAAGGTGTCGCTGACGTAGAGATTCGTTCCGTCCCAGGCGAGCGACATCGGCGTGCGAAGCAGATCGGCCGAGGCGCGGTAGAGCGGGAAGGCGCTGTCGGAACTTCGGTTCAGCGAACCGTTGACTTGCCCCAGCACAAGGTCGGCCGGCTGACCGTTGCGGGTGGGGATGTTGTTGTAGACGAGAACACGGTCGTTGCCGCCATCGGCGATGAAAACGCGACGGCCATCGCTCAGGACGTAGCGAGGGAAGTCGAGTGTGGCGAGGCAGGTTATCGGATACTCATCCTTCCCGTCTTTGTTTTTCCCTTTGGCAGCACAGAGCTTTGACTCTTCCGTGCTGTTGTTGGCGATCGCCTTGGTGAAGTCAGGTTGGCCGAGCACGAGATCGGCGGCGGCGCCATTCTGCGTGGGGATCGAGTTATAGATCAGCACGCGGTTCTGGCCGAGATCGGCAACGTACATGCGCGTCCCGTCGCTGGTGACCGAGACCGGGTTGAGCAGGTTGTTGTTCTTGGGATCGATCGCGGTACGGGTGAGATCGAGTTCGACGATGCTGTCGAAATTTGACTGGCCAACGACAACATCGGCGGCTTGGCCGTTGCGCGTGGGGAACGAGTTCCAGATCAATACGCGATTGTTGCCCGAATCCGCGACAAAAAGACGTGTGCCTTGAATCCAGACACCCTGCGGTCCGCGCATCTTCTGTCCGGTGGCTCCGCGCGGGGTCACGACGGATGTGAAATTTTCCTGGCCGACGACAAGATCGGCTTGCTGATTATTAGAGCTCGGGATCGTGTTCCAGATCAGCACGCGGTTGTTATCGGTATCGGCGACAACGAGGCGCGTTCCGTCGGAGGCCACCGCGGTCGGATTCCGTAGAGTATTCTGACCGGCGATGAGTTTCAGTTCGTTCTTTTCGAAGTCGGCCTGGCCGAGAACCGTGTCGGCGGCGCCGCGGCACGCGGGACACCGGGCGATTTGCGGCACAAGCGCGTTGACCGGCAACACGTCGCCCGCGATATTGCGGAAGATCAGGACGCGGTGGTTAAGCGGCGTTGAGGCGACGCGGTTAGAGTCGGCCACGAACAACATGTTGTTGGCGTAGGCCAATCCGCCGACGCCGCCGAGCACGCTGGCGCTTGGCGTCGGGCTCTGATCGGTAATGGTCCTCTGGCCGATGATTAGGCGGGCGGCCTGCCCGTTATAAAACTCACGCTGCTGCCCCACAACCACAAGTTGGGAAACGATAACAGCGGCGAGCCAAATCGCGTTCTGCTTCATGCGTAGGTTCGTCACTCCGGCTTTTTGCAATCTCCCATTATAACAGCGGAGACCACCCATGCCCCTCGACGGGGCCACTTTCGGCGCGGTTTCTTTCCAGATGTGAAATTTTACTTACTGCAAACCGGTAACGGCGCCCCAGACGACTTGATAAACCTCAACTTCGCCTTCAAGGTTGCGGCCGGCGCGCACGTAAATCTTCGTATTTGGCTGCAAGCGCTCTCTCATCGAGACGACACCGTCTTCGAGGAAGCGCGTATCTTTACGGAGGCGGAGCGGTTTGTAACCTTCGTTACGCGTACGGAGAACAAGGTGCGTAGCGTTGAGTTCGCTCACGACACCGCCCCACTGAAATTCGCCGCGCGGAGCGAGGTACTCGGTGACGGCGCGGTAGGTAATCTTCATGCGGCCGGATTCGCGCGGAGTCGGATCGGCCAGACGCACGGTGCGGATGTAGCAGGGTTTGCCGTCGATCAATCGGCGATCGGCGACGACTTCGACGAGGTCGGTGGGCTGAAAGGCGGTGGGTGGGACGCGCACCCTGCTTTGCTCAAACCAGGTGCGGTGGTCGTAGGTACAGTGCATTTCCTTGCCCTGCACGGTCTTCAGTAAGAAACTCGTCGCCCTGATGTTCGACAGGTAGCCGCTAACGACGCCGACGGGAACATCTTCGGCCCATAGCGCGATCGATAGCAGGAAGAACACCCAGCGAATCATGCCCCTATCATAACTCCTGCTACAATAACCGATTTGCAGGTCACAGAAGCAGCAGTTCAATGGTTTGAGCGGTCGGGGATTCAAGAGGCGTCGGGCGGAGTCGCGCGGTATCACTTGTTGGCCGAGGGCAGGAACCTGCCTGTTTCCACCGAAATTACCGGGTACGCGTTGAGCGCGCTGAGTTGGGCGGGATCTTTGGAAGCTGCCCGGCGCGCGGCGGATTATTTGGTCGATGTCGCGTGGCAGCCGTCGATCGCGGCAATGCCGTTTGAGGTCGCCGATCCGATGCCGCCATCGTACTTTTTCGATTGCGGCATCATTGCGCGCGGGTTGTTGGCGTTTCACCGGCGCACACGAGAGGCGAAGTATTTCAACGCGGCGCGGGAGATCGGGTTGGCGATGAATCGCGATTTTTGGTCGCCCACTGGAGAGATTCATCCGATTCTTTCGTTGCCATCGAAAGAGGCTTGGCCATATGAAAAACGCTGGTCGCGCGAGCCGGGTTGCTTTCAGTTGAAGTCGGCGCTGGCGTGGTCGGATCTCGGTTTCGACGAGTGGTACGAACGGGCGCTGGCGTTTGCGCTCCGCACGCACGATTCGTTTCTGCCCGGCGATCCCGATCCGCTGCGCGTGATGGACCGGTTGCATGCGTACTCCTACTTTCTGGAGGCGCTGTGCAAACATCGCACGCGGCCGGACTGCGAGGCGGCGCTGCGAAGCGGCATCTTGAAAGTGGCGCATTTGTTGCGCGAAATTGGCCCGAAGTTTGAGCGATCCGATGTTTGCGGACAGTTACTGCGCGTGCGATTGATGGCGGCCGACGTGATCGGCCTCGATGTCACATCGGCTGAATACGAAGCCGCGCATTGCGCGTCGCATCAGCGGTTCGGCGGTCCGGCGATCGAAGATGGCGGCTTCGGTTTCGGCACCCGAGAAGGCGCCGCGCTGCCGTACATGAATCCGGTCTCCACCGCTTTTTGCATGCAGGCGTGCGCGTGGTGGTCCGATTGGCGAAACGGCGTGTTTCGCGGTGCGACCGCCGAGTTGATTTGATTATGACGCGCCGCGTGAAACTCGCGTTCGCTTCGGGATCGGATGATCTGATTCCGTCGTTGATCGAGGAGTTGGCGCGGATTGAGCCTTCTCTCGATATTTATTTGGTGAGCGAATTTGCGCCGCCTGCTCCGGTGGCGAAGTGGATCCGCTGGTTTCCGGCGAAGGATTTGGCGGACAACACGGCGCGGGTGCTGGATGCGGTACGCGACTGCGAAGTCGTCTACGCCGCGATCATCGCGCTGCCGCGCATGCCGTATTGGAAGATGCGATTCATGGCGGCGCGCAAGTGGCCGTGGCGGCTGGTCGTCTTCAACGAAAACCTGGGACACTTCATGTTTCGGCCGCGGTCGCTTCCGGTGATCGTCAAGCACTTTCTTTGGCGGACGA
The DNA here is from genome assembly GCA_016871055.1 of Acidobacteriota bacterium. GTDB lineage: Bacteria > Acidobacteriota > Terriglobia > Bryobacterales > Bryobacteraceae. The sequence goes on from VFZW01000073.1 coordinate 6,583, forward strand.
AGAATTTCATCCGGTGGGAGACGCGGCCGGGCGGCACGTTGTACACGTGGATTTGGCGGTTGTCTCATCCTCGTGCGTTTCGGCGGCCAATCGCCTACGCGGCCGCACGCGTGTGCGGCGCGTTCGCGGATTCGAACTTCCCGCCCCAGCCGGCGGTTGTTTCAGAGGTATTGCCAGAAGGCGTCTCAGTTGTGATTCCGTCGCGCAATGGGCGCGAGTTGTTAGAGCGGTTGTTTACGACGTTGCTTGCACAGGCGCCGAACGAAATCATCGTCGTCGATAACGGCTCGAACGATGGAACTGTCGACTGGCTGTCTGGCTCTCACCCGGGTGTGATCGTCGAAGTCAGCGAGCAGCCGCTGAGTTTCGCTGCGGCGGTAAATCGCGGTATCGCGCGGGCGCAGTTTCGTTACGTCTGTTTGCTCAACAACGACATGATGATCGAGCCCGGTTTTTTCGAGGCGTTGCAAGCGAAGTTTGCCGAGACGCCGGATCTATTCGCCGCGACGGCGCAGATTTTTTTCCCGCCGGGCGTACGCCGCGAAGAGACCGGTAAGGCAATGTATCATCCGTGCAAACGCGAGCAGTTTCCCTTGTGGTGCGAAGATCCGTTGGCTAAAGAAGACGGCACGTGGGTGCTGTATGGCAGCGGTGGTTGCACGCTTTATGACACCGCGAAGCTGCGCTCTTTGAAAGGGTTCGACGAAGAGTACACACCGGCGTATGTAGAAGACCTCGACATCGGCTGGCGCGCGTGGTCGAACGGTTGGCCGACGGTATTCGCGGCGAACGCGCGCTTGGAGCACCGGCATCGCTCGACGACGTCTAAGTACTTCACTCCGTTCGAGCTCGAATGCGCGGTGGAGCGGAACTATTTGCAATTTGCCGCCAAGAGCGGATCGAATCGTTTGTGGCGCGAGGCGATCGCGCGGCTGAACGCCTTGGCTGCAAAACAAGAGCCGGTGAAGAGTGCGGAAGTAACGCTGTTCGGCGCGTGGCGCGAGCCGTGGCGCAAACCTGTAGGATCGGCCAACGACGACATTCTCGCGCTGTGCAATGGCGCGGTGGCGGTTTTTCCGGGAGTGCGCCACACAGGACGAAGGCGGGTGATCGTGGCCACGCCCTATCTGCCGTTTCCGCTTTCGCATGGCGGCGCGGTGCGCATGTTCAACCTAATGCGCGAAGCGGCGAAAGAGTTCGATCAAATTCTGATCGTCTTCGCCGAATCGTTGCAGACGCCGGCGCAGGAGTTGCTGGATCTATGTGTCGAGATTATCGTCGTGCGGCGTGATGGCACGCATCTGCTGCCAACTAGCCCGCGGCCCGATGTCGTCGAAGAACACGATCAACCGGAGTTCCGCGTCGCGCTGCAATGGTCGATCCGCAAATGGAATCCGGGCGTTGTGCAGCTTGAGTTCACGCAGATGGGGCTCTATGCCGCCGATTGTAAACCGGCCAAGACGCTGCTGGTCGAGCATGACATCACGTTCGATTTGTACGGGCAGTTGCTGAACGACCGCGACGATTACGATACGCGCGAGCAGCATGCGAAGTGGCTGTCATTCGAGAAACAGGTTTGGAGCGAGGTCGATGCCGTCGTCGCGATGTCGGATAAGGACCGTGCCACCGTTGCGTTGGAGAAGGCCATCGCGATTCGTAACGGCGTCGATCTGGCGCGATTCACACCAGGCGATGCGGAACCGGACGCGAATCGCATTTTGTTCATTGGGTCATTTGCTCATCTGCCGAATGTGATGGCGCTTGATTTCTTTCTGCGCGAGGCGTGGCCGTTGTTGAAGGGCGCGAAGCTGCACGTAATCGCGGGCCAGCGGCACGAGTACTTTCTCGACCGCTATGGCGATCGCGTCACGCTCGATTTGGCGCAGCCCGGCATTCACGTCGATGGCTTCGTCAGCGATGTCCGGGCGGCGTATCATCAAGCCGCGATCGTCGTCGCTCCGCTGGTCGCCAGCGCGGGCACAAACATCAAGATCATGGAAGCGATGGCGATGCGCAAGGCGATTGTGTCGACGCCGGCGGGCATCAACGGGATCGATTTGACCGATGGCGTCGACGTTGTCGTCGCTGCGACTGGCCCGGCGATGGCGCGCGCGATACAAGAGCTGATCGACAACCCGGCGCGACGAGAGTCGCTCGAAGCGGCGGCGCGGGCGACGGCCGAGCGCGATTACGGATGGGACCGCATCGGCCGCGTGCAGGCACAGTTGTATTACAACCTGCTGGCCAAGGAATAGCTAAACTGGAAGTTTATTATGTCCAAACCCTTGTCTGATATCGGACTGGTGGGACTGGCCGTCATGGGTCAGAATCTCGCCCTGAACATCGCCGACCATGGCTTTCAAATTTCGGTCTACAACCGAACGGCGGAAACCATGGAGAAATTTGTGGCCGAGAACCCGAACACGCCCGGCGGGCTTGTCGGCGCGAAGACTCTGGAAGAGTTCGTCGCGTCTCTGTCGCGTCCACGAAAGGTCATCATTCTCGTCAAAGCGGGTGGCCCCACCGACGCGGTCATACAGTCGCTGCTCCCGTTGTTGGAGCAGGGCGACATCGTCATCGACGGCGGCAATGCGCTGTGGACCGACACGATTCGCCGCGAAAAGGATTTGTCGGCGAAGGGATTTCGTTTTGTCGGCTCCGGCGTGAGCGGCGGCGAAGAGGGCGCGCGATTCGGCCCGTCGCTGATGCCCGGCGGCGATCCGTCGTCGTACGAAGAGATCAAGGCCGTGTGGACGGCGATCGCGGCGAAGGTCGATGCGAAGACCGGTAAGCCACTGACGGGCGCGACGCCTGGAAAGCCCGTGGACGGCGGCGTTCCGTGCACGACGTATATCGGGCCGAACGGCGCGGGCCACTACGTGAAGATGGTGCACAACGGCATCGAGTACGGCGATATGCAGATGATCTGCGAGTCGTATGCGATTCTGCGCGGGCTCGGCGGATTCATGCCGGCCGAGTTGAGCGAAATTTTCGGCGCGTGGAATAAAGGCGCGCTCGATTCGTTCCTCATCGAAATCACGACCGATATCTTGCAGCAGACGGACCCGATGACGGGTGCGCCGTTCGTCGATATCGTGCTCGATACGGCGGGACAGAAGGGCACGGGCAAGTGGACCTCGGTGAATGCGCTCGACATGGGCGTGCCCGCGCCGACAATCGCCGAGGCCGTATTTGCGCGGTGTCTGAGCGCGGTGAAGGAAGAGCGCGTGGCGGCGTCGACGCAGTTGCCGGGGCCGGCGGCGGCGTGGTCGGGCGATCGCGCGCAGCTTGTGCAAGCGGTGCGCGACGCACTATATTGCTCGAAGATTTGTTCGTACGCTCAGGGCTTCCAACTGATGTCGACGGCGCAAGGCGAGTACAACTGGACACTGAACTTCGGCGAGATAGCGAAGATCTGGCGCGGTGGTTGTATCATCCGAGCGGGCTTCCTGCAAAAGATCACCGAGGCGTATGAGCGCGATCCGAAGCTGGCGAACCTGCTGCTCGATCCGTTCTTCAAGAGCGAGGTCGACCGCTGCCAGGCCAACTGGCGGTCGGTTATTGCGCTGGCGGCGACACACGGCATCTCGGTGCCGACGTTCTATTCGGCGTTGAGCTACTACGATGGGTATCGGTCGGCGAGCCTGCCGGCCAATCTGCTACAGGCGCAGCGCGATTACTTCGGCGCGCACACGTATGAGCGAACCGATCACCCGCGTGGCAAGTTTTTCCACTTGGATTGGCCTGAGCCGGGCCGCCCGCAGTTGGCAATCTAAGTGGTCGACGCGTTTCTTCGGAAGTACCGCGAAGAACTCAACGAGCGTGTGCTGCCGTTCTGGCTGCGGCACACGCTCGATCGCGTTCATGGGGGGTACTTTAACAATGTCGACCGTGAGGGGCGCGTCTATGGCCCACGCAAACACATTTGGATGCAGGCGCGCGCGGCGTGGATGTTTGCGCGCCTGTACAACACGTATGAGCCGCGTTCGGAATTCAAAGACGCCGCGTCTCTAATCTTTGACTTTGTGCACAGGCACGCGCGGAACGGCGAACCGAGGTGCTGGTTCAGCGTCGCCGAGGATGGATCGCCCGGCGCGTTTCAGCGAAAGCCGTATTCGGCGTTTTTCGTCGCCCTGGCTTTGGTTGAGTATTCGAAAATTTCGAAGGACGCGGCCCATTTGGCCGAGGCGATTGAGTTGTTCTGGCGGATCGATGAATGGATTCGCAAGCCGGAGTTGTTGGGGCGGTCGAACTTGGGCTACACGCAACTGGCCGACCTGTACGTGCAGGCGTGGTTGGCGTACGAACTGAGCGAAATACACAACGATTCGCGTTATGAGACAGTGATGCGGCAGTGCGCAGAGGGGCTGCTGGCGCATTTCGATCCGGCGCATCGGATCTTAAAGGAGAATGCGTCGCTCGGCGATGAGACAGCGTTTCGGCGCTCGCCGGAAGGACGGCTGGTTTGCACGGGCAGTTCCCTCGAAGTTTGCTGGTTGTTTCTGAAGATCCTGCGCAAGGTTCCGGACGCGACGATCGAGCAGATGCTGCTTGAATCGATACTTGGCGCTCTGGAATACGGCTGGGATTCTTCGTTCGGCGGCCTGTACTATTTTCAGGACATCGAAGGCCGTCCGCCGGTGGCGCTCGAATCGAACATGAAATTGTGGTGGCCGCATACCGAGGCGATTTTGGCGGCGGCAGTGGGCTACAAGCGGACTTGCGATCAGCGGTATCTCGATTGGTGGAAGAGGGCCGACGAATACGCTTTCAAGACGTTCGCCGACCCGGTGCATGGCGAGTGGTTTGGCTACTGCGACAGGCGCGGAGACGTAGCGACGGAGTTGAAGGGTGGGCCGTACAAGTGCGCGTTTCACGTACCACGATTTTTGCTGTTCACGCTGCAAGAGTTTGCGTAGCGACGGTGTCGAGCAAAGCCGTGTGGCAGGGCAGAAACGTGTTCGGCGCTTTGTCGCGCGGCTTGATCCAATCAAAGTAGAAGCAGCCTCGGACGGTACGGCCTTCGAAGACCGGCAGAAGAAAGAACACCGCCGGTTTCAGTTCACGCGCGAGGTCCGATTCCACGACGCGTTCATCCCCTGCGAAGTCGATCCACACATCCTGCCGTTGCATAAAGGCGAGCAGATACGGCGGCTTGCGCGGGTGGATGAGTTTGCGCAACACACCACCGTTCCAACTACCTCCGGCGATCACAACATGGCCGATTCCGTTGTTCTCAAACGGCAGCCAGGCGGCGCGGTCCACACCATGTTCTAGGCAGGCGCTCAGAATCGACTCGATGCCGTCGCCAGCCTGTTCCACTCTTGGCGCCACCTCCGGCGCTTCGGTGCTGCAGGAATCCAATGCCGCAGCCGGAGTTGATCACGCGTCACGCCGAGCATACTGGCAACGGGTTCGGAGCCGAGATAGGTAACATCGCAGAGATCGGCTAATTGCGGCTCACGGACACGGAACACCTTCGCCAGCGCGGCCAACAGGACTTCATGATGTGATCGCGCTCGCGGTCTTCGTCCCGGAAGTAGGCGAGCGTGAGCAGATGCGCCAGGGACGCGGCGCGCCCGGCCGCCGCCGACGGGGCCAGCAGCGCATCCTGCGTGGACTGTGCCGCCAACGCTGGTGCGCCGCGTATCGACCAGGCGCCAAGCAGCGCCATCGTCAACTCGTCGAAATCGAAGTGCAGCGCCGCGCGCGAGGCGGCCCGAACTCCCGCGAAGGAGCCGTTCGATCCACGTAGAATTCGCGCGTAGTCTTCGGACCGCTCCTGTGCGATCATGACTTCGCCGAGACTTCGCAACAAGCTTGCGATAAACGCATCGTCACTCCACCGCGGTTCCAGCCGTCCCATCAGCAGCCACGCGAAGTTGCCGGCGATCTGGCTCAACACGACCAGTTCCCGAACGGGCCGCGCTATCGGCGATCGCGGCACCGTCTCTAAGAGCTCCGACAAGACGTCGGTGCCAAGCAACGCCGACGCGTGCGAGACGCTCAGCACGGTACGGCCCGCGTGATTGAATAGAGCTGAGTTGGCGATGCGCAGCAGCCGTAGCGTGAGACCGAGATCGCGTTGCACGATACGCGCGCAGGCCTGCATCGTCGTCCGATCGCTCATCAGTTTGCCGGTCAACGCGAACGCGTTTTCTCCAATCGCGGGCGGACCCGAGGCGTTCTGCATCTGGTCCAGGCACGTTTCGAGCGGACTCCGCAACACGTCCTGCATACTAACCTTATCGTTTCGAGGGGTAGAAACGTGAGAAAAAGTGCAGAGCGCGATTATCATGGATAGATGGCCGCTGACGATCCGCCGCTGCTGTTGTTCGACATCGACGGCACTCTCATGCGCAAATCCGGCCCGCATCACCGCGAAGTTCTCGTTGAAGCGACGCGATCGGTCACCGGTCTGCTGACCACGACCGAACAGATCCCCGTGCAAGGCATGCTTGACCGCGACATCATCGCGTGGATGCTGCGGGATGCGGGCGCCTCGGCTTCGCGCATCAAGACGGCCATGCCGGAGATCGTCGAAAAAGCACAGCGTTTGTACACGCGACGATGTCCGGATCTGCGGTCGAAGGTTTGCCCAGGCGTGCGGATGGCGCTGCATCGCATGACGCGGCGATCAATTCGCAAGGGCCTCGTGACCGGTAACTTGACGCGCATCGGTTGGAAAAAAGTCGACCGCGCCGGCATTGGCCACCACTTCGTTTTCGGCGCGTTCGCCCAGGAAGGCCACAACCGCGCGGCACTCGTGCGAATCGCGATCGCCCGTGCACGGTCGAACGGATGGATCACGCGCCATTCGCCGATCGCGTTATTCGGCGATCACGAGAATGATATTCTGGCGGCATAGGCAAACGGGATCCGCTCGGTGGCGGTAGCGACAGGCCTGTCGAGCGCGGCACAACTCGGAGCGCTCGCTCCGGACTTCCTGCTCGAAGACATGCGCACGATACCTCTCGATCGAATTCTTTCGAAATGAATCAACAAGCTCAAACGCTGGCTGTTAAGCGGGCACAGGTCGAATTTCACAATTTCGCGTCGTTTGGCGAACCGGAGCGCGTGCTGCGCTATTACCACGAAGAAAACGTCCGGCGCGGCGCGGTGTTGCGGAATCATCTCGAATTTATTGGAGAGATAACGCCGTTTCTGGAGATCGGCGCGAATGCCGGGCACACGAGCTACATGCTCGCCAACGAGTTCGGCGCCGATGGCTTCGCGAGCGATTTGTCGGCCGACTCGCTGCGACACGGCATTGTGCTGATGGACGAATGGAACCTGGCGAAAGCGCCTGTACGTATCGCCGCCGACGCCCTGCACCTGCCCATCCCCGACAACTCCCTCCGGTGCGTCATGGCGTGCCAAATGCTCAGCCAGTTCATGGACATCGAAGCTGTCGTACTCGAAGCCAAGCGCGTTCTGGCGCCTAGCGGGCACTTCATCTTTGTCGAAGAGCCGCTGCGCCGCATTCTCAATCTCGGCTTGTACCGCGCGCCGTACTGGGATTCGATGAAGCCTTGGGAACGAAAACTGCACCAGTGGGGGCTGCTCGGCTTCATTGCGCGCGACGTCATTGGCGCGGCGCAGGAAGAGAACTTCGGCATCCGCCAGAATCACAAGATGGAGTTGCGTGACTGGCACGCGCTCATCCTCAAACACTTTCCCGAGCACCAGCTCGAAATATTTGTCGCCGAACGCGGCTGGGGCGAGACGGTCGTTCGAAAATTCGCGCGGGCCATCGACAAACATGGTTCGGACTGGGTCGCCGCGCGGCTGCTCGGCGGAACGATCGCGGCGGTGTGCCGTGAGCCGGGCCGCGCGGATGTCTCCGTCGATTTGCCGTTCGAGCAACGGCTGCGTTGCCCGGACTGCATGAGCGCGCTAACGCTCGACGGGGAGCAGGCGCTTTGCTGCACGGCGTGTTCGTACAAAGCGCCAAACGAAGGCGGCGTCTACAACTTGCTGCGATCGGCGGACAAGAAGGAGCTGTATCCGGGCGATCGCGCGGATGTCATCGACTTCACGCAAGGACCGCAGGAGTCGAAACTTGGCGCGGGATGGCATGAGTTGGAAGGTGTGTTCGGCAACAAGTATCGATGGATTGCGCAGTCCGCGGAAGCGACACTTCAGAATGTACGCGGCGGGCCGCAGAAACTCCGCATCCGCGGCCACGCGCACGAGAGACTGTTTGCGCAGGGCATGTCGCCGAAAGTGACAATCGGCGTCAACAACTCGCCCGTGGGCCATCTCAAACTGGAGCGCGTCGGGTTGTTCATTTTCGAAGTCGACGTACCGGAGGCCTCGGAGTATAAGATCCGTATCGACGCGGAACCGATCTGGCAGAACCCGCCGGATGAGCGGTGGTTTAGTTTGAATCTGTCGATGATGCGGCTCGATCCGCGCGGGTAGTGCGGTCTGCTACCTTGACTGTATGGCCACGCAGACCCTAATGAGCGTCGAGGAATATCTGCACACGGTGTTCGAAGGCTCCGACCGCGAGTATTTGGACGGCGAGATTGTGGAGCGGAATATGGGAAACAAACCGCACGGGCGGACGCAGGGCAGATTCGTTGTCCTGCTCAGTTTGTTCGAAGAAAAGACCGGCATTTATGTCATTCCCGAACTAAGGCACAAGATCAAGCCTACGCGATATCGAATTCCCGATATAGCAGTATTCGCGACCGAACCTAAAGACAATGTTCCCGATCATCCCCCACTCGTGGCGATCGAAGTTCTTTCTCCCGACGACCGTATCGGATACGTCGTGCCAAAGCTCGAAGAGTACCGCCAATGGGGCGTGGCGCATATCTGGGCAGCGGACCCGGACGACCGGAAGCTCTTCGTCTACGGCGCCAACGGCCTACACGAAGTCGAGCAACTCGAACTACCGCAATACAGCATCGTCCTCACAAAAGACGCGATCTTCAGCTAGACCAAAATCGTAAACGCCGTTTCGGTGCGCTGCACCGGTCGATACAGCGTATCGCGCTCCTGCGGTTCGCGGCCCGCTTCACGAATCAACCGTAGCAGTTCACCGCGCCGCAGCGCCTGCGAGGTCTTCGCGCCCGCGTCGTGATAGATCTTCTCCTCGACAACGGTGCCGTCCAGATCGTCTGCGCCGAAGCGCAGAGCAATCTGTGCAACGGCCTCGCTCATCATCACCCAGTAGGCCTTGATGTGCGGAATGTTGTCGAGCATCAACCGCGCCACCGCGATGTTGCGCAGATCGTCGTAACCGGTGGTTTTCGGTATGTGCGAGAGAGAAGTGTTGTCGGGATGAAACGCCAGCGGGATGTAGGTTTGAAAGCCGCCGGTCTGATCCTGTACTTCGCGCAGCCGCACGAGGTGATCGACCCGATCCTCCTCGGTTTCGATGTGCCCGTAGAGCATCGTACAGTTTGTCTTGATGCCCAACTCGTGCGAAATCTTGGCCACGTCCAGCCACTCGTTACCGTCGATCTTGTGATCGCAGATGATGCGCCGAACGCGCTCAGAGAAAACTTCGGCGCCGCCTCCGGGCTGCGAGTCCATGCCGGCATCGCGGAGTTTGATCAGCACGTCGCGGATCGACATTTTGGCTCGCTTGGCGAGGTATGCGATCTCGACCATGGTAAACGCCTTCAGGTGCACCTGCGGATAGCGCGCTTTCAGGCCGCGCAGCATCTCACAATACCAATCGAGCGTCAGCTCCGGATGCAGCCCGCCGACGATATGAAACTCGCTCACGGCTTCGCTGTAGCCGTGTCCCGCTACTTCCCACACTTGATCGAGCGACATCGTGTAGCCCCGGGGATCCTTGGCCTTTTTCCCGAACGCGCAAAGGCGGCAAGAGGCGGTACAAACGTCGGTCGGGTTGATATGCCGGTTCACGTTGAAGAACGTCGTATCGCCATGCAGACGCTCGCGCACGACATTGGCCAGCCAGCCGACACCGAGGATATCGCTCGTGCGAAACAGCGTGACGCCTTCCTCAAACGAAAGCCGCGCGCCGTTCAACACTTTGTCGCGGATGGGCAGCAGCCGGGCGTCTTCAAATTGCGGGGTAATGGCCAAGTTCAAACTCCAGAGCGGCCGAACCAGACGTCGGCGGCCCAAAACACGAAGAATAACACGCTGACGTATCCGTTGACCGTGAAGAACGCGGCGTTGACGCGGCTCAAGTCGTTCGGGCCGACGATGGAATGTTCATAAACAAGCAGCCCGGCAACCATCGCGATGCCGACCGCGCCGATCGTCCCCACTGCGAACGACTGCAGCAGCATTACCAGGCATACAAGCATCGCCAAATGCAACACGCGCGATAGACGCAACGCTCCCGCAATTCCCATCCGCTTCGGAATCGAATGCAGGCCCGCCTCGTTGTCGAAGGCGAAGTCCTGACACGAGTAGATGATGTCGAAGCCCGCGGTCCAAAAGGTCACCGCCGCCGTGAGCCACAAAATACGCGGGTCGAGCGATCCCGTCACCGCGATCCATGCCGCCGCGGGCGCGATGCCAAGCGCGAAGCCGAGCACCAAATGCGACCACGCCGTAAACCGCTTCGTGTAGCTATAGGCCAGTACAATGCCGAGCGCCACGGGAGACAGCTTCAAACACAAATCGCCGAGCATCGCCGAGGCGAGGAAAAACAGCGCACTCATGCCGATAAAGAAGCCCCAGGCGAATCCCGACGACAACAGCCCGGCGGGGATGTGCCGCATCTTCGTCCGCGGATTGCGGCCGTCGATGTCGGCGTCGAGGATACGGTTGAACGCCATGCCCGCCGAACGCGCGCCGACCATGGCCACGACAATCCAAGACAGCTTCCAGCCGAAGCCCTCCACGGGGAATCCGGCGTTGCGCCAAGCGAGCATCGCGCCGGTCATCGCAAACGGAAGGGCGAAGATCGAGTGCTCGAACTTGATCATGTCGAGCGTCATTTGCAGGCGCTGGAAAAACATCTTGCGTTACCATTTTATCGAATGCGGATTCAAACATTTCTGGCCGGGGCTGTCTTTCTGCTGCTGGCCGGTTGCGCGAAGGAAGATCGGGCGGCGACCATGGAAGATCTCACGACTCGCGAAGTCAAGTTCCCGAACGGAACGAAGATTCGCGCCGAAGCGCTTTACAAGCCGTTCGACATGGCCCGCGGCATGATGTTTCGAGACTCGCTCGCGGCCGACCGCGGCATGCTCTTTATCAACAAAACGCCCGGCGTTCACAAGTCCTGGATGTACAACGTGCGCATTCCGCTCGACATCATCTACATCGACAATAATCTGATGATCTCCGAGATCGTGGCCAACGCGCCGCCTTGCAAGGCCGAGAAGGCCAGTCTGTGCCCGAGCTATGGAACGGCGAGATCGCAGTTCATGCTCGAAGTAAACGCCGGATTTGCGGCGAAGCACAATCTGAAGATCGCGGACCGGCTGGACTTCTAAGAACATGGACGCGGCAAGAATCAAAGAACTATTGGAACAAGTACGCGCGGGAGCGGTGGATGTCGACGGCGCGATGGACCGGCTGAAACACATGCCTTTTGAAGACCTCGGCTTCGCCAAAGTCGATCACCACCGCGCGCTGCGGCAGGGCATGCCGGAAGTCATTTTCGGATTGGGCAAGTCGCCCGATCACGTCAAGGAGATCGCTCTTCGACTGCGCGAGCGCTCCGAGAATCTGTTGATCACGCGCACGCCGAAAGACGCGGCCGCCGCGGTGCTGGAGGCAATCTCCGAGATCGAATACTTTCCGCTGTCAGGCGCAATGCGGCTGTGGCGCGACCGAACATTGTGTGGGCGCGGTAAGATCGCCATCGTCTGCGCGGGCACGTCCGATATTCCCGTCGCCGAAGAGGCGCGCGTTACCGCGGAGGTCATGGGCAACGAAGTCGAGTCGATCTACGACATCGGCGTCGCCGGCATTCATCGCTTGATGAACAACCGCGAGCGCCTGTCGCAGGCGAAGGTCATCGTGGTATGCGCAGGGATGGAAGGCGCGCTGCCGAGCGCTGTGGGCGGACTGGTCAGTGTGCCTGTGATCGCCGTGCCGACCAGCATCGGATATGGCGCCAGCTTCAACGGCCTGGCCGCGCTGCTCGGCATGTTGAATAGTTGCGCGTCGAATGTCACCGTCGTCAACATCGACAACGGATTTGGCGGCGGCTACGTTGCCAGCTTGATCAATCGGGCCTAAACGCTGAACGGCGCGAGTCGGAACGCGTTCGGTTCCGCTCAGGTCGATCACGATCTTTTTGTCACCGCCTTCGAGGACAACCATCAGAACCATTTCGGCTCCACGGTCGCCCACTTGGGCGCCAAAGTTGTGAATGATGAACTGGGCCTTCGTATCGCCGGCCTTGATCGTGAAATCCGCTTCGCGGCCGCCGGTGTTGAAGCCGACCAAGTCGGACTCTTCACCAACAGTGCGGCGGGTGACCATGAATACGCGGCCAGTCACATCGAACGGCAGCGCTTCTTCCAATTCGAAGGTCAGCGGAACGACCCCCTTCGAATCTTCGAGGCCGTAGCGGATCGCGCCGCGCGAGGATTGCGAGCCGCCGACCGGAGCGTGTTGAAGAACCGTCATCGTGCAACTCTTGAGCGAGGAAGCGCCATCGTTGCCCGTCACCCGGAACGTGAAGTGGTAGCTGCCGTGATGGTTCGGAGTACCGCTAATTATGCCGCCCGAGGAAAGTGTGAGCGGAGTCGGCAGCGCGCCGGCAGCCATAGCGTAGGTGTACGGTGGAGTGCCACCCGTCGAGGCCAGCGTCAAGCTATACGGTACGCCAACCACTCCATTGGGCAGCGGGCAAGCCGTGGTGATCGTAGGAGTAACCGCGGGCGGCGGAACGACCGGCGCCGCGTTGATGACCACCGAGCAAGCCAGCGTGCCGGTTTGCGCCGGTCCACTCGTGTCGGCGACTGCGACGGTGAAGTTCGCCGTACCTTGCGTAGTTGGCGTGCCGGAAAGCGTGCCGCTCGAAGAGAGCAACAAACCCGCCGGAAGTGCACCCGCCGTGTGTGCGTAGGTGAACGGCGGAGTGCCGCCCGTCGTCGAGAACGACTGCGAGTACGACGAGCCAACCGTACCTTGCGGCAGCGGGTAGCCGGTGGTGATCGACGGAGCCGTCGGCGGTCCGGCCGGAGGCGGAACCGCGTGCAGGCCAATCGCCTAGGTGCAGGTCAGCAGCGCGCTGCCGGTATTGTTGGCCGCGCGGAGCGTGAACTGGAACGTGCCGTTGTGGTGCGGAACGCCGCTGAGCGTGCCGTTCGAGGCGAGTGTCACTCCGAGCGGAAGAGTGCCGTTGGTGATCGACCAGGAGATCGGAGAGTCGCCGGTGGCGGTCAGGTTAATGTGGACCGGAGTTCCAACTTGGCCGCTAGGCAACGGGCACGCCGTGGTGATTGTCGGCGCGACCGGAGGAGGAGGAGCGTTGCTCACCGTGATCGAGCACGCGCGCGTGCCGGTTTGGACCGGGTTGCCGCTGTCGGTTGCAAGCAGCGTGAAGTTCGACGTCCCAGCGGGGCCCGAAGGCGTACCGCTAATGGTGTTGCCGGTGAGCAGCAAGCCCACCGGCAGCGAGCCGGACTGGAGCGACAGCGTAACTGGCGCGGTGCCAGTCGTGCTGAGCGTCTGGCTGTAGGAAGTCCCGATAACAGCCGACGACGACGGACAAGCCGTGATCGCCGGGCCCGGGGGGGCGGCGGCGGGGCGTGCAGCAGAATCACGAGCGAGTAGGCCTGCGTCACCGACGTGACCGAGTTGGTCGCCCGCAGCGTGAAGTTGTAGGTTCCAGGGTGGTGCGGAACACCCGTCAGCAGGCCGGAGCTGAACAGCGCCATGCCGACCGGAAGCGTGCCGGTGGTGATCGACCAGGTGATGGGCGAGCTGCCGGTGGCGCCGAGGTTCAAGTGATAGGGCTGGCCGACGACGCCTTGCGTCAACGGGCATGCGGTCGTGATCACCGGAGCCGTGGGCGCTGCGTTAACGGTCATTGAGCAGGACTTGGTTGCCGTTTGCGCCGGCGAACCGGAGTCGACGGCTTGAATCGTAAAGCTTGCCGTGCCGGCACCCGTCGGCGTGCCGCTGATCGTGTTGCCAGTCAGCGTCAACCCGTTGGGAAGTCCGCCGGAGCTAATCGATAACGTGACCGCACCCGTTCCGCCCGTAGTGCCGAGCGACTGCGAGAACGACGAGCCAACCACGCCAGAGTTCAACGGGCAGGCCGTCGAAATCGTAAGCGTCGGAGGCGGAGGCGGCGCGTTCGGATCGTTGATCACCAGGGTGCAAGCCTGTGTGGTCGGCTCTGGTGCAAACCTGCCGAGATGAGAGAGAATGACGCAATGCCCTCCTTCGTTCCGGTTGAAGAGCTGTTCGCGCGCCGCCACTTCGATGGCGATATCGTGGTGTTGTGCGTGCGGTGGTACCTGAGCTTCAAGTTGAGCTACCGGGA
>VFZW01000074.1 GCA_016871055.1 Acidobacteriota bacterium
GATCCAGCAACGGGTCGCCATTGGCGGCGCGGGGAATCGCCTCGATCGTCGCGGTTTCATTCAGTCTTAGCCGCAGTGTCGTCACATTCGTCGTGATGTTAACGGTCGCCACCGGCAGCCGCAGGGCTGCCGATCCGCCCGGCGTGTACTCGATCGAACCACCCTCAAAAACCTGCCGCCGATTGTTGCCGACGATGATCTCGGGTCCGGTCGGAAAGCCCAGAAATCCCGACGGACCGCCATTGCTGTTATAGACCTCCCAGACCGGAGTGCGAACACTCACCAATTTGCCGCTCAGCGTCCCGCTTGTAATATTGATCACGCCGCCGTTCTGGAACAACTGCACGGTGCCCACCGAGCCCGCCACGGAGGTGACCGCGGTTTCCGCCGTGGTCGCCGCACCGAACGTCTGAATCGCTCCGCCATTTAGCCATTCCGCATAAAACGGATCCTTCACCGTGAAATTCGAAGACCCGTTGGCCAACGCGGAAGCGTACGAAAACAGCGCGTACCGTTTGTCGTAAATCTGATAGAAGCAGGACCCCGGAACGGCGTTGGCGCAAGCGGCCGAATCCATGGTGGGAAATCCCGCCGTGCCGACTCCGACCGAGGTGTAGTATGCATAGCTAAGAGCTAACACCTGATAGACGGCTGCCGCGCCCTCTACCGTCGACGCCGTCGCCGGCTTGACAAGCGCCAGCCGAACGCCCGAGGTTTTGTTGGCATCCTGAAACTCCTGGATGTAGCCGCCCGTTCCGAAACGCCGCACGTCGCCGGTGGGAGGCGTCGAGACGGCATTGGAAAATCCGTTACGGAAAAAAGCCGTGACAAACTGGCTGGCGGTAACGGCGTCGGGTGCCCCCGAGCCGACATCGACCACCTGAGCGGACAGGCAAAGCGCGGCCAGGAATGGAAGAAGCGGTCTGGAGGTCATTGGGAGCGGAATTCGGGGCAACTCGAATTCTAACCCGAACCGCGCCCGCAAGTTGTTCTACTCGCGGATGTACTTGCGTAAGCGGCGGAGGCGATTCTTCAACTCCTCGCTCGCCTCGGAGATCTCATTGGTGTCGTAGATCACCCTCGGGCTCATAAAGACGATCATCTCGGTCCGTTCTCTACCGTAGGACCGGCTGCCGAATGCCGCTCCGATTACGGGAAGCCTGTGCAAGAACGGAAAACCGGCTGTCGAGTACGTGTTCGACTCGTTGATGATTCCACCAATGGCGATCATGTCGCCGTCTTCGACCGTCACCTGCGTCTGCACGGTGCGTTTCGAAAACGACGGAGATTGAATACCGCCGGCCGCGGGAGCCTGCGGGGCGCTGATATCCTGGTTAATCATGAGCGTAACGATGCCACTCGGATTGACGCGGGCCGTAATGGACAGCGTCACACCGCTCTGCCGGTTCGAGATCGTATTCGCGAATAGCGAACTGCCGCCGGATTGGACGCCGGTAACCGCCTGCGCCGTTAAGGTGGGCACCTCGACCCCGACGTTGAGGTTGGCCGCAATCGAATCGGTGGCGATGATCGAAGGCGCCGAGATAACCCGCGATCGCGACTCTGTTTCTTGGGAGTTGAGGAACAAGAATAGTTCTTTACTCTTGCCGACCAACGCGCCCGTGGTCAAGTTTACGGCGCTTTGCGCCAGCGACGCCGTAAGGTTGCGAGACGCTCCTTTAGGACCGCCTTCGGCGTCTCGATTCTGCAGAAACGCCGCGACTCCGTTGGCGAACGCGCCCGTCAGTGAAACTTCGTAGATCTTCGCTTCGATCAGCACCTGGCGCGGCGGAATATCCAACTGCCGCAGCAGTTTCAAAATGCCTTCGTACTCAGACGGCGTCGCCTGGATGAGCAGCGAATTGTCCATCGGGTTCGGCACGATCTGCGGGATTCGCGACTGCTGCCCCGGAAGTCCTGCCGCGGCGCCGAGATAGCGGCCCGTTTGATCGGTCGCGCCCGCCGGCGGCTGATTCGCCACGCCGGGAGTAAAGCCCATCTGGACTCCAGCGCCCAGTCCGGTTGTATTCATTCCGCCGATGCCGTAGCCCTGGCCCATGCCCGGAGCGAATCCGCCCATGCCCCCACCATACATACCCCCCCCATACATACCGCCCATGCCGCCACCGTACACGCCGCCACCGTACATGCCACCACCGTACATGCCACCACCCATCATGCCGCCGCCCATCATGCCGCCCATTCCCCCGAACATCCCCATGCCGCCCATCATGCCCATCATGCCGTAGCCGCCATAAAGCATCATGATCGACCCGGCCAACATATTCGCCTGGCCGAATTTCACCCGGTAGACGTAGTTATCAATCGCCCCGGCCGTTATTTTCATCGGAATGTCGAGCTTCTTGACCCACTTGTCCACCTCTTCGAACGCGCTGGGATTAGACGCTACCGCGATGATCGTGTTGATGCGGTCCACGGGCAGAAATTTGATCGGCGAGGTTTTTTCATTCAGCGAAATGCCCTTGAAGATGTTCTCCAGCTCCTTGGCCATCTCCGACGGCCGCGAGTGCGTCGTCTCGATCAGCTTCACTCGGTTGCCGGCGAACGTGTCCTGATCGAACAACGAAATCAGTTCCATCGTGCGTTTCATGGACCGCGCCGAGTCGAGGATCAATAGCAGATTCGCCGGCCCGTACGCCCACGTCTTCGAGTTCTCTCCCATGAACGGTTCGAGCAGCTTCGACAGCTCATCGACCGCGGCATACTTCAAGAAGATCAGATTGAGAACGATGGTCTCGCTGTCGGGAAGATCCCGCTGATTGATTTGCGGTTTGATCGGCAACCGGGCGGCTTCGGCCATCGGCACGATGCGGTAGATGTCGCCGACCTGCACCATGGCGAAACCATTGATGCGCAGGATCATTTCGAGCAGTTCGCGGTTAGAGATCTGCTTCGTCTCCCCGTAAGTGTTGAGGACGATGCCGCCTTTGACGCGCGGATCGAGGATGTAGTTGATCTTCAACTGCCGCGCGAGGATATCGATCACGGCGGTCAGCGAGGCGTTCTCCAACTGCATGCCGCCCGTGCCGCCGCCGGTGGGGGCGGTTGTCGTCGTTGTCGTCGTAGCAGACGGCGCCGGTTGCGCATTGGCGCTGGCCGGCGGCTGCGCCTGCTGAGTAGGCTGCCCAGTCACTACCGGACCGAAGCCTGGCGGTACGCGC
The DNA here is from genome assembly GCA_016871055.1 of Acidobacteriota bacterium. Taxonomy (GTDB): domain Bacteria; phylum Acidobacteriota; class Terriglobia; order Bryobacterales; family Bryobacteraceae. The sequence goes on from VFZW01000074.1 coordinate 3,183, forward strand.
GGAGGAGGAGCTTGTGCGAGCAGGACGGAGGCAGCGGCAAGAAGAGCGGTCAGGAATCGAACGTTCACGGTGGGTGCGGTCCTCACTTCTTGGCCTGCTTGGAGTTCTGGTGGCGTTCCCAAACCATCGCTTCGTCCTTGTCGAGCTGTGACTTTTTCTTGATCCAAGAGTAGATGCCAAACGGCCCCGGCTTCGAGAAGCGGAGACTCTCGCCCTCTTCCTTCACCGAAATCAGCGACAACGCGGCATCGAATTTCGGCCCCTCCGGCACTTTGTAATCGGCCGGCTGTTCGGTCTTCATCAAGCCCGCGGTGGTCGACTTGTACAACCACGCCTTTCCGTCTTTGTCGATCCAGCGCCAGGTATCGGCCGCAAGCGGCAACGCATCGGCCGGGAGACCGTCCGGGTGTTTGGATACTGCTTCCTTCGGCTCTTCGGTCTTCATCATGCCGAACGGCGTTGAGCGGAACAGCCACGCCTTGCCGGACTTATCGACCCAGCGCCACGTGTGGCCGTCGAGCGCCGTCGAGCCGGCCGGAACACCGGCGGGCGGCGCCGTTGCGACTTTGGACTGCGCCAGCATCGCCGAACAAAGAAAAAGGATGACGAGTGAAAACTTCATGATGATTCCTTACTTGATCTTTTCCCAACGGCAAACGGTTCCGAACGGCGTCGCGCTGACCACTTTCCTGTAGCCGTCCTTCACCGAACCCGCCGCCGTCGAATCGTTTGCAACGCACGCCCGCATTTCGCCACCGATATCGGTTCCGGGGCCTTCCGGCCGGGCGGTTTGGATCGCCTGCACCTGCTGGACAGGCTTCGTGTCGGCCGCCGGAATGTTCTGCTGATTCATCAGCGCCGCCGTCGCCGCGTCGCGATCGGCCAGTTCGCTGATTGTTCGCAAAACTTTCTGACCCTTCCAGTCGAAGGTGATGGTGCGGTTATCGAATGTGACGATCTTGAAATCGCCGATTTGATCGCCTGGCCGGAAGCCCTTCTGCGGCTCGCCCTTCTTGCCCGCCATCATGATGATCGGCGGATCGGCAAGCATGAGAACTCCGTAGGTGAGGGGAAGAACGGGCATAACGGGAGCGGGGGGAGGCGCGATTACGACCGTTGGATTTCGGTCCTTCGAAAAGAGAAGACGCGCGGCGATGTCGAAATAGTTTGCCGCCACTGTTTTTTCGGGCATCGGCGTGGCGGCGACGGGTTTGGCAGCGGGCAACTTCGGGGCAGAACCACTCACCAGGGCTTCGCGCTTGGCCGTCTCTTCGCGGAGTTCAAGCCATTTCAAAGTGGCTGCCGCGATGCCGCCTAGAAGCAAGATGTTGAGAAACAAAAGCCGGCGCATGTTAGAACGACGTCCCCTTCTTTTCCGGAATCAGCTTGCGCGGAACAAGCCCGGCGACCGTGAGCCGCACGGGGATAATCTTCTGCGGCGCGCTGGCTTGGCCGATGTGGATTTCATTCGTCGCCAACGCCTCCGGCTGCGCGCCGAGATCGGCCAGCAAATTCACGAGTTGTTCAATCGCGCATTCGAACGACACCGTTACCGAAGCCTCGCCATAAGCGTCGCCAAGCGGCCGGGCGTTGCCGATCTCATTCGCCCGAATCTCAATCGGCGGATTCTGCGCGCGGCCGATCCGCCGCAAGATCTGGAACAGTTGCGCTTGGGCTTGCGCGGCGGTGTCGGCGGTGATGAGCCCCTTTTCGCGCGCGGCGAGATCGGCCTGTGCCTGCTTCAACAGCGCCTGTTTATCGGGCACCTGCATCAGCAAATCGCGATGTTTTTGTAACTTCTTGTCCAGCACGGCCGTGTCGCTTGCAGACGCCACTGCTTCGGGCGTTGAACCGCTGTCGGGCCAAAAATAGATGGTCGCCGCTAGCACCAACGCGCCGCCCAGCAGCTTCAATGCCCGTTGATCGCGCTCGGACATGCTCATGGCTTCGCTGGCGCTCCTTGCGCCACGGCGACCGGCGGCGTCTCGCGTTGGCTTCGCACACGGAACGCCTCGGTCGCGGCCAGTCGCGCGATCGGGACCGTAAACTCACTCCCGGCGAGCCGTGGCGAATTGTCAAACAGGCGCAGCAAGATCGCCGCCTGTTCCGCCTCGCCGGCGATAGTGACCGTTTCGCGTGTGATGTCGACCGAGCTCGCGAACGCCGGCGGCGCCAGGGTTGTTGTCAGCTCCAGTAACAAATCGAGATCGGAACCCGTGCGTTTGCGAAATTCATCGATCAATTCCACCCGCGCGCGAGTTTGTGCCAGATTCTTGTCCAGCGCCGGCACGCGTCCCGACAGCTTTTCCACCTGCTTGATCTCCCGCAGGAGCGCTTCGCGGTAGACGCGTTCGTCGTAAGGCTGATGGAAAACGCTCGCCGCGCACAGGCCCGCCAACGCCGTCGCGAGCACCGCAGTCGGCACATAGCGCAGCTTAGACGTCGACCGCCGCTGCGCTTCCGGCAGCAGATTCGCATCGAGCGCGAAGTTTGGGCACGCGCTCGTCATCGCCGCCGCGTGGCTTAAGCTAACACCGAGTTCGCTTGGAGTCGTATCGGCGGGCAATCGCAATTCCGCCGCCGCGAATGCAAGCGCGCGTTCCGGCGCCATGTCAAAGACCGCCGAGAACACCGGCTTGGCCTCGCTTTCGCCGTACACTTCAAAACCTTCGGCGGTATCGATTCCCGCCAGCACGCTGTCCGGCGGCGCATCGACCATCCGCAACGCGCTGCGCAAACAGGCCGCCGAAAACGTGAACGTCGCCACTTTCACGCCGGCCTCGGCAAACAAAGAAATGTAGTGATCGAGCGTCTGGCGCCGCGCCACGCCCAGCAGCACATTGGACGCGTCCAGTCGGCTCCATGCAACAGCGGCATCGTCCTCGCCGTACGGGTGCAGCGCGTCGAGTTGGTAGCCCACCGCCGCCGCAAGTTCTTCGTCTTTCACCCCCGGAAACGGCATCGTCCGCACGATCACTTCGTTGCGCGGCAGCAACACGGCGGCCGCCAAATGCCCTACTCCATGCGACTTCAGGAATTCGGAATACTGCCGTCCCCACTCTGCCGCGGGCCGCTCGCGAAAGTTCTCAATCACCGTCGACCCCGCCAGCTTCGCGCCCGAGGGCTTCACGCGCACCACCGAAACCGTCAGATTTGCCGGTCCAATTTCGATGCCGGCGCCCGACCCGTAGGCCAGCCACTTGCGAATGGATAGCGGCAGCATCGTCTAGTTGGTCCCCGCGTTGTCGTACCAGCGCAGAACCCAGTACGGCGAGGGATCGTCCTTCACGTCGACGTTGAATTTGACGACCGCCGAGACCGATCGCCGCACGTCGGAAAAGCCCGTCGGCGTCTGCGCTCGCAAGGTCGCCGTCGCGCGCAGTGTGAAGATCGAGTTGCCGCCCAGCTTCAACTTGCCCTGCGCCGGACCCATAAACGGGTTCAATTCTTCCTGCTTGAAAAACGGCCGCTGCCGCCGGCGCGCATCAAGCGCCGCCGCGACATCGGGCGGAACTCCCGCGGCGATCAACACCGGAACCGGAGTTGTGTTGGCGTCGTAGGTGTTGTTGAATCCGTACACGGTGAGGGTATCTTTGAGACCGGGGAGCCTGATAAGAGCGCCCGCTTCATTCCGCGACCAGGTGCCGTGGAACATCTCCGGGGTGACCCCGCGGACGTACAGAAGCTCTTCGATCTGTTCCAAGGACGCGTGGCGCGGCCGGAAAGTCGGACCCAGCGTCAAATAAAGCTGGTCGAGCGGGCTGGGCCCGGGCCGCGGCGATCGCCAATCAATAATTGCCGGCACAATTTCCTGCGCGCTTGCGGGCGAAATTCCCATCGCCAGCAGCATGTTGCCGAGTTCGGCCGCTGTCGCCCGATTGACGTTGAGCTTCGACGCTTCCGGGATGACCTCGACCGTCGCCATGCCGGACGGAAACTGCATCGGCAACACCGGCCAGCCGTAGTCGTAAAACATCGGCGTGCCATCCGGCCGCCGGGCGTTCGGACCGATCTGAATCCACATCAAGGCGCGGTCGATCGCACCGGTGGCGAGATAATACGCGCGCACTTGATCGATGTGCGTCGAGGTGCGTTCGGTCTCGCTGCGCACGGTGGACGCCACCGAAAACGCAATCGCCGATAGCGCCGCGCTGAGCCAAAGCACCGTGAGTAGCGCGCCGCCTTTTTCAGTCCGTGTGCGCATAAAGAGGGTTCGCCGTAATTCGAATCGGAATCGTCACGCTCGAAGTTTGCAAATTCGCGGGCGTCTGCTCCAGCGGGAGCATCTGGATGCGCACCGCGCTCGGAAGCTTGTTGTAGAGCCACTTGGTGTGCCAGCGTTCATAGAGAGGCGCCGGAAGTGTCTCGCGATAGAAAAACTGCACGCCCGCCAAGCGATCGGCCAGAATGAACGAGTCGGGCCGGGGCGGCACGGGCGGAAACAGCGGCCCAGGCTGTCCAGTCGATGGATCGCTCGAAATGCCGACGCAGAGCCCGCGCAGCGATGGCGTGCTCGAATACGGAATTTCGTTGACGATCATCCGGAAGCCTTCCTTTTCGCCGGGAATCACTGTGAACTCGACAAGCTTGGGATAGCCGCGCGCGCCCTCGTTCAACGAGTAGCTCGACACAAACCGCATCGCCTGCGGATCGCCCTGGAACATCACCGACTTCGGCGCGCCGGGTTGATTGCCGCACTCCACCGTCGCCGGCATCATGCCGTGCAGCATCTGCGCTAGCGCTTTCTCGGCGCCCAGCACGCGGCGGTTTTTTATGAACCGGTCGTTGACCTTGCCGAGCGCGTCGATGCCGACGCGCATCGAATACATTACGCCGAGGCTCAGCATACTCACGAGCGAAATCGAGATCAGCAGTTCCAGCAGCGTTACGCCGCGTTCGTGTTTCATCGAGGCGCTCCGTACTGCTCGTCGGGAAACAGATCGCGTTTGCGAAATGCTTCGAGCAGGAAACTTTTCGCTTGCCCGCTTTGATCGAACCGCACTTCGAGTTCGATGCGTTCGAGCACCGGTTGGCCCGCGCCCACGTTCGGCGCCGCCTCGAAGATCGACGCCCGCGCGCGCCACGCCGAGTCAAGCCCCGACGACTGCGATGGATCGAACCGGCCTTCGATCACCGCGTTCTGCGGAAATCGCGGCACAAGCAGCAACTCGTCCATCTTGTGCCGGGCCATCAGCGCCGCGCGATCATAGTTGGTCAACCGCGCCGCATTGCGCAGCGAAGTCGTCAGGTTCGAAAGCAACGCAACGACGGCGACGGCCATGATCAGCGTCGCGACCATCACTTCGAGTAGCGAAAATCCGCGTTCGCGTTTCACGGCGTAACCTCGGTGACTTGCGCGACACCTGTGATCGGATCGACCGATACCAGCCGCCGTGTGTTCTTGCGATTCTTCAACTCGATGCCAATGCGCGGCGCCGTGCCGCCGGGATGAATTAGGAAGTGGCGCGGAAGGTCTTCGTTGAGATTCGGAATCACGGGAAGCACGCGCTCGATTGTGACGCCCTCCGGCATCGTGACCTCGCGCGCATACCCGGGCGCGACCGTTGCGAAAAGTATGCGGTTGTTGCTGCGTTCGACGCGCATCTCGACCGGCAGCTGCCAGCGTTCGGCGCGGTTCAATGCCGAGTTCACGCCGCTGACGATGAGGTCGCTGGCCGATCGCAGGCGGAGTGTTTCAACGCCGGAGGCGATTGAGGGAAATGCAACGCCGACCATCACGGCGATGATGGTGATGACGATGAGCATCTCCATCAGGGTGACGCCGGATTGTGAGCGGCGGCGAGTCATTGGACTTTGCGGACCATGCCGGTTTTGACACGCCCGTTCCTAAAGCCTCGGTTGATGGAAATGCATCGGCCATTCCGGCGCATCATCGGCTGTCCTTTCTAAAATGCACCGGTCGATCATCGTCGGTGCGCAAAAACCGCGGAGCGTACAGAAGAAGGAGGAATAGTGCGACGAGAGATGGAACGATCCACTTCATTTCGCCAACCCTGTGTCAACGGCAGCGGCAAGCAGCGTGATCGCCACGAGAATCAGCCCACCGTTCACTTCGATTTCCAACTCACAATATCTTCGGCAATGCCCGCGCCGCCCGGTTGCCCGTCGGCGCCGAGGCTGACAATATCCGGCTCATCGCCATGCTCGCCCGGAAACTTGTAAACGTAGACGCGGCCCCAGGGGTCGGTAGGAACTTCCTGTGGCAAATATGGCCCCTGCCACCCATTCAACCCTTCCGGCCTGGAGCGCAACGCCGCCAGCCCCTGTTCCGTAGTCGGATACAAACTCGTATCGAGTTTGTATGCGCCGAGCGCCGTGTTGAAACTGTTGATCTGTTGGCGCGCGGCGGTCTGCTTGGCGGCGTCGGCGCGTTGCAACACACGCGGTCCGACCACCGCCGCAAAGACGGCGATGATCGTCACGACCACCAGCATTTCGATAAGCGTGAGACCGGCCTGTGTTCGGCGGCGGCGTTGTGAGATGGGACGAATCATAGATCTCTCCATTAGACTGCGACTTCGTTGATCGACGAAATCGCCAACAACAAACTGATGACCAGCGCGCCGATGATGACGCCCATGATCAGAATAATCAACGGCTCGAACAGCGATGTGAAGCGGCGGATGGCGGCCTTGGTGTCAGCCTCGTAGACATCGGCCATGCGTAAAAACATGGTGTCGAGTTTGCCCGTCTCCTCGCCCACGCTGAGCAAGTGCGCGGCCAGCGGCGGGAACATGTTCGTTTTGCGAAGCGGCGTCGATATGCCTTCGCCGCGCTTCACGCCCATCGACACCGCCTCCAATGCGCCCGCCATTCGGCGGTTATTCAGAATGGCGCCGGCGATTCCCAGCGACTGCACCAGGGGCACCGAATTGGCGATGAGAGTGCCCATCGCGCGCGCGAACCGAGCCGTTTCGGCTTTGCGCAGCGCATCTCCCAACAACGGGATCTTCAGCCGGGAGCCATCCCACCACAGGCGGCCTTCGCGCGTGCGGATATAGGCTTGAAACGCGACCGCGCCCACGATCAAAGCGCCGATCAAAAATGGCCCGTACGTCTGCGTTGCGTGGCTGGCTTCGATCATCATTTTGGTCGGCAGCGGCATCGGGATATTGCCCTGCTCGAACACCTGCGCAAACCGCGGCACGACGAAGTTCATCAGCACGAACACCGACCCAACGCCGACCAGCGACAACAACGCCGGATACACCATTGAGCTGATGATGTAGCTGCGCAACTCATCGCGCGTTTTCTCAAATTCCGCCAGCCGTTCGAAGATGACGCCCAGCGAGCCCGATGCCTCGCCCGCGCGCACCATGTTGACGTACAGATCGCCGAAATACTCCGGGTGCGTGGCCAGCGAATCGGCCAGCGAACGGCCGCCCTTCAGTACACGCAGCACGTCGAGAACCACCATGCGGAACTGCGGCTTCTCGGTAAGCTCGGTGGAGATCTGCAGCGCGCGGTCGACTGTAATGCCCGAGTTCAACAGGGTCGTCAGTTCGGTCGTGAAGAACAACACGTCCTTCTTCCGCGATCCGCCGAAATCGGGCATCTTAAACTCGAGGCCCTTCTGCGCTTCGAGGCCGACATATACCGGCGTCAGTCCCTGTTTCCGCAGCTCCCGCGCGATTTCCTTGTCGTTCTCGCCGTTCAGGGTGCCGGTGCGGACCTTGCCTTCCGGCGTCACGGCTTTGAAGTAGAACGCGGAGGCCATGGGTTAAAACTCCTGCGTAACGCGCAGCACTTCTTCCGGCGTTGTGACGCCCGTCGCGACCTTGTCCCAACCGTCTTCGCGCAGCGTTCGCATGCCGTGCCGCCTAGCGCATTCGGTCAGAATACTCGCGTCTTCGTTGCGCGTGATCAGCCGCCGCAGCTCTTCATTCATCTCCAGCAGTTCGAAGATGCCGACGCGCCCGGTATAGCCCGAACCGAAACAGTTCGCGCAGCCCGCGCCGCGCCATGTGTCGATTTCGATTCCCTCCGGCCTCAGCCGTTTCGGCCCATGCGTCTTGCAGTGCGGACAGATCTTGCGCACCAGCCGCTGTGCCAAAATACTCACGACCGACGACGAGATCAGATAGTTCTCAACGCCCATGTCGGTCAACCGCGTGATCGCGCTCGGTGCGTCATTCGTGTGCAGCGTCGAAAACACAAAGTGCCCAGTCAGTGCCGAGCGAATCGCGACATCGGCCGTCTCGCGGTCACGCACCTCGCCGACCATGATGACATCGGGATCCTGACGCACGATATGCCGCAGCCCCGAGGCGAACGTCAGCCCAATCTGCGGATTCACGTGAATCTGGTTGATCCCGTCCATCTGATATTCCACCGGGTCTTCGATGGTGATGATCTTTCGTTCCACGCCGTTGATGCGCTTCAACGCCGAATACAACGTCGTCGATTTGCCAGATCCCGTCGGCCCTGTAACAAACATGATGCCGTGCGGAAGTTGCGTGTAGAACTCCATGCGGTCGAGCATGTGGCCCGTGAATCCGAGCCGCCGCAGGTCGTAAAACTGTTCGCCCGCCGAGCGGTCCAGCAAGCGCATAACCACCGATTCTCCATAGAGCGTCGGCAGTGTCGACACGCGCAGATCCACCTCGCGGCCCAGCGTCTTCACCTTGATGCGGCCGTCCTGCGGCAGCCGCCGCTCGGCGATGTTCAACTTCGCCATTAGCTTTACGCGGCTGATAAGTGCGGCCTTCATCTCCTTGGGCGGCGGGTCTTGTTCGTACATCACGCCGTCGATGCGGAAGCGAATGCGGAAGAGTTTTTCGAACGGTTCAATGTGAATGTCGCTGGCGCGCTTCTCGACAGCCGCCGCGATCGTCGCGTTGACCATTCGGATCACCGGAGCTTCACTCGCCATGTCGCGCAAGTGTTCGAGATCTTCGTTGCCGGCCCCGCCTTCGCCGAAATCCGTCTCGTTCTCGACGCGCGCAGACTGGCCGTAGTGCTTGTCGATTGCGTCGAGGATTTCGCTCTCGGCCGCCAGCACCGGCGTGACCTTCAGGCCCGTAAAGCCGCGCACGGCGGCGATGGTTTCGAAGTCGAGCGGATCGGCCATCGCCAGCGTCAGTCCGCCGTCTTGCAAGCCATACGGCAAACAACGAGACTGTCGAAGAAACCGCGCGGCCAGGCCTTCGGTCTCTGGCGCGGTGAAGTTCGCGCCGTCGATCGCGACCAGCGGCAGCCGCAGTTGCTCGCTCAGCGCGGCGAGAATATCGCGCTGCGCGACAAAGCCGAGGTCGACCAGAATCTTCCCGATTTTTTCGCCGCGCTCCTTTTGCAGTTCGAGGGCGCGATCGAGGTCCTCTTGCTGGATCAGTTGCTTGGCGATAAGCAGTTCGCCCAGGCGCATCAGAACTCTTTCACGGCGATAGCGGCCATCGCCTTCAGCTTCTGCCCGGTCAATCCCGCTTGCAGCGCCTCGCGCGGGGCTTCCATCACGATCTGCGACGGCAGGTCTTTCGTGTTTTCGTACGGCAAGTGAAACAGCAGCATCGATACAACGATTTTCTCAGTCGCCGGCAGCGGGTCCATTGCGCCGGCGGCCGCGATCATCATCTCCTGCATCGCGGTCTTCAACATCGGTAGCCGTTCCAGCTTACGCTTGCGCAACGCGGCCTTGTCGGCGTCTGTGATCTGCGGACGAAACGGGCTGATTCCTGGGCCTTCCGCCAGATTCACGCGTGCGGTGAACACGCAGCCGTAACCTTCGAGATAGACGCCGTGCGCTTGGCCCAGCAGCAGATACGGTTCGCCCGGCCACAGCGCTTCGATGCGCTTGTTCATCGACGTTTCCACGTTTCCGATGATTGCGCGGTTGACTGGCGCGGCGAATAGAGACGCCGCAAAAACTAGGGCAAGGGTTCTCATTGAAACTCACTCCGGCGAAGGTAGTCGACCTTCTTTTTTTCCTGTTCGTAGTTATAGGCCGCTTCCATCGCCCGCGCTTCTTCGCGGTGGATGCGTTGGTACTTCGATTCGGCCTCCTGTATCACTGACGCCAGCTGCGTCTTGTGTCGCGCCTCGGCTTGTTCCAAGGCGGCCGGCAGCGCGCGCGCGACGCCCTCGGCGATGCGCCGCTCAAACGCGGCTTGATCGAACTGCGCGACCGGCGCGGGAGCCGGCACAGGCTGTTGATGCACCGCATGAAACACAATCGCCGCGGCAACCAGTGCCGCTGACGCAAACCCAAGCTGCGGCCCGGCCGAGAGCCACCGCTGCCACCACTTCGGTTCAAAGACAGGATCGGAGACAAACGCGATCCGTCGCGGCATCTCCTCCTCGCGGACGGAAAACAACGCCGTCTGCGTGACTTGCAGCCGGGCGTACTCGTCGCGCAGGGTGGGGTCGACGTGCAAAGCGGCTTCCACCTCGCGGCGCTCGGCGGCGTTTAGTTCGCCGAAGACGTAATCTTTCAGTTGATCAGGCGTTACTTTCATTACGGACTCCAGTTGGTGCGAGCGCGGTCTTGAGAAGGTCCATCGCCGTGTACAGTCGCGATTTGACCGTGGAGAGAGGGCAGTCGAGAATTTCGGCCATCTCCTCGAATTTGAAGCCTTGGTAGACCTTGAGGATCACGGCCTCCCGCTGCTCGGGGCTGAGCCGCGTCATGGCGGCTTCCACGGCGAGCGCGGTTTCGACCGGAAGCATTCCGCCGCCGCCCGGACCGATATCGACGGGCGCGGTGTCGATATCGTCCTCGGGTTTTCGGCGGCGGAGCATGGAATAGGCTTCGTTGTGCGCTATCCGGAAGAGCCAGCCGCTGAAGCGCGCCGGATCTTCCAGTTTTTTCAGATTTTGGTAAGCCTTCAGAAAGGCGTCTTGACAGAGATCGAGAGCGTCCTCACGGTTCCGGACCAGCTTGAGGATGTAGTTGTAGACACGCTTCTCCCAGCGCGAAACGAGCAGGTTGTAGGCGTCCACTCCGCCCTTTTGCGCTTTGAGGATCAGATCGCGGTCTTCAACCTCGCGGAAGATCAAGGAAGCTCTCTCTTTCCGGTAAGACGCCGCCGGGCTCCAAAAAGCCGGAGGGGTCCTGGGAAATAGTTTACCGGAGCGCCCGCCCCTCCCAGCACGCGTGCGGTTTGAGACCAAGCGCCCTGATCACCGTCGGCGCCATGTCGATGTTGCGGACGGGCGGCTTCAACTCGCGCTTGGGGATGCCGGGGCCCGCGAAAATGAGCGGAATCTCAAGCTCGAACGTCGTATCGCTACCGTGTTTGGTCCCTGTGCCACCGTGGTCGGCGACGATGACGATCAGCGTTTTGTCGAGAGGCACGGCGGCTGTGAGCTTGCCGATCAAGCCATCGATGACCTTAACGGCGTCCTTGTATTCAGGGCCTTCCCAGGTCTTGCCATGGCCGGCGTGGTCGACATCGTCGAGATGCACCCAAAGCAGATATGGCTTGTGTTGCTTAAAGTAGGCGATGGCGGCGTCGGTGGCCTGCGGCGAACCGAGGACATGTTCGACGTGGGCGGTGTTTTTTTCCACCAGCCGGCCGAATCCCTTCCAATCGTGGATCGCGGCGAGTTTGGCGTTGGGGCGTTGCGCGTGGATGACACCGAACAGGCCCGGGAAAAGGCCATCGGGGCCGGTACAGGCGGGATCGATCTTCTTGTTGAAGCGTTCCCACTCGTTCGAGTGCACGCCGTGCATTTCGGGGCCAGCGCCGGAAATCAGCGACATCCAGTTCGGTGAACTGACGGTGGGCATGACGCCTCGCGAGGCGAGGGTCCACATGCCGCGGTTCATGAGTGCGTGGATGTGCGGCGTATCGGCATCGCGGACTCCGGCGTTGGAGAGGCCGTCGACTCCGATGATGAGGACGTGCTGGATGGCGGCAAGAAGAAGCATCCTACATAGGATAGAATTGTTCCGCAATGCGACTCTTGCTTCTCACCGCCGCCGCCTGCGCCGCGCAGACGTTTTCACTGGACTCGATGGAGGGATTGTCGACACGCCGCGTCGCCGCGGCGGTCGCCGAGCACAAGGGCAAGAAGGGGGTCCGCGTAACCGAGCCGCCGGGCCAAACGGGCGAGAACGAAGACCGCGTGGTGCTGTTGCCGGTGAAGGATTTTGAAAGCGGCGTGATCGAGGCCGAGATCAGCGGTGAGCCGGGGCCGGGCGCGGCGGGCGGCGCGCGCGGGTTTGTGGGCATCGCGTTCCGCGTGAGCGATACGCCGAACAAGTTCGACGCCTTCTACCTGCGGCCGACCAATGGGCGCGCCGACGATCAGGTGCGGCGCAATCATTCGGCGCAGTACATCTCGCATCCTCAATACACCTGGAGCCTGTTGCGAGAGAAGGAACCAAAGAAGTATGAAAGCTACGTCGATCTAGTACCGGGCGAATGGACGCGCGTGCGGATCGAAGTCGATGGCGTAAAGGCGAAGTTGTTCGTGCACGGCGCGTCGCAGCCGACGTTGATCGTGAACGACTTGAAGCAGGGCGCGTGGAAGGGCCAGGTGGGGTTGTGGATCGGCCCGGGAACGATCGGACATTTTCGGAATGTAAAGGTGACCAAGAAATGAATCGTCGCGATTTTTTGACAGCGGGAATTACGCTGCCGTCGCTCGCATGGGCGCAAGAGAAAAGCAAGTTGAAGATTACGGACATCAAGATCGTCCGCACTCGGCCGAGGAAGCCGTATCCGGCGTACAAGCCTGCCGCGGGAGCGTGGTCGACGCAGGGCGTTGAAGTCGCTAATCCGGTGTCGATCTATCCGGAGTTCAAGCCTCGGCGCGAGCTGTTCGCGGCGACGAACGTGCCGTCGTTCACGGTCGAAGTGACGACGGACAAGGGCATCAAAGGATACGGCAACGGCGGTCCGGGCGGCGGCAACATTGTCACCGGGCACTTGGCGAAGCTGATGATGGGCCGCGATCCGTTCGACATCGAACGTAACTGGGACATCTGCTGGCGGGCGACGATGTCCTACGGGCGCATGGGCGTGACGATGAATGCGATCAGCGGCTTCGACATGGCGCTGTGGGACATTGTCGGCAAGGCGCTGAACATGCCGGTGTACAAGCTGCTCGGGGGCGAAACGAAGGATCGCGTGCCGACTTATTGCACGGGCAACGATATCGAACAGCACGTGGAGTTCGGCTACAAACGATTGAAGCTGGCGATTCCGCACGGACGCGCAAGCGGGCGCGAAGGGATGCGCGAGAATGTCGAACTGGTGAAGCGCGCGCGCGCGGCGCTGGGACCGGACGGCGACATCATGCTGGATTGCTGGATGGCGTGGGACGAGTGGTACACGATCGAGATGTGCGAGATGATGGCGCCACATCGCGTGTACTGGGTTGAAGAAGTCCTGCAGCCGCACGACTACGCGGGCTTTGGGCGATTGAACGCAGCGATCAAATCGACGCGGATCGCGACGGGCGAACATGAGTACGGCCGCTACGGATTCCGTTATCTGCTCGAGGCGAAGGGCGCTTCGATCTGGCAGCCGGATATTCAATGGTGCGGCGGGTTGACGGAGTTGCGGAAGATCGGCGCGATGGCGGCGGCCTACGACATTCCGGTAATTCCGCACGGCGGCGGATTGAACGGTTCAACGCACTGGTCGATCGCCAACGTCAACGCACCGTGGGCCGAGTTGTTCCTGCCGGCGCCGGGCGGGCCGAAGGAGGTCTACCAGATGTTCGAGGAGATCTACAACATCTCTCGCGGGCCGGAAGGCATCTACATGAAGCCGCACGACCGGCCGGGCTGGGGTTGGGACATTGAGGTTGCCGGCTGATGTTTGCCGCGGCGCTGGTGGTGATCGCGCTGGCGCCGTGGCCTGATCCATTCGATCCTGGATTTGTTTCGAGAGTGCGCCGGGATGGCGCCTCGAACGAAGTTGTGTTTCGTCCGGCGCCGGCGCGCGAGTGGGTGATTGCGGTGCGCGCGATGCGGGAAGAGGCGCCGGCGCGGCAGCAGTATGTGCAATTTCTGAAGGACCTGTATGGGTACAACATCGGCGCGTTGAACGCGGCGTATGGGATCGAGGCGGGTTCGTTCACAGAGCTATTGACGTACGACTTTCGAAAGTTGGACTTGACGCGCGAAACAGTGCGGCGGGATGACGCGTCCTTTCTGAAGATACTGACGGAGACCGCAATAGCGGCGTCCAAACAAAAATGACCAAATACGTTTTCCTGTTCTGCCTGTTGGTTTCCTGCTCGACCAAGCCGGTTGAACAGCCCGTGACCACGAAAGCGCCCGAGGGCCCTGTCGCCGAGCCGGCCGGGGACGGTACGATCTTGCGGCTCGATGGAATGCCGGTGCCGGCCGGCGCGAAGATCGAAAAGATCGCAGGCGGGTTCGGGTTTATCGAGGGGCCGATTTGGTTCAAGGAAACGGGCAACATCTGGTTCAGCGACGTGGCAGGGAATGTGACGCGGCAGTGGTCGCCCCCCGACAACGCGATCACCGAGATCCTGCGCCCGGCGGGATACGATGGGACCGATGCACCCGAGGGCGCGCATGTCGGGCCGAACGGAATGATTATCGACAAGAGCTGCAATGTCTTGATTGCGCAGCATGGGAACAGGCGGATCGCGCGCCGCAATCAAGCGGGTGTGATCACGACGCTGGTCGATCGCTTCGAGGGCAAACGCCTGAATAGCCCGAACGATATGGTGTTTCATTCCGGCGGCGCGTTGTACTTCACCGATCCGCCGTATGGCTTGTTGAAGCAGGACGAAGATCCGAAGAAGGAGCTGCCGTTCAACGGGATCTACCGGTTGCTCGGCGGGAAGCTGACGCTGCTGAACAAAGAGATGTCGCGGCCGAACGGCATCGCCTTGTCGCCCGACGAACGGTGGCTGTATGTCGCCAACTCGGATGCCGCGCGAAAGGTGTGGATGAAGTTCTCGGTGTACGAAGATGGGACGATCGGTCCGGGCCGCGTCTTCGCCGACGTGACGTCGAACACCGAAGAGGGCTTGCCGGATGGCATGAAGGTCGATGCGAAGGGGAACGTGTGGGCGACGGGGCCGGGCGGCGTTTGGATCTTTAACGAAGACGGCAAACATCTTGGAACGATCAAGCCCAACGAGGCGCCCGCGAATTGTGCGTTCGCCGACGATGGCGCCACTTTGTGGATGACGGCGCAGACCTCGCTGTATCGAATCAAGCTGAAATAGTTGACCCGGGGTTCCGGCGGCGTGCGCAATCGCAGGGTGAAGGAGAGATTCACTCATGCGATTACTTTTATTGGCCGCGGCTGGTATTGGACTGCACGCGGCCCCACTGAATATATTGAATCCGAGTATTGAGGATGGGGGCGGGCAGTTTGGAACGGCGTGGCAGGGGACTTGCGGATCGTGCGGCGTGTTTGTGGACTGCGGTTTCGATTTCACATCCGGACCGCCGGACGGCACACGGACCCTGTATGTGAACTCAACGGTGGGAGCCCATCAGGTATTGAGCGATTTGGTCGCGCCCAACACGACCTACACGATCAACGTAATGATCGGAGACCGGTTAAACGTGCCGTTTGCGGCAGCGATATTCGGCTTTACTCAAGCGCGTCGTTCACGACGTTCGCGACGGCCACGCTATTAGCGCAGGTGGTGAACCCGGTCACACCCTTCGAGGGTGGATTCGCGATGGGAACCTTGACGTTCACGACGGATTCCGCGCCGGCGAACCTGGGCGAGAACCTGATCTTGCGGCTTGGCGGGGCTTTTTCCGGAACTCTGCAGACGCATTATGACCTTGTCAGCGGCGATGCAACACCAACGCCGGACTGTATCTCGCCCGCCGCCGCGTGAGGAATAACGCGCAGCCGAATCCGGCTAAGCTTGGAGTTGATGAGCCACTCCGATCGCAAGCCCCATCCCTCGACCGCCGTGCTGACCGCCGGGTTCGACCCCGCTCTTTCGGTCGGCTCGGCGCGGCCGGCGGTCTTTCGTTCGAGCACCTATGTCTTCCCCACGCCTGAGGCCGCCGAACGCGCATTCGCAATACTCGGCGGGCGCGAGAAGCTGGGTGAAGGCGAAACCGCCGACCTCATCTACTCGCGCTTCAATCATCCCAACGCCGAGATTGTCGAAGCGCAAATCCTGCCGCTTGAAAAGGCCGCGGTGGCCGCGGCGGTTTTTAACTCCGGTATGGCCGCCATCATGACGGCGCTGATGGCGCACATGAAACCGGGCGACGCCGTCGTCTACACGGTGCCGCTCTACGGCGGTACGCAGTCGCTTATCCAGGGTTTTCTTTCCATGTGGGGAATCACCGGAGTGCCGGTGCGCGGCGGGGATTCGGACGCCATCGACCGCGCCATCGTCGACACGCCGAATTGCCGAGTAGTGCTTGTCGAAACGCCTGCCAATCCGACTTTGACAATGACCGACATCGCGCGCGCGGTCGCCGCGGCCGATAAGTGTGCGCGTCGGCCACTCGTCATGGTCGACAACACGTTTCTCGGCCCCGCGTTTCAGCACCCGCTCGCGCTTGGCGCCGATGTCGCGCTCTACAGCGCGACCAAATATCTCGGCGGTTTTTCCGACATTCTGGCTGGCGTCGCCATCACGCGCGACCCGGAAGTGATGCGGCCGATCCGCGCGCGCCGCGGCCTGTTCGGCAATATCCTCGCGCCCGACGAATGCTGGATTCTCGACTCCCGCCTGCCGACGGTCCGGCTGCGCATGAACCGCCAGTCGAAGAACGCGCAGCGCATCGCCGAGAAGCTGGTCAGCCACCCGGCCGTGCGCAAGGTCTATTACCCAACGTTATTTGAAGACCCCGAACAGATCCGCATCCGGCTGGCGCAATGCGACTATCCGGGCGGGCTCTTCAGCCTCGATCTGCATGGTGGCAAGAAGTCTGCGTTCGAGTTTCTGCGGCGGCTGAAAGTAGGCCGAAACGCGGTGTCGCTAGGGGGCGTAGAGACGCTGGTCTGTCATCCGCGCTCGACGACGCATTCGGCTGTCAGCGCGGAAGAGTTGCAGGTGTCGGGAGTGGTCGACGGCTTGGTCCGCGTGTCGGTGGGCATTGAGGATTGGCGGGATCTGCTGGCGGATTTTGAGCAGGCGTTGGATGGGGCAGTGTGATACAGTAATGTATAGACATGTTTTTCTCTTGGGAGGAGACGAAAAACCGGATCAACCAGGGAAGACATTCGATTTCGTTCGAGGTCGCCAAGACGGCATTCGATGACCAATACGCTGTCTCTTTCTGGGACCGCGAGGTTGATGGCGAAGACCGCTGGCATTTGATCGGGCGGACGGAAGAAACAACCATAGTCGTCGTCGTTCATACAACCAGGGAAAAAGATGGCCAGGAAATCACTCGAATCATTTCCGCGCGTCGTGCGATACAGCGCGAAAGAGCTCTCTATGAGGCCGCTCAGCGAAAATGACAAGCGGTTGCTGCGCCGCCTTGCGAAAATGACTGACGAAGATGTCGACCTCTCCGACATCCCGCCTCTGGACTATCCGATGGGATCGGGCGAAGTCGGCAAATTCTACCGGCCGATCAAGAAGCAGATTAGCATCCGGGTCGACGCCGACGTACTTTCGTGGCTCCGTGGAAAGCACTCGAAATACCAGACTTACATCAACGAAGTGCTGCGGCGCGAAATGATGGCGGGGTTGAAGTAGCGGTCGCGTCCTTGACGGCCGCGCGGGTTTTTCGTACGGTACGAACATGGCCAATAGACTGAACGCGGAAGCGGGGTGGCAGTCATTGAACCTAAATCCGGCAGTTGACGCGGGCCAAACACCGCCGCACGCCTGCTGGCGCTGTACGTAACGGAGCCGCGCCAATCACCCGGCGGGTGACTGGCGGGAGCGCGACGCAACCCGCGC
>VFZW01000075.1 GCA_016871055.1 Acidobacteriota bacterium
CAACGCCGCCAGCTTCAGGCCGGCGCGCAACGAAGGCGGCATCGCTCCCGGTGAGTTGATCACCATCTTCGGCCAGAACATGGGATCCACGCCAACAACGCTACAACTTGACGGGCGCGGTTTCGTCTCCACACGCCTCGCCGGCACGCGCGTGCTGTTCGACGGCACACCCGGCGCAATGATCGTTTCGAGCACACAGCAAATCAGTGTCGTCGTACCGTACGATGTCGAGGGTAAGCGCGCCGTCCCCGTACAGGTCGAGTTCGAAGGCCGGCTCTCCGATCCTATCGAAATCCCCGTCGCCGCCTCCGCGCCCGGAATCTTCACGCAGAACTCCAGCGGCAGCGGCGCCGGCGCCGTCATCCGGCCGAACGGCGAACTCGTCCGCGCGGGCAGCGGCGCGGTCATCGGCGAAACGCTCATCCTCTTTGCGACCGGCGAAGGCGCCACCGATCCCGCCGGCGTCGACGGCAAACCAACCGTCGCCCCGCTGCCGCGGCCGAAAACGCCTGTCACCGTTCTGATCGACGGCCAGGAAGTGCGCCCCGTTCATGCCGGTGGCGCGCCCGGTCTCGTCGCCGGGGTGCTGCAAGTCAACTTTGTCGTTCCGCTGCTCAGCAACGGCGACAAACGGCTGCAACTCCGGATCGGTAACCAAATCAGTCCGGAGAGCGTAACAATCAACATCCGGTAAGCCATCATGAAACTCCTGGTCGCGACAAAGAAGGGCGCTTTCACTTTCACCACGAAAGACCGCCGGAAGTGGGAACTGTCCGGCCCGGTTTTGTTCGGCAATGTTATCTACCACTGTGTGCAGGACCCGCGCGATCCCAAGCGCATTCTTGTCGCCGGCAGCGCGGGCCATCTCGGACACACCATCTACCGCTCGGTTAACGCCGGCAAGGCGTTCAAGGAAGTTTCGAAACCGCCCGCCTTCCCGAAAAAGGAAACCGGCGGACGCGTCGTCGAGCACACGTTCTGGCTGCAACCCGGCCACGCGTCGCAGCCCGGCGTTTGGTACGCGGGGACGTCGCCGCAAGGCCTGTTCCGCAGTGAGGATCACGGCGACACCTGGCAGGAGGTCGAAGGCTTCAACAACCATCCCATGCGCCCGAAATGGTGCGGCGACGGCGAACAAGGCCCGCCCGACGGCGCGCGCCTCCACTCGATCAACATCGATCCTCGCGACGCCAATCACATGTATATCGGAATGTCGGCCGGCGGCATCTTTGAATCGCTTGATGCCGGTGCGTCGTGGGCCCCGCTGAACTAGGGCGTCGCCGCCGACTTTCTTCCCTCGCCCGATGCCGAGTACGGTCACGATCCCCACTGCGTCCGCATTCATCCGCTGAACTCCGACCGCATCTATCAACAGAACCACTGCGGCCTCTATCGCATCGATCGCCCCGCCACGCGCTGGACGCGCATCGGCGACAACATGCCGAAAAAGATTGGCGACATCGGCTTCGGCGTAGTGCTGCATCCACGCGACATCGACACCTGCTGGGTCCTCCCGATGGACGGGACGCAAGTGTGGCCGCGCACCAGTCCCGGCGGCAAGCCCGCCGTCTACAAAACCACCACCGCCGGCAAGAAATGGACGCGCCAGGACAAAGGCCTGCCCGCCGGACAAGGCTGGTTCACGGTCTATCGCCAGGCCTTCACCGGCGACGCCGGCAAGCCGGTCGGCCTCTACTATGGCACCACGGGCGGCGAAGTCTGGGCCAGCCGCGATGAAGGCGAAAGCTGGAAGCAAATCGCCTCCCATCTGCCGCGCGTGCATGCGGTGGAGTGTACCGAATGAAAGCACATGTGCCGGGACCGCTGCGCTCGTACACGAAAAACAAGAGCGAAGTGGATGCCTCCGGCACAACCGTTGACGAACTCCTGCGTGATCTCGACCGTCAGTTCCCCGGCATGCGCTTCCGCATGATCGACGAACAGGACAAGCCCCGTCAGCACATCCGGCTCTACGTAAATGCCGACGCCGCGGAGTTGGTAACGCCGGTCGGCGAAGACGATGAACTGCAAATCATCTGCGCCATCAGCGGCGGCGCGGGGTAGACGCCGCCGCTGCTTTGTTATCTAATAGAAGCGCGCCGTCTATGATGACCAATCGCCGCCAGTTCCTCGAACGCGCCGGCCTCGGCTTCGGCTGGGTTGCCGCCAATGCCATGTCCGCGCCCGCGCCGCATTTCGCCCCGTCGGCGAAGAACGTCATCTTTCTCTTCATGCACGGCGGGCCGTCGCATCTCGATACCTTCGATCCCAAGCCAGAACTCGCCAAGCTCCACGGCAAACATGTGCCGGAGAGTTTCGGGCACGTGCAGTTGCAGTTTTCCAAATTCAACGAGTCCGTCGTCATCGCCTCGCGCCGCAAGTTTCAGAAGTACGGCCAGTCTGGAATCGAAGTCGCCGACACGTTCCCGCACCTGGCCAGACAAGTCGACAAGATCGCGCTTATTCGCTCGATGTACCACGACGGCTTCACGCACACCGCCGCGTTGAACCTGTTCAACAACGGCTCGGCGCGCCTCGGCCGGCCTTCGGTCGGTTCGTGGGTGACATACGGTCTCGGCAGCGAATCGCAGAATCTTCCCGCGTTCGTTGTGCTTCTCGACGGAGGCATCAAGTGTGGCCCGGTCGCCTACGGTTCCGGATTCCTCCCCGCGCGGTATCAGGGCACCACTTTCCGTGACGGCGCGTCGCCGATCTTAAATCTCCAGCCGCCCGACAACATGGCCGGCGGGCGCCAGCGCGAGATGCTCGACGAACTCAAGTGGTTCAACGAGCGGCATCAAAAAACTCGCGAAGATGAGTCGGCCCTTGATGCCCGCATCTCGTCCTACGAACTCGCCTTCCGCATGCAGATGGCCGCGCCCGAACTCGGCGATCTCTCCAAGGAGACCGGCGCAACGAAGAAGCTCTACGGCATGGACAACACGACCACCGCCGATTTTGCCGGCAAGTGTCTGATGGCCCGCCGGCTTGTCGAACGCGGTGTGCGGTATGTGCAGGTTTGGTCCGGCGGTACGACCGGCGAAGGCGACTGGGACGGCCATAAACAGTGCGACAAGAACCACGTCACACAAGCCGCCAAGACCGATCAGCCTGTTGCGGCGTTGTTGCAGGATCTCGCCGCGCGCGGCCTTCTCGATACAACGTTGGTGGTGTGGGGCGGCGAGTTCGGCCGCACGCCGACCAGCGATGGCGGCATGAACGGCGGTGGCGATCCCGAAGGCCGCGATCACAATCCCTACGGCTTCAGCATCTGGATGGCCGGCGGCGGAATCAAAGGCGGCCAGGTCATCGGCCGTACCGATGAGATCGGCCTCCGTGCGATCGAATATCCGGTCCACGTCCACGACCTCCACGCATCGATGCTCCACCTGCTTGGCCTCGATCACACCAAACTGACCTACCGTTTCCAAGGCCGCGACTTCCGCCTGACCGATGTCCACGGTAAGACCGATCTCGTCGCCAAACTCCGCGGTTAAGTGTCGCGCGATGCCCGGGCCGCCGCGGTTCAATCCGTTCACGGTTATGCGGAATCAGCCGCTGACCCTGATAGCATATACCTCATCGTGATTCGTTCCCTTCGATCGCTCTTCGTTTTCACCCTGCTCCTGATCGGCTGCAAAAAATCCGTTCTCGAACCCGTGCCCGAGTGGGCCTACCCAACCAATCCCACGCTGCCTCCAGGCCAAACGCCGCCGCCCCTCAGTCCAGGCCCATTTCAAGTTGCCGGCAGCACGCGCACCTACATGCGTGCCCAGATTACCGACCTGTTCGCTCCGCCGGACTGGCGTCCGGACGATCATCCCGCGATGCCGGAAGTTGTCGCGCATGGTCGCAAGCCTGAGGTCCGTGCGTGCGGCTATTGCCACCTGCCCACCGGTAACGGACGCCCCGAAAACGCGCGGCTGGCGGGATTGCGCGTCCCCTATTTCGTCGCCCAGATGAACGCGTTCCGCGACGGGTCACGCAAGTCGCACGTCGCCGGCCGCGCGCCGACCATCAACATGGGTCTCACGGCGAAAGCCATCCAAGACGCCGAGATCATGGACGCCGCCCAGTACTTCGCCCAACTCACGCCGCGTTCGTTCGTGCGTATTGTCGAGACCTCCACCGTTCCCAAATCCACAATCGCCGGTTGGTTATTCAAGTTCGACAAACAGGCCGGGACCGAACCGCTCGGCCAAAGGATCCTCGAAGGCCCTGAGGACTTCGAACAGTTCGAGCTGCGCGATCCTTCTACTCCCTACATCGCCTATGTTCCGGAAGGCAGCCTGGCTTTGGGCAAACGTCTGGCCGAGACTTGGCCGAATGGCAGCGAGCCACCGAGCTGCGCCACCTGCCACGGGCCGGGACACAAAGGCAAGGACGACGTTCCGAGCCTCGCTGGCCTTTCCCCGACCGCAATCGTTCGACAGCTTTATGACTTCAAAGCGGGTATGCGGAATGGCGGCAAAAGCGCCGACATGAAAGAAATCGTGAAGTACATGACGAACGCCGACATGGTGGCGCTGGCCGCGTATATCGGGTCGTTGCAGCCGTAGGCTACTTCAACCGGATCGTAATCGTCTCGCCCGGCTGAGTCTGGCGCTTTTCTTCATCGCGCATCGCTCTGCCAGGCGCGCCGCCGATGGCTCCAAGCCTGGCGGGAGTAATGGTCAACTGCAGCGCGTCGCCTTGTGCGTTCGACAGCGCCGGCTGTGGCAGAACGAACTCGAGCTCGACGCCTGCCCGGCCGCTCAGACTCATGAGCGAAGAACCCGCTGCATTGGTCAGCGAATAGAGCCCATTCACCGAAGGCGTGTAACGAACCGCCACGGTCGAATCGCGCCCGATCGCAAAATCCGCCGGAATGCGAGTCCACACGCCGTCGCCCGTGCGACTCCATGCCGACAGTTGCGATTGCGCTTCCTTCTTCACGGGCCGAGCCGCCGCCGGTGCGGCCGCTCGAAAACCGCTGGTCGCCTTCGCGACGTCTACCGAGGTGACAACCTGCTCGGCGACCTTCGCCTTCGACGCCAAGTCCGCCTCGCCGGTCACTGTCGCGATCTCGCGCATCTTTCCCCCGGCCGGCGCCTCGTTTGCCGCGCGGCGCTCTCGCGAGTCGGCCGGAGGCGGCTGGGGCGACGGTGCCGCAGGCGGCTGGGGTGCCGGGGGTGGTGGCGGTGGCGTCGACGGCAGCGGCGTCACTATCGGCGCGGGCAGCGGTGTGTCTTGCCGCCGCATTCCGACCGCCGGAGGCGCATCGACAACCACCGGCGCCGGTTCCTTCACAACGGCTGGATGCGCCGTGAACGGTTTCGGCGTCTCCCGCACCGACGCGGTCTCCTGTGGCGTCGAAGGCCGCTCCAGCCAGAGATAACTGATCGCTCCCGAAACAAACACCAACGCCAAACCCGACGCCCACGCGAACCACCGGATCGGCGGCGCCGGCGCAGCCACCGGTTTCTCCTCGTCGAGCGATGCAATCAGGCGCGCCTTTGCGCCCGGCATCGCCACCAACTCCCGGATCGAATCCTCTTCGGCCATCCGATCGAACAGCGCCTGATCCTCCAGCGCCGCCGCGTACAACTCCTTGCGCTCGGTATCGGTGAGCGAATCGGTGGCGTATAGCGCCAGCAGCCGCTCGATGTGTTCGCGATTCATCGGCGGCCTCCCATTCTCTCGATCAGTTGCTTGCGGCATCTCAGATCCCACGTGTACACCGTGTTGATCGATTCCGCGCCCATTCGTTGCTGAATCTCCGGAAACCGCAGCCCCTGCAATTTTAACCGGAACAGTTCGCGGCAGCGATCGCCCAGCGCCAGCAGCGCCGTCTCCAGCCGGTCCAATCGCTCGCGCCGTTCCAGCATCGCTTCGGCGTCATCGGCCGGATCGGCCAGCGGAAGGTCGTCCACTGGCACCGACGCGCCCTCGCCGCGGCGCAGCGATTTGGTATGCAGCGCCATGACTTTGAACCGTGCGATTTGCAGCGCCAACGGCACCAGTTCCTCCAAGGCCTCCACGGCCGCGTACTTCTCCTCGAGCACCAGCAGCGTATCCTGCGCGACATCCTCGGCCGTCGCCGCGCCACCGGCGCCCTTCATCATACGAGATGCCGCGAAGGCGACAATCCTTGCACGCAACCGGGTAAGGATCTCCGTGCGGTTCACAGGACTTTCTTAATACCTGCCTCAATTTCGTCGGATTTGAATCCCGCCGGCCCGGGCCGGCCCTTTACGACTATCTTCCCTTCTTTGTCGACGATGTAGAAGCGGTCCGGCCACGCCGTGTACGCCTTTTCCGTCGCGTTGTCCATTCCATCCACCAGCGTCGTGAACGTGATGCCGAGATTCCGAGCGCACGAGGTCGCATGTTCTTCTTTCTGTTCGTAGGTTTTGGCGCTCTCCAGCGGCACGTTTTCCTTCTCGTTCCGCGGCACCTGCCAGCCATCGGTCGGATGCGCCTCGCGCACATAGACCAGCAGAAACTCGACCTGGCCCTTATACCTCTCGGCCATCTCGTTCAAGGCCCCAACCTGGGACCGGAACGGCGGTCAAGTATAGCTCCCGAACATCAGCGCCACCGGGCGCACGCCGCGCAGCGCCGACAACGTGACCGATTCTTCCGACTTCGACTTCCGCAGCGCGAAGTCCGGAGCCACGTCGCCCGCCTTGAGCGTCCCTTCCCCTTTGCCCATCTCCTTGACGTAGGCCCGCGCCTTCTCGGACGGCGGCTGTGCGCCGGCGATCAGTACGAATGGAATGACTACGGCAAAAACTCTCATAGCATTACTATAGTAGGCGTACCCGCGCGCCGATGCGTTTCTTTCTCTCCAACCGAATTCCGCCGTTTGACCGCGTGGTGCTGATCGAAAGCGGTTCGCGGCAACTGCTCGAAGACCTGTTGCCGGGCCTCTACGAGATTTACGGCGAGTCGATGCAAGTCGATCTTGTCACTTGTTACGCCGGCACGCCGAAGGCCTTCCTCGCCGATCGCGGCAAGGTCTTCCGCATCACCGAGTACAACAGCCGCGAGCAAGTCGTCCGCGACCTGAAAGCCCGCGGTCACTCAATTACCGGCATCATCTGTTCCGACGAGCCGATCATGACCAAATGGAAGTGGATGCTCGCCCTGCGCCTGCCGGGCAAGCTCTTCATCCTCAATGAAAACGGCGACTACTTCTGGTTCGACCGCGCCAATTTCGGTACCCTGGTTCACTTCGCGTTGTTCCGCATGGGACTCGCCGGCGCCGGCGCGGTGATGACGATTGGGCGTATCCTACTGTTTCCAGTCAGTCTGATTTACCTGCTGGCTTTCGCCGGCATTGTGCACGCAAAACGAAAGGCAAGAGCATGAAAGCGATCCTCGTCCGCGAAACCGGCGGACCCGAAAAACTCCTCCTCGAAGACGTTCCGGTTCCGATGCCCGGACCCGGCCAGGCGCTGGTCCGTGTCAGCGTCTCTGGCGTCAACTTCATCGATATCTACTTCCGAATCGGACTCTACAAGGCCGATCTCCCATTTACGCCCGGCATGGAAGCCTCGGGTGTCGTCGAAGCGATTGGCGAAGGCGTCACCGAAGTCGCGCCGGACGATCGCGTCGCCTATGCCATGCAGCGTGGCTCCTACGCGCAGTACGCCGTCGTGCCCGCCTGGCAGTTGGTGAAGGTGCCGGAAAAGTTGACGCTCGATCGCGCCGCGGCGGTAATGTTGCAAGGCATGACCGCGCACTATCTGACCCATTCGACGTTTCCGCTCCAACAGGGGCAATCGTGCCTTGTGCACGCCGCCGCCGGCGGGGCGGGGCAGATGGTTGTCCAGCTAGCCAAGAAGCGCGGCGCGCGCGTGATAGCGACCGTCGGCTCGGAGTCGAAGGCCGAACTGGCGCGCGATGCCGGCGCCGACGAAGTGATCCTCTATAACTCGCAGGACTGGGTGGCCGAAACGCGGAAGCTCACCGAAGGCAAGGGCGTCGATGTCGTCTACGACTCGGTCGGCGCGGCGACCTTCGAAGGCTCGCTCAACTGCTTGCGCCCGCGCGGCATGATGGTGACCTACGGCAATGCATCGGGCCCGGTGCCGGCCATCGAGCCGCTCCTGCTCAATCAGAAAGGCTCGCTCTTTCTCACACGCCCGACGCTCGCTCATCACTGTGCGACTCGTCAGGAACTGCTGTGGCGCGCCGGCGATGTCCTCGGCGGCCTCGCTTCCGGCGAACTCTCGCTGCACATTCACAAGACCTATTCGC
The DNA here is from genome assembly GCA_016871055.1 of Acidobacteriota bacterium. GTDB lineage: Bacteria > Acidobacteriota > Terriglobia > Bryobacterales > Bryobacteraceae. The sequence goes on from VFZW01000075.1 coordinate 8,245, forward strand.
TGGCCGAAGCGGGAGCGTCGCATGAAGATCTCGCCTCGCGCCGGACCACCGGCAAACTGCTCATCGATGTCAACGCGTAGCCGCATCGCCACCGTCCGCGAGCGGTTGGGCGATCTCGATGGCCTGCTGGTCACCTCGCTGCCCAACATCCGCTACTTGACCGGATTCACCGGCAGCAACGCCATCGTGCTGATCACACGGCGCAAAGCGGTCCTGTTTACCGATCCGCGCTATACCCTGCAGTCGGTGGCCGAAACCGCCGGCAGCGGCATCCAGGCGCGCACCGTCAAGGGGCCGCTCGAACTCACAGTCGTCAAGAAGCTGAAAGGCCTGCGTAAGGTCGGATTCGAGAGCGGGACTATCGGTTACGCCTCGTGGGAACACTTCGCCAAAGCCGCCCCGCTCGAGCCATCCAAAGGCCTCGTCGAATCGCTGCGCCTAGTCAAGTCGGAGGACGAAATCGCCGCGATCTGCGCGTCGGTCGATACAAACTCGCAAGCCTTCACGGCCGCCATCGGCCGATTCCGATCCGGCATGAGCGAACTCGACCTCGCGGCCGAGATCGATTATCAAATGCGACTACTCGGCGCCGAGAAGCCGGCGTTTGAAACGATCGTCGCCTTCAAAGCCAACTCCGCGCTTCCGCATGCCCGCCCCGGCGCGGCGAAGATCGACCGCAATGGGCTACTATTGATAGATATGGGCTCATTTCGAGGCGGTTATGCCAGCGACATGACTCGCTGCCTCCACCTCGGCGCTCCCGCCGTCAAGACCCGCCAGTTGTATCGAGCGGTGCTCGAAGCGCAGCTTGCCGCGATCGATGCGGTGCGGCCCGGCGTGAAGGCCGGGAGTATCGATAAAGCCGCGCGCGGAACCCTGGAAAAACATGGCTTGGCCAAGGCCTTCGTTCACAGCACCGGACACGGGCTTGGCCTGGAGATCCACGAAACGCCGCGTATTGGTAAAGGCGACAAGACAAAGTTGGCCGCGGGAATGGCCATCACCATCGAGCCCGGCGCATACCTGCGGGGGCACGGCGGAGTGCGCATTGAAGACACCGTCCTTGTGACGCCAACCGGCGTTGAGATCCTGACCCCAACTCCCAAACAACTCACCATCCTCTAACCTCGAATGAACATTTCAGAAATCAAAGAGATCATCCAGGCCGCCGTCGATTCCGGCATCTCCGAACTCGAAGTGCAGCGCGGCGACAATCGCGTTCGCGTTGTGCGAGGGTCCGTGCAGCAGGAGGTCGTCATCGCCGCCGCGGCGCCGGCGCCGGTCGCCGCCGCTCCCGTCGCGCAACCCGTCGCTACGGCTCCGGCCGCGCCAGCGGAAGACTCCAATTCCGTCGCCGTGAAGTCGCCCATCGTGGGCACGTTCTATGAGTCGCCATCGCCTGGCGCGCCCGCCTTTGTGAATGTCGGCGACCGCGTGAAGCCCGGCCAGGTGCTTTGCATAATCGAGTCGATGAAGCTCATGAACGAAATCGAATGTGAAGTCTCCGGAACCATCGTCGCGCGCCACGTCGACAGCGGTCAGCCTGTCGAGTACGGCGCGGCGTTGTTCTCGGTCCGCCCGAACTAAGATGTTCAAGAAGATCCTCATCGCCAACCGCGGCGAGATCGCGCTCCGCGTTGTCTGCGCCTGCAAGGAACTCGGCATCCGCACCGTCGCCGTGTACTCGGAGGCCGATCGCCACTCGCTGCATGTCCGCTTCGCCGACGAAGCGATTTGCATCGGGCCGGCCAAGAGCGCGCGGAGCTATCTCGACATCCCGAGTGTCATCAGCGCCGCCGAGATCACCAACGTCGAAGCCATTCATCCCGGCTACGGTTTCCTGAGCGAGAACTCCAGTTTCGCCGAAGTCTGCGAAGCGAGCGGTATTACCTTCATCGGTCCCAAGCCTCCCGTCATCGAAGCGATGGGCTTCAAGCAGCACGCGCGAACCGCGATGCAGAAGGCGGGGATTCCGATTCTGCCCGGTTCGAAGGGCATTATCGCCTCGGCCGAAGAGGCGCTCGAAATGGCCAGGGAAGTCGGTTATCCGGTCATCCTCAAGGCCAGCGCCGGCGGCGGCGGACGCGGCATGCGCGTCGTCAATGAGCCCGAAGAACTTCCCAACCTGTTGGCGCAAGCGCAGGCCGAAGCCGGCGCCGCGTTTTCGTGCCCTGACATGTACATGGAGAAGTACATTCGCAAGCCCCGGCACATCGAGTTTCAGGTCCTTGCCGACAACTACGGCAACGTCGAAGTGCTGGGCGAGCGCGAGTGCTCCATCCAACGCCGGCACCAGAAACTGATCGAAGAAGCCCCGAGCCCGCGCGTCACGCCCGAGCTGCGCAAGGAGATCAGCGACTCGCTGAAGAAGGCGATGAAGGCCGTCGGTTACACTAACGCCGGCACCGTTGAATTCCTGATGGACGAAGACGGCAGCCTCTATTTCATCGAGGTCAACGCGCGCGTGCAGGTGGAGCATCCGGTCACCGAAACCGTCACCGGCATCGATATCGTGAAGGCGCAGATCCGCATCGCGGCGGGTGAGAAGCTGAGCGATATTCTCACCGAGCCCGTGACCATTCGCGGCCATGCTATCGAGTGCCGCATCAATGCCGAAAACCCGGTCACCTTCGCGCCCAGCCCCGGCAAAATCACCGGTCTGAATCTGCCCGGCGGTCCCGGCGTGCGCGTTGACACGTGGGCCTACACCGACTGTGTGATTCCGCCCTACTACGACTCGCTGGTCGCCAAGCTCATCACTTCCGGCAAGGACCGCGGCGAGGCGATCGATCGCGCCCTGCGCGCGCTCGACATGTTCGTCGTCGAAGGCATTCATACGTCGATTCCGCTGCATCAGCGGATTCTCAACGACGCCGAGTTCCAAAGCGGCGAAATCGACACCGGTTACATCGCGCGCTTCTTGGCCAAGGGCAGCGCGGCCTCCGCTTAAGCCGTGACTCTTCCGGGCCTGTTCGATCTCTCGTTTCAAACACGGCGCGACAAGCCGGCGCTCGAATGGGACGGCCGCACCTACACATTCGGCGAGGTGGACGAACGCGCCGCGCGCGTGGCTACGCTGCTTCTGTCGAAAGGGCTTGCGAAGGGCGACCGCGTCGCGGTCTTGCTCGCCAATAGCATCGCCTACATCGATCTGTTTCTCGCCTGTACGCGGCTTGGCGTTATCTTCGTTCCGGTCAATGTGTTGTACCGCGATCGCGAGATCCGCCACATCGCCGGCGACGCGGAACCGAAGGCTCTGATCACCAGCGCCGACCTCTCGCCTCAGGTTCCCGATAACGCCGCCGTATGGCTCGTCGAGGATCTGTTGCAAGAAGCCGCCGCGTGCGAGCCGAAGCCTGGTTGCGACGTGATCGACGGCGACGCACCCGCGGCGATCGTTTACACCTCCGGCACAACGGGCGCGTCGAAAGGCGCCGTCCTCACGCATAACAATTTCATTGCCAACGCCGTCAACGTCGTGACCTGTTGGGCGTTCTCAAGCGACGACCGATTGCTGCTGACGCTGCCGTTGTTTCATGTGCATGGTCTTGGCAACGGGTTGCACGCCTGGCTGGTCAGCGGTTGTCTGATGCGCCTGACCGAACGCTTCGCGCACGAACAGGCCGCACGGTGGATGGAAGAGTTTCAGCCGACCGTCTTCTTCGGCGTACCTACAATGTATGTACGCATGCTCGATTGGCCGCGCGAGACCGCGGCGCGAATCGGCGCGCGGATGCGGCTTTTTGTGTCCGGATCGGCGCCGCTGCCGGCGCAGGTGCTCGAAGACTTCCGCGTGTTGTACGATCACACGATCCTTGAACGCTACGGGATGAGCGAGACGCTCATGAATATTTCGAACCCCTACACGGGCGAGCGCCGCGCGGGTTCGGTCGGATTTCCGTTCCCTGGCGTCTCGGTACGCATTCTCGATCTCGACGGCAACGATATCGCCGAGGGCGCTGTCGGCGAGATCTACATGAAGGGGCCGAATCTGTTTGCCGGCTACTGGCGGCGCCCGGAAGCCACCGCCGAAGCGCACCGCGACGGTTGGTTTCGGACCGGTGATATCGCCACGCGTTCGGCCGACGGCTATTACACACTGCAAGGCCGGCGCAGCGATCTGATTATTTCGGGCGGATTCAATATCTACCCGCGCGAAATCGAAGAGTTTCTGGCCGAGCAACCCGGCGTCGTCGAAGTGGCCGTCGCCGGCGCGCCCGACCCGCGGCGAGGCGAAGTGCCCATCGCGTTTGTCGTCGGCGACTGCGACACCGCCGCGCTCGAAGCCGCTTGCCGCGCGCATCTGGCGTCGTTCAAGATTCCGCGAGCCTTCGTCCGCATCGACAAACTGCCGCGCACGGCGTTGGGCAAGGTGCAGAAGCACCTGCTCAAGCAGTAGCGTCGTCATTGGCCGAGGCGACGAAAAAAAGCCGGGGCCAAAATCTCCCCGGCTTCCATTCACGAAATTGGCCGATCGAGTGCGGGCTCGATCGGCCATTCGAATCTTGTGACTACTTGACCTCGAGAATCTCCTTCTCTTTGGCCTTCATCGCGGCATCCAGTTTAGCAATGTTCGCGTCGGTCATTTTTTGGATTTCGTCATGCGCGCGACGGTCGTCGTCTTCGCTGATGAGTTTGTCCTTGAGCAGCTTCTTCACCGCTTCGTTGGCGTCGCGACGAACGTTGCGCAGCGCGACGCGGTGATCTTCGGCCATCCCGTGCAACTTCTTGGCCAGTTCCTTGCGGCGCTCTTCGTTCAGGGCCGGAATCGGGATGCGAATCAGCTTGCCGTCGTTCGACGGATTCAAGCCGAGACCCGCGCTGCGGATCGCCTTTTCGATCGCGCCGATCTGCGAGTTGTCGAACGGCTGGACCGTAATCATCGCCGGCTCCGGAACGTGCAGCGTGGCCACGTGATTGATCGGCATCTTCGAACCGTAGGCGTCGACCTGCACGGGCTCGAGCAGGTTGATAGACGCGCGCCCGGTACGGACGGAGGCGACGTCGTGCTGCATATCGGCCAGCACCTTGTCCATGCGTCCCTTGGCGTGGTTTTCCACGTCCTTGATGTTTCGGAAGTTTGACATATCGATCCTTTCTCCTTACGCGACGATCAGCGTGCCGACCGGCTCGCCCATCGCCATACGCATGATATTGCCCGGCTGCCGCAAGTTGAACACGCAGATCGGCAGGCGGTTGTCGCGGCACATCGCCACCGCGGAGGCATCCATCACGCCTAGCTGCCGTGCGAGCACCTCCTGAAACGTTATGCTCTCATAGCGCACGGCGTCGGTGTGTTTCCGCGGATCTTTATCATACACGCCGTCCACGCTGGTCGCTTTCGCGACAACGTCGGCGTGGATCTCCAGGCCGCGCAGGGTGGCCGCCGTGTCGGTGGAAAAATACGGGTTCGACGTGCCGCCGCCGAAAATGACGATGCGCCCTTTTTCCAGGTGGCGAATGGCCCTGCGGCGAATGTAGGGTTCGACGACCGACGGCATCGCGATAGCGGTCATGACACGCGTGGGAACGCCTTGTTGTTCCAGGGCGTCCTGCAGCGCGATGGCATTGATGACGGTAGCCAGCATGCCCATGTGGTCGGCGGCGACGCGGTCCATGTTCTTGGCCGCGGCGCTGACGCCACGAAAAAAGTTGCCGCCGCCCACGACCAGTCCGATCTGAACGTTTTTCTTCGCGACCTCGGCGACCTCGGCCGCCAGCCGGTGCAGACATTCCTGATCGATGCCGAAACCTCCTCCGCCGGCGAGCACTTCGCCGCTGAGCTTGAGCAGGATTCGACCGTATTTGGCCACGTTGGTTTAGCCTTCGGCGGGCGCTTCGGCCGAAGCCGTTTCGCCAACCTTGTAGCGCACGAACCGGGCGATGGTCAATGCCTCACCGGTCGATTTCGCCTTGGCGGCGATCAACTGCGAAACGGTGACGGCGTTGTCCTTAATGAACGGCTGATCGAGCAGGCAGACCTCTTCGAAGAACTTGCCCATGCGGCCGGCGATCATCTTTTCGATCACGGCTTCGGGCTTGCCTTCGTTGCGGGCGCGCGCGCGCTGGATCTCGCGTTCCTTCTCCATCGCTTCGGGTGTGACGTCCTCGCGGCGGATGAACTGCGGATCGGCGGCGGCCACCTGCATTGCGACGTCGCGCAGCAGTTCCCGCACTTCTTCGTTACCCGCGGCGGCGGCGGAACCGCCGGTCGCCTGAATCAACACGCCGAGTTGCGCGCCCTGGTGAATGTAGGAGCCGAGGACGCCGCCTTCCACTTTCTCAAAGCGGGCGAGTTGCATGTTCTCGCCGATCTTTCCGATCTTGCCGGCGATGACCTGTTCGACCGTTTCGGCCGTGTTGCCGCGGAACGGAGCGGCCAGCATCTGATCGCGCGTTGTTCCGGCCGGCGCTTCGAGCGCCTGCTGGGTCAGTTCGCCGACCATGTTTTGGAAGTCGCCGGTGCGCGCGACGAAGTCCGACTCGCAGTTGAATTCAAGGATAGAGCCCGCGCCGCGATCGGCGTTCAACGCGACCGTGATCGAACCCTGTTTTGTCGAGCGCGAAGCTTTCTTCGCGGCCGATGCGATGCCGCGCTTGCGCAGTTCTTCGATCGCCTTTTCAATGTCGCCGCCGGTCGAGTCCAGCGCCTTCTTGCACTCCATCATGCCCGCGCCCGTGCGTTCGCGCAGTTGTTTCACCAATGCCGCGGAGACTTCCGCCATATGACCTCTCTTATGTTGAATGGAAAAAAGGAAGGGAAATGGGCGCTCTGGGGGCCTTTCAGGAGGAAAGGCGAGCGCCCCGATGTTGCGACTACTCGTCGACGAGGTTCGCTTTGTACTTCGCGGGCACGTTGGCCAGCGGATCGTCGACGGTCTCCGATGCCGTTTCCGACATCAGTTGCGCGCTGAATTGCGGGTCAAGGTACTGATCGGCGTCGGCCATGTCAAGGCTGTCGTCCGCGTTGGATGTCATCGTGGCGAGTTCGGACTCGGTGACCTGCTGACGGCCTTCGATACAGGCTTCGGCGATCTTGTTGGTGAACAGGCGGATGGCGCGGAGAGCGTCGTCGTTACCGGGGATTACGTGGTCGACCTGATCGGGATCGCAGTTGGTGTCGACTACGGCGACGACCGGGATGTTCAACCGGCGCGCTTCCTTGACGGCGATGTCTTCCTTGTTCGAGTCGATGACGAAGAGCACGTCGGGCAGGCGGCCCATATCGCGGATACCGGAGAGGTTCTGCGACAGGTGCTTGCGCTCGCGCTCCAACTGGATGATTTCTTTCTTCGTCCGGTTGCCGTAGTTGCCGGTCTCGTGCATGTCTTCGAGCAGCTTCAGGCGCTCGATCGACTTCTTCACGGTGGAGTAGTTCGTTAGGAGGCCGCCTAGCCAGCGATTGTTCACGTAGAACATCTGGCAGCGCGTTGCCTCTTCGGCGATCGCTTCCTGCGCTTGGCGCTTGGTGCCGACGAACAGGACGTTCTTGCCCTGCGATGCGGCTTCGGCGACGAAGGCCATGGCTTCCTTGAACAGTTTCAAGGTCTTCTGGAGATCGACGATGTAGATACCGTTGCGTTCGCCAAAGATGTATTCTTTCATCTTTGGATTCCAGCGCTTGGTCTGGTGCCCGAAGTGGACGCCGGCTTCGAGCAATTCCTTCATTGAGATTGCGGGCAATGTGCCTCCTGTGGTTCGTGGCCTTTACACACGAACCGGCAGGACCATCCAAACGAGATTTGTCCTGCCGGCGAAAGATGTGGGAAAAGCCGGGTTGTAGTTGCGGTTAGCGCTTGGAGAACTGGAACCGCTTACGTGCGCCCTTCTGGCCGTACTTCTTGCGCTCGTGCTCGCGAGGATCGCGAGTCAGGTAGCCCAAGCTCTTCAGCTTTCCGCGCAGTTCAAGATTGAACGCGCAGAGGGCGCGGGCGATGCCGAGACGGATGGCGCCGGCCTGACCGGTCATGCCGCCGCCGCGGGTGGTAACGAGAACGTCAAACTTGTCGGAGGTCTCGGTGGCCTGAAAGGCCTGCTTGACCATGAGCCGCGAGCTCTCGTTGGTGAAATACTTGTCGTAGGTCCGGCCGTTCACGACGATGTTGCCGGAACCGTTGCGGAGAAACACGCGGGCAACGCCGGTCTTGCGGCGGCCGGTTGCCATCCATTGTGTCAGTGCAGCCACTTCTCGAAATCCTCTCTATTAGAGCGCGAGCGCCTGCGGCTGCTGCGCCTGGTGCGGGTGTTGCGGACCCGCGTAAACGTTCAGTTTCCGGTACATCTGCTTGCCGAGTTTGGTGTGCGGCAGCATACCGGAGATGGCCTCTTCGACCAACTTAATGGGCCGGGTCTGGCGCATGCGTCCGGCGGAGACCTCGCGCAGGCCGCCCGGGTAACCCGAGTGGTAGCGATACAGCTTCTGGTCTTCCTTCTTTCCGGTCAGCTTCACCTTGTCGGCGTTGATGACGATCACGTGGTCACCCTGGTCGAGATAGGGCGTGTACGTGGTCTTATGCTTGCCCATCAAAATGCGGGCGGCTTCGGTGGCGATGCGGCCGAGGACCTTATCACCAGCGTCGATTACAAACCAATTTCTCTGGACATTTTTGCCAGAGGGAACTACTGTGCTCATGGACAGACGATCTCCCTGCGATCCTTACAGTCATTTAGGATAGCAGAACGGGTGGCAAACGTCAAAGGCAGTTGCGTGTCAGTCGAGATCCGGCAAGCGGCGCGTAGTCCGCGTTGGGTCGACGAAGTTCTTGAACAGCTCGGCGGAGACTAGTCTGCCGGCGGGCTGGACGAACTCACAGAAGAAGTCCTGTTTGGCCTTGGCAGGGTACAGGCGCAGTTGGAGGTTGACGATTTCTTTGTTGGCGTAGTCGAGGTCGTCGACGGTGGCTTTGACGCGGCGCCAATGGCTGAGGGCCTTGTCGTGCCAGATGGTGTAGAACGTTCCTTTTTGGCCGTTGGGGGTTGAGAGCATCCAGAGCTTGCCGTTGGTGTGGGCGATGCAGGGCAGCACGGCAGCGAAGGTTTCGTCGCTGACGACGGCGGCTTCGTCGACGATGAGCGTGTTGGCCGTGTAGCCGACGGCGGTTTCGGCGTTGTGGGCGATGGCGAAGATGGCCGAGCCGTTGGGGAAGGCGATGGAATGTTCGCGGCCGTGGTGGCGCTTGAGGGGGAGATCGAGCGCGGCGGCATTGGCGCGGATGCGCTGCAGGATCACGTCGGCCTGGGACTTGGTGCGGCTGAGGATGATGGTCGTCGTGCCGGGGTTGTGGACGGCTTCGTGGAGCGCTTTGACGGCGATGATGGTCGACTTACCCCATTGGCGGGCGCAGCAGAGGATGAGGCGATCGCCCTGGTAGTTCAGGATTTCGGCTTGGAGCTTGGACGGGGTGAAATGGAGGGCGCGGGCGGCCCATTCCGACGGTTTTTCGGCGTTTGGACACACGTCGGGTGTGTGGGTTGCCGGGATGTTCGGGCGCGAGGCCAGGAAGGCGGGCCAGACGGCCCTATTCAGGCAATTTTTGGCCATTCCAGGTCCTCGTCTTCGAATTCGGCCGGGTCAGGGACGAGGTGGATCTCCTGATTCCGGTGGATGGACTGGTACATTTTGACAACTTTGGGTGTAATGGGGCCTTTGACGCGAATGACCTTGGGTTCGTTTGGAGCCTGTTCGGCAGGTTCGCCGTTTATATTCAATAAGTTGTCGGCTTTGTCTTCGGCCGCATCGTATACTTTTGGCGTTGCGGCCTAGCAGAGTTTCTTTAGGCGGAAATAACGCTTTTCCAGGCGTTCGATCTCGCGACGGAGCGCAGCTTTGTGCTTAATGCCGAATTGGACGGCGTGATCGGCGGCGATGGCGCGGGCGATGCCGACTTGAACGGTAAGGGCGGACAGATCGGTGTCGTCATGGGCGACCTGGTCCATGAGTTTGAGCAGTTCGAAATTGGAAATCGAGGTCTTGTTCTCCGGTTCCCGGTTGATGTCCCATTCACATTCAACGATCTGGCGAACGATATTCAGTTCGATTTCATCGTTTGGATGATACTTGGCGATGTGTGCGTCGAAGAAGCTGTAGAAGGCCTGGCGGTCCTCGTGCGCGTGGACGGCTGTGTGGGGCGGGACGAAGAGTTTGAGGGTGGTGGCCTTTTCGCCGTGCTTGATGGCGTTGCGGCGGGAACGGGCTTTCCCTTCTTCGGTCTTCGGGCCGGTGGACTTTTTCGCGTTGGCGCGGCTGATGGCGGCGCGTTCTTCCTTGGTCGTGGCAGCTTTCCTTTACTGGTTCGGTGAAATGGGAAAAGGCCCTGACGGCGACTGCGCCGTAGGGCCTTTTCCTGACTCTATAGTAGCATGCCGTTTCCAAGCGTTTATAGGGTTAGTATTTGCAAGTTGTTGCAAATAAAATAAATATAAATTTTGAATTCTTGTGAATTGGTTTTCGCGGAGGGGCGGTTTTGGCAGGGTCGGCTGTAAAACGTTGATTCTGCTTGGTTTTTCTGGCCGTCCTTCGTATTGCGCGCATAAATTCAAGAACATGCTTGACGTGAGCGCGGGGGGGGGCATAATCGAGTCACGAGCCGGGAAGGCGCGGCAGTCAAGGAGTCGTATCTTGCGATATAGTTTGACGCGTTTTTCATTGTTTACGATAAATATGCAGCCATACCGGGTGGCCGGGAGCGGGGAACGGTATCCAGCGATCATGGAGAGGGTGAGGTTCGAGAACCCGTGGCGGCCATCGTTTTTCCGAGACGCGAGAATCGCGGGAGCAGCCGGATGAAGCGATCACAAACGAGAAGTACCAGGGACCGAGTCTGGCTGTTCGTCCCGCTCTTGCTTTGTGTGCTGGTTTACCAATTGACGAGCGTGAGCCCAGCGCAGACACCGACGAAGGAGTACATTCCGCTCGGCGGGCGCACGTTGGCGGTCGAGACGTTTGGAGCGGCAAGCGGGCAGATTTCCGGGCGCAAGATCGACCGATGGGGGTTGTTTTTCAACGTGCCAGGCGCGGTGTTGAACATCGATGGCAATGCGATTCAGATTTCAGCGGGCGAGCAGCCGTTCGCGCGAACCGTACTGGCGGGAACGCATACGATTCAGGCGATCGCGCCGGGATACACAGTGACCTACCACGCCGCCCAGAATTCGTACTCGCATCCGGCTGAAAGTTTTCAAAGCGCTTCCAACAATGAGATTACGGTCACAGTCCCGGCCGGCGGATTCGTGGATATCGACTGGATGTTTACATCGACGACGAACCCGAGCGGAACGGGGGTTTTGCCCCTCGGCGTGTACACCACCGCCACGTCGGGAACCTACGATGTCTTTGTATCCGGAGCGGCCAATACCGACATGGCATTCGCCGAGGTGTTTTCCTCCGCCGTCGGATACAGCCCAGACCCTGCCCTCAAAGGCACGATGTTCGACGATCTGGTTTGGTACAGCGGCGTCGATCAAGGCGGCGGCGCGTGGAAGAACAGTATCCTGTTGACGAATCACCGGCCAGGCAATCCGGACTTCGTTTTGACCTACGCGAATTCCTGGTTATATGGCCCCGGGCCGAATCCAACGCTGCTGGGGAGTCCGACATTCAGCCGGTACATGACAACGATTACGCCACCCAACAGTGGCTTCGATCAGGAGGGTCCAGCGCTTTACGAATGGGGCAACACATGGGGATCCGGTTGGGTGGTCGGCATCGCAGCGAAGCGTAGCGGAACGTATGGGCTTGCGCTCACCGGGGGCGATAGCGGTGTGTATCAAGACATCGCGGGGCTGATTCCGGGCCATCGATACCGAATCAAAGGGTTTGTTCGCTCGTCATCGTCGTCCGGGGGGCCAAACGCGAGGCTGATTGTGCACGATACAACGGGAGCGAACTGGAACGGGAACGAGCAGATCGCCACGACGTCTGGTTTTGTCGAGCACGGGATCACCTTCACGGCAACTTCGACTTCGATGGTCCGGATTCATCTGGGACGGCAACCTGGTGGGTCTGGCGATGTCCATTGGGACGACGTAACGGTCGCGTCCGCCAATTTTGTGAACCCTGGCTTCGAGACGGGGACCCTGACTGGGTGGGGGACGTACGAGCCAAATATCGTGGCTACAACGAGTCAAGCACAACGGGTGACCGGGAACTATTCCGTTGCGCTAACGGGAGGCGCCGGCGGAATCACTCAGCTCACGACGAACCCCGAGCCGACCCCGGTCACATTTTACGTGGAGGGATGGGCCAAGAGTTCGGTCGCCGGCACTCACGCGCAACTGTTGGCTTATAACGGGTCAAATTGGCTTGGCGTCGGCGCGACCCTTGGAACCCAGTGGCAAAAGTTTGCGTTTGAGGTGACGGTGCCCGCCAACGGAACGCTTACGGTCTTCGCGCACCGCACATTCAGCGATCAAACACCAGGACACACGGGTATCGTGTATTGGGACGATCTGGTGGTGCGCGCGAAGTAGATTCTAGAATCGAAGATTCTAAACCGAAGTTCCCCTTGGCAAAACGGGGCAATCGACACACTCCAAACGAGTTAGACGAAGAGGAGGGTGTGCGGCGCTGGGAACAAAGTGTTAGGGTGTGACGCCGAGGAGGTGAAAAGCGCGGAGTTGAACGGGGGTAGGCGAGGCAAGCATTTGGAAGGACTGGTCGCGCATGCGAACCTGATTTTGAGTCAGCGTGGCGAGATCGGCAAGGAG
>VFZW01000076.1 GCA_016871055.1 Acidobacteriota bacterium
CCGGAGCAAGGTTTCGAGTTGCTCCCGTTGGCTCGCTTCTACCGCCAAGGGAGCTGCTGGGGTGAACATGACCCAGTATGAGGCAACTCTGCCTATATGTACATAGTTATATGAGACCGGACACTAGCGTCCAGCCCTCGACTGGCGCGGCGTCGATGCTGTAGCCGATCTTCTTCAGTTGTTCCACGCGCGGGGCGGCTTCTTCAGTTTTCCAATGGATGAGACGAATGGTCGGTTTCATCGAGTGCTCTCTGCCATATAATAGTGGGTTCCCGAACGAGGTGTCCTCCATGTCTGAACCGAAAGAGATCACACGCCGCGACGCGGCCAAAGTTGCCGTGGGCGCCACGGCCGCCGCTGTCATCACAGGCGCGCCGTGGATTCAAAAGGTGAAAGCCGCCAATAGCCAGGTACAGATGGCGATTATCGGCGTGGGTGGCCGCGGGCAGTATCATGTCACGCACATGAACGGGCTCGACGGCGGCCGGTTGGTCGCCGCGTGCGATATCTTCCAGCCGAATCTCGACAAAGCCGTCAATAGCTCAAAGGACAAGCCGAAGGGCTATAAGGACTATCGCGAGGTCTTGAACCGCAACGACATCGACGCGGTCCTTATCTCGACGCCGCTCTACACTCACTTCCCGATTACCCGCGACGCGCTGCTGGCTGGCAAGCACGTGTTGTGCGAGAAGTCGCTGGTCCACAAGCCGGAAGAGGTCCACGCGCTCAAGAAGCTCGTGAATGAGAGGCCGAAGCAGGTGATGCAAGTCGGTTTGCAGCGCCGTTACAGCCGGTTCTATCAGACCGCGCGTCAGATGGTCGACAAGGGTTTGCTCGGCGACGTGACTAACGTTTATGCGCAGTGGCATCGCAACTTGATCAACGTGCCCAGCGCGACATGGACGATGAAGAAGAACGATCCGCGCGGCGAAGAGGGCAACTGGCGGCTGCTGTCGAAGTTCTCCGGCGGCCTGGTGGCCGAACTTGGCTCTCACCAGATGGACATCGCCGACTGGATGTTCGGCAGCCACTTCGAAACGATCACCGGCGTGGGCGGTATCGACTATTTCAAAGACGGCCGCGACGTCTTCGATTCCGTCCAGTTGATCTTCCGCTATCCCAAAGGGCAGCGGTTGATGGCGTCCTACATCTCGACCAACCAGCACTGCGCGCTTTTCGGCGGGCAGCGCGCGCAGTTCGGCGAGATCATCATGGGCACCGAAGGCACGGTGCACATCACGGTCGGCACCGACGACGAACCCGCGTTGGGCATCTGGTTCCGCGAGCCGGCGAAAAAGAATGCGGCCGCCGGAACGGCGAAGGCCGCCGTGGCAAGTGCTTCGCTGGCCTCGACTGGGAAGGGCGCCAAGGCGCTGCCGATTCTACTGAGTAAAGACGAAGTCAGCGAGCAGGACAGCTTCATGCAGAAGGAGTTGAAGTTCGCGCGGCGCTGGTTGTATTCGAAGGGCGTGATGGTGCCGGAAGAAGATCGCAATCCGGTCGATCAACAGCTCATCGAATTCTGGGATTGCTGCCGCACGGGAGCGAAGCCGAAGGCCGATCTCGAAATCGGATTGTCCGATTCGATCGCGGTGATCCTGTCGAATCTTTCGATGAAGGAAGATCGCAAGATCTGGCGCAAAGAGATTGACACGATGGGAAACCCTGACGCGAAGGCTGCGCCAAAGAAGGCGTAATCCTTTATGCCGATGACTCGCTGGCGCGAGCGCGAAGCCGTGTCCATCGAGAACGGTTCGCTGCGCCTGACCGCCCTGCGTTCGGGCGGTCACATCGCCGAAATTTTTCATAAGGGCGCCGCCGTCAATCCTTTGTGGGTTCCGCCGTGGCCGACAACGGACCACCCCGAATACAAGGGCTCGGGCGATTTCGAAGCGCCGTTGTTGGCGGGGATTCACGGGCACAATTTGTGCCTCGATCTGTTTGGCGCGCCTTCGTCCGAAGAGGCCGCGGCGGGATTGACGGTGCACGGCGAGGGCTCGACGGCGCGGTATGACATCGCCGAAACCGGTGGCGCGCTAACGATGTCGGCGGAGTTGCCGTTGCACGGCATGCGATTCTCGCGTGTGCTGAGCTTGGACGGCGAGATCGTACGCTTTCGCGAAACGGTCGAGAACCTTACCGCCACCGACCGGCCGATTGCCTACACACAACACGTTACGCTCGGGCCGCCATTTCTGGGAAAAGGCGCAACGGAGTTCGCCGCACCCGCGACGCGCGCACACACCTATCCTTCGGACTTTGCGGGACAGAACGGCAACCTGGCGATCAATGCGCCTTTCGACTGGCCGAACGCGCCGCGCCACGATGGACGCGGCGTCGTGGATATGCGGAGAATGGCGAATGTTGAGCGGTCGGCTGCGTACACGGCGCAATTGATGGACCCGCATCGCGAGCGCGCCTGGTTTGCGGCGTGGTCGCCGCGTTATGGACTCGTGTTCGGCTATGAGTGGAAGCGCAGCGACTATCCGTGGCTGGGTATTTGGGAAGAAAACAACAGCCGCACGCATGAGCCGTGGAACGGGCGAACGCTCGCGCGCGGAATGGAGTTCGGCGCGTCGCCGTTTCCTGAAACGCGGCGGGCGATGATCGACCGGCGCGAGTTGTTCGGGACGCCAGCCGTCCGCTGGCTGCCCGCGCGGGCTAAGATTGTGTGCGAATATTCGGCGTTTGCGCGGAAGGCCGCGCGGATGCCAGAGGAGTATCGATGAAGCTTCTGGCGATGATGGCCGCGATGAGCGCGATGGCGCAGCCGGTGGTGATTCGTGCCGCCCGTTTGTTTGACGGGCGATCCGACACGCTGCAAACGCCGGGCGTAGTTGTGGTCGATGGCGGGAAGATCCTAAGCGTGGGCGGCGCTGAACCGTTCGGCCTGCGCGTGATCGACCTCGGCGATGCGACGCTCATGCCGGGCTTCATGGATGCGCATGTGCATCTCGGTTTTCAGTTCGGCATGGACCGGCGCCAGGAGATCATCGACGAACAGGCGCGCACGCCAGCCGAGATCGCGCTGCGAGCACAGAAGTATCTGCGCGCCACGCTTGACGCGGGATTCACGACGGTGCGGAACTTGGGCGATTCGAACGGTGTCGATACGGCGATGCGCAACGCGATCAACGCGGGCGAGATTGAAGGCCCGCGGATCTTAAGCGCAGGCAAGTCCCTGAGCGCACTCGGCGGGCACTGCGATTTCACGAATGGACTGCGGCCGGGATTTCTCGGACACGAACCGGACTGGCGTGATGGCATCGTGCAATCGGCCGAGACGGGCCGGCAGGCGGTTCGCTATAACGTCAAATACGGAGCGGACTTGATCAAGATCTGCGCGACGGGCGGCGTGTTGAGCTTGAACAACGACGTCGATTCGGCGCAGTTGACGCAGGCCGAGCTCGACGCGATCATCGACGAGGCGCATGCGAAAGGGAAGAAGGTCGCCGCGCACGCGCACGGCGCGACGGGTGCGAAACGCGCGGTGCGCGCTGGGATCGACTCGATCGAGCACGGCAGCTTTCTGGACGATGAAGCGCTGACGTTGATGAAACAGAAAGGCACGTTTTACGTTCCAACCTTACACGCCTTGTGGAGTCTGAAGGAGGCGGAAAAAAAGGGATCGGTAATGGACCCTCGAACGAAGGTGAAGATGAACGCGGCGGACCGGCGAATCCACGAGACGTTTCGCAGCGCCGTTGCCCGCGGAATCCGGATCGCCTATGGTACCGACGCGGGCGTCGGCGTGCATGGAACAAATGCGGAGGAATTCGTCCTGATGGTTCAGTTGGGAATGAAGCCGATTGATGCCTTGAAGTCGGCGACGTCGGTGGACGCGGAGTTGTTCGGCATCGCCGATCAGGTGGGTACACTGGAGGCGGGGAAGATTGCGGATATCATTGCGGCGCCGGGAAACCCGGTTTTCGATATCGCTAAGGCGCGCGAAGTTTTCTTTGTGATGAAAGACGGGCGCGTCGTCAAGAATCGTCCGAAGGTAAACTAGAGGTAGATATGAGAGTACTTGCAGTTACGTTGACCGGCGCGCTTCTTTTTCTCGCCGGATGCTCCGAAGCGCCGAAGCCGGCCGCGAAGAAGAAGGAAGAGAAAGAACCGCCGAAGCCTCTGACCGGCAAGAATGCGTTCTACAAAATGTATGTGGCCGCGCGGAGTTGGGCGCCGGACGCGCAGATTTTGAAGATCAACAGCATCCATTTGGAAGAGTTAAAGGCGGAGCCCGGCCAAGCCGCGGCGTGGCAGGTGATCCTGGGCTCGCCCTCGAAGTTAAAGAAAAAGTCCTACACGTGGTCGGCGGTGGAATCGGCGGGCAACCTGCATGAGGGTGTGTTTTCGGGGCTCGAAGAAAATTGGGATGGGCGCGGCAGGCCGATTCTGATCGCGGCGCTGAAGAAGGATACCGACGAAGCCTACAAGGTGGCGCTGGAGAAATCGGCTGACTACGCAAAAAAGAATCCTGGCCAGTTGGTCAACTTCCAATTCGAGAAAACCGACAAGCATCCGAACCCGTCGTGGCGCGTGTTCTGGGGCGACTCGGTGGGTACGGCGAGGCAGTCGGTGTTTGTCGACGCGACGCTCGGGACGTATCAGGAAACGCGGCACTAAGCCATGACCGTCAGTTCCGCCGATGTCTACGCCGCCGCGGAGCGGATTCGCGGGTTGCTGAAGCGTACGCCCGTGGTGCGCGCCGATGTCGATGGACGCGCCGTGTTTCTGAAGTGCGAGAATCTGCAACACTCCGGTTCTTTCAAATTGCGCGGCGGAACAAACTGGCTGCAATCGTTGGACGAAGCGGCTCTCGCGCGCGGGGTGATGTGTTTTTCCTCGGGTAATCACGCTGCGGGTGTTGCCGCGGCCGCGGCGAGGGCCGGAGCGAAGGCCCGCGTCGTAATGCCGAAAGACGCGCCGAAGGTGAAAGTCGACAACACGAGGTCATTCGGCGCGGAGATCATCTTCTTCGATCGCTTCACCGAAGACAGGGAAGTGATCTGCCGCGCGTTGGCCGCTGAGACAGGTGCGACGGTGATCCCGCCGTTCGATCACTCGCTTACGATCGCGGGGCAGGGCACTGCGGCGCTGGAGCTTCTCGAAGAGGTGCCGGATTTGGACGCGGTCATCGCGCCGATAGGCGGCGGCGGATTGTTGGCGGGGACCTGTCTAGTTGTTCGCGATCGCGCGCCATCGGTCCGTTTGTTCGGCGCGGAGCCCGAGCTTGGCAATGACACCTGGCTTTCGCTGCAAGCCGGCGAGCGGAAGCAGATACCGCCGTCGGAGACGATCGCAGATGGACTGCGTTCGCCAATGCCCGGCGCGTTGACGTTCCCAGTCGTGCAATCGCACTTGGAGTCGATCGCGCTTGTGAGCGAAGACGAGATACGCGCGGCCGTGCGGTGGCTGGCTTTGAAGGTGCACCTTGTCGTCGAACCCAGCGGCGCGGTGTCGGTTGCCGCTGCGCTGGCGAAGCTGCCCGCCGATGTGAAACGCGTTGGGGTTATTGTATCGGGCGGGAATTTGGAAGCGTCGCAGTTGGCGGAGATTGTCGCGGGCTAATTTTCCAAAATCTCAACCAACTCCAGCACCGCACCGCGCGCCGGTTTCATCAACGGCAAATTGCCAAGCCGGATCAGCGCTACCACCATGCGCAGGCTCGACTCCAGCAGTCGCTCCGTCCGTTTTTGTTTTTTCGAGCCGTCATACATCCAGAACAAAATCAAGCCCATTTGATACATCCACAGAATCTTGGCCATGTGTGGTTTCAGGTCGTCCGCGATGCGTGTGCCGGTTTCATCGAGAGCGCGTTGAAAGTGCGCGAACTCGGTTTCGCGGATGGCGCGCGAGGGTTCGCCGAACGGCGATAGAGGGCTCGACGGATTGGCGGCATGGCCCATCAACGCACCGAGAAAATTGCGGTTTGGCGCGAAGTAGCGGAGCTTGGCTTCCACGAGCGCCTGCAATCGCGCGTCAAGCTTCTTGCCTTTTTGCGCCGCTTCGAGGAGCGGGCCAAGGTCGCGGTTCGCGCGATCGTAGAACGCCAGCACGATTGCATCTTTCGACTGGAAGTAGTAATAGGCCAGGCCCGTCGCGACGCCCGCCTTCGCGGCAATCTCTCGCATACTCGTTTCGGCGTAACCGTGTTCACGGAACAACTCCAGCGCGGTTTCCAAAATCTTCTCGCGTGTCTCTTCGCCCTTCACAGCGCACACTCCTGGACCGGCACGTTGCGTAGCCTCGCGGCGATATCCTCGTCCGTCTTCAAGCCAAGCCATTGTGACAGCAGGCCGCGGTTGTCCGAAAGCGTGGCAAACGCCTGGCGCGCGAAGGGAAGCAAAGATGGCTTGCCGAGCTTGTAGGACAGATCGCGGAATTCGTCGAGCGCCCAAATCACCATCAGCCAGGCTGAATCGCCGCGCCACATCTCGCCGGTGTCGGCGGTGACGACCAAGTCGTCGACGCCTTCGGACTTCGGCAGACAAAGTACCGGCAGCAACTGCCGCTGCCCGGCGAGCCACCGCACGATCGACGTGCAGAGGCCGCAGCGCGTGTCGTAGTAGACGTTTAGCCGGGTCATCGAGGCTGCACCTGCGGGTGAAGATAACCGCTGGGCGGAATCGGCGGCGGCGCATCGGGTCGGCGGTCCAACGCGCGGCGGCGCATGCGACTGAATATGAAAATGTTGAGGAAGTGCATGATGCCGAGCACGATCAAGACCGTGCCGATCTTGTCGCTCAGCAATTCCATCAAGACCCGTCCGGTGTTGACCTCCTGGTAGGTCCGCAAGGCGGCGACGATCCACCCAAAATTAATCAGATAGAAACCGACGACGAGGAGATGATTGACAGAATCGGCAAGCGCGTCGTTGCCGTGAAACGCGTCGATTAAAAACGTGCGGCCGTTTTTGTGTAGCGTACGCGCTACCCAGACTGTAACCGCGATTGAGAGCGCGAGATAGGGCAGATAGGTGTGAAAGATGAACATGAGCTTGTCCTCTTTCTTGAACATGTTCAACTTGAACGTGTTCAATTCAAGAGTACGCTTGGTTCGATTCGATGTCAAGTAATTTTTGAACGCGTTCAAAACGCGTGCAGAGTATTACGTGTGCGGATCAAAACCATGCCTCCCACCAACGCGGGAGTGGCCAGAATCGGGTCGTCGAGATTGGTCGTGTACAGAAGTTCCTGTTCCGGGCCAGCCTTCAGGACGACGGCCTGTCCGGTGTGGCTGACGATATAGATCTTCCCATCACCCGCTACCGGAGAGGCGTAGTATTGATCGGCCTCGCCGCGCACGCGCGCTTGCTTGTGCAGCTTGCCGGTGGCCGCGTCGAGCGTTGTCAAAACGCCGCCCTCGTTCAACATATACAGCACGCCGCGATAGACCAGCGGCGAAGGCAGTTGCGGAATCGACCGCAGAAATCGCCACTTCAAGCCGCCGCCGATTTCATACGCCAAGAGCGCGTTCTCGGCCTGCATTGTGCGCCGATACTGCTCCCATTCCGCCGGGGTCATCACGCCATCGCCGTCGAGATCGATATAGGCGAAGTTGCGTTTGGCGTGTGGCTCCGTCGCCTCGTCTTTCGAAATCTTGCCGTCTTCGTTCGCGTCGAACTCGGTGAACGCTCCGATCTTGATCAGTTTGCCGGCGTCGTTCTCAGGGGTGTTGAAGCCGTGGATGTAGATCATGTTGCCAGCGATGACGGGCACCGATTTCATCTCACTAGGCAGTCCTTCCACCGACCATGCCACTTTGCCCGTGCGCGCGTCGTAGGCCTCCATGACGAAGCTGGCAGGCGCGATGACCCAGTTGTTGTGCACAATCGGAGTCGAGTGTCCGCTCAGCGCCTCGCGCCTCGGTGTGCGCCAAAGTTGCTCGCCATTCGACAGCGCGTAGGCGGCGGCGAAGGAGTCCTTGCTTTGGTCGCAAATGAAAACGACGCGATCGCCAACGATGACGGGCGACGCGCCCATGCCGTAGATGTTGGTGAACGGGCCCATCGGTACGCGCCACTTTTCCCGGCCGCGCATGTCGTAGGCAATCAATCCGAAGTCGGTGAAAAACGAAATGACGTGAGTGCCATCGACAGCGACCGATGCCGCCGCGGGATGGTTCAGATTGTGCAGCGTTTCCTTGCGAGGCCGGTCCACGCCGCTGCGCCAGACGATTTTACCGTTCGCGCGATTAAGCGCGAACGTCAGGAGCTTTTCGTCCTCGAACGCTGTCAGATAGATTCGTTCGCCGAACGTGACCGGCGAGGAAAGTCCTGGCGGAAGAGTGACGCGCCAATGGGGTTTGTCGAGTTTCGCCGGCAGCGGATGCGCGTCGTTGACCCCGCTCCCATTCGGCCCTCGAAACCGCGCCCAATCCTCGGCGTGCAGAATCATCGCCGCCATCAGAAACGCTCTCATACCCGTTCCTCGTCGAATTTCGCATAGGCAGTGATGCCGAGCGCGGTCGCGCAGACAATCGCGACGCCCATCATCCAAATCAGCAGTCCATCGAAGCCGATCGTGTTGCGCGTTGCGCCCGCCAGGTAAATCGTAAAGGTGGACGAGATGCCACCGGTCATGTTGAGTACGCCGCCGGATAGTCCGCGATTGTCCTCGCCGATGACGTCGTAGGCGGCGGCGAAAGCGTTCGCGGCGAGCAGGCCAGCGAAGAGGCCGAAAATCGCCGAGAAGATGCGCGCGGAATCAAGCGTTGCCGATGCGAACGTCAGATAGGCGAACGGCGCGGAGAACATCACGCCGGCCGCGGCGACATGCAGTCGCGCCGCGCGCCAGCGTTTGCGTAGATAATCGGCCAGCGCGCCGCCGCCGAGAATGCCGGCGATCGTCGCGACCTGCACGAACAGCGTCGCGTTCCAGCCGCTATCGGTCATTGACATCTTGAAGCGCTCTTGCAGGAACGTCGGGAACCACGCGAAAAAGATCCACTGAATCGCGCAGAATGCCGAAAACGCGCCGCAAAGCGCGAGGTAGCACTTCGACTTCGCGAGCGCTGCGAAATTACCTTTCCGTTTCATCGACGCGCCCGAGCCCGATCCGCGTACGCCGAGCCACAGCACAACGCTGTAGACCACGCCTGCGGCGCAGGCATAATAGAAAGCTTGGCGCCAGCCGATGTTGTCGGCCGCCCAACCGCCGAACCATCCTCCGGCCACAACGCCGCATAACTGTGCGGATTGATGAATGCCGAGCGCGCGCGAGCGAAGCGCCTCCGGATAGTGTGCGGCGATGACGGCGAGTGCTGTCGGATAATAAAGGGCCTCGGTGATCCCCATGATCGCCCGCCACGCGAGAAATTCGTTCTCCGATGTGGCCATCCCACAACCGAACGTGGCGAGGCTCCATAATATGAGGCTCGACACAAGCAACACGTCGCGCCGCATCGTGTCGGCCATGCGGCCGGCAATGGGCATCGACAGCGTGTAGACCCACTGGAACACGCTGCCGATCAGGCCGAGTTTGGCGCCCACGAAGCCTAGATCGGACTGGAGCGCCGGAAACATCGAGTAGACCATTTGGCGGTCCACGTAGTTCAGCGCGAAGGCGACCCAGAGATAGGCGACGAGTGGCATTAGGACGGTAGCGGCTTCACGCGCGCGAACGCCTCAAGTGCGGCGAGATCGATATCGAGTCCAAGCCCCGGTTTATCGGGGATTTCCAGCATGCCGTCGCGGTCGAGCCGCCACCCGCCTTTCGCCAGATCATCGATGAACGGCGATCCGGTCAAGTATTCGATCAGGTCGGTGTCCGGGAACGCGCTCGCAATCTGCAGATCCGACGCCAGGCCGACGCACGTGTTCCAGCCATGCGGAATGAACTTCACACCGCACGCCTTTGCCATCCATGCGATCTTGCGCTGTTCGCTCAAGCCTCCGCACTTTGTCACGTCCGGCTGCACAATGT
Organism: Acidobacteriota bacterium; assembly: GCA_016871055.1. Lineage (GTDB taxonomy): Bacteria > Acidobacteriota > Terriglobia > Bryobacterales > Bryobacteraceae. The sequence continues at coordinate 9,927 of VFZW01000076.1, forward strand.
CGAACGCGCCCTGCTGTAGCCAGGGATCGAAGGCCTGCCGGCGCGTGAGCACTTCTCCGCCCGCGATCGGCACGCGAGAGAGCCGTCGCAGCGCCTTAAAATCGTCGAGCGCATCGGGATGCAAGGCCTCCTCGAACCAGTCGACATCGTATGCCGCGAGCATGTCGCTTGTGCGCAACGCCCATTTGTAGTCGCCTTGCCAGTGCGCGTCCGAGCCGCCGGCATCGACCATCAACATGGCGTCGTTGCCGATGGCCAACCGCGCGGCGTTGACGATTGCTTCATCGGTCTTTGCATCGCGGCGTCCGAACGGACCCCATCCGATTTTGAACGCGCGAAAGCCCTGCTCGACGACAGGCAACAGCTCATCGGCCATGCGTTCGGGCTCGCGCATCAGCAGCGACGCATACGGCTTCACGCGGGTGCGATATCGTCCGCCGAGCAGCCGCCCGACCGGCTGATTGCTGGCCTTGCCGAGCAGGTCCCATAGCGCTATATCGATTCCCGATATAGTGTGCGTAACACTGCCGCCGCGGCCTTGCCAGAACGTGTTCTGATGCAGCTTTTCGCTGACGCGCTCGGGCTCGATGGCGGACTCGTTTTGATAGAGCGGGCGCAGCAATTCGAGGCTTGCCTTTACAAGGCTTTCTGAGGTGAAGACGGATCCCCAGCCGATCGCGCCGGTATCGGTAACGACGGCGATGATGGTGTGGACGCAGTCCTCGGGCTGTAGTTCGTTTGACCAGCCTCCCTCGGGCGTTTTGCCCTTGAGGCCGTAGGCTTGAATGTCTCGGATGATCATGCGTTTGCGCGGAAGACCTTTGCTGTTGGAGTGTAATCGAAATTGTCGTCGAGCGGATAGAGAGGCCGGCGCGCGACGATGTGACCGAGGCCTTTTACATTGGCGCTGGTTGCGCCGGGCGCGTCGATATTGAGAACCATCTCCGCGCCGTCGTTGAAGAATCGTGGTTGGCACAGCGGCGATTTCACCACTGTCATATCAAATGTCGCAGGGTCTTGCCCAACGGAGAGGAACAGTGATCGATCGTACAAGCTCACCGGCCGCGATGTGACGACTACTGTGAACGGTCCGCTTTGCAGTACCGCCGTCGGCCCGCCGTACCAAGCCTCGCCGTGTGATTCGCTACGCATCTCGCCGTCGGAGAGTACGCGCACTTTGGCGTGCAGCAGGAGCGGAGTGAATCGCCGTGGGTCAAGCGCACCGCCGACTGCAATGTCGATCTCCGCGCCGATGCCCGCACGAAACGCGGCGTCGACGGCGGGCTTGTCAACGACTGGCGTCAATAACGTTCGCGTCGATCCAGCTTCGACAAACGCACGCAGAATCGCATTCGAATCGCCGGACGCGCCGGAACTGGTGGCGTCGGCGGCGTCGACGAGCACGATGCGGCCCTTCGCGTTCATGGCCAGGCGCGTGGTCTCGGCGAGTGAAAGGAGCGGCTGTTGAATTTCGCCGCGCATCGGCCAAAACTGATTGGCGATGTCGATGGCAAGCGCCTGCGCTTGCGCCGCGGACCGGTCGGCGGTCAGAAAAACGTTCGAGCAGAGATCGACAACATCGGTGAACGGATTGCCGATGAAGATGCCGCCGGAAAGCCCCTCGCCGTTTTCGAACGCGATCGCGCGATCGAGCGGGCCTTTGATCAGGCCGGCCGAAGTGATGCAGTTCGAGCCGCGCACCAACGCGGGAATCGACACGCGCACATGCACGGGTCTGATCTCGCCGTCCAGATAGCGCAGCAGCAACCTCGCGGCGCGCTGGCCGGTCTGGTAGAAGTCGACGTGTGGATTGGTGTGGAACACGGTGAGCACCGTCGAGTGCTCCAGAATCTTGTCCGTCAAGATGCCGTGTAGATCGAGCGATACGGCGAGGGGCATCGCCGCGCCGACGATTTTACGCGTCTCTTCGAGCAGATAGCCTTCGCAGTCTTCGACATCCTCCGACCCCAGTGCGCCATGCAGCGCGAAGTAGAGCGCGTCGACGGAGGTGTGATGCGTTCGCACTGGCGCGAGAAATTCGTCCGCGATGCGCCGAAAGCCTTCGCGCGAAAGCGTTCCCGCGCTGGTGATGCCCTTCGCACTGAAGCCGCCGATCAGTTCGATGCCGCCGCGTTCGTCGAATACCTGTATCGCGCCGCCGGGTTCGCTGCGCACGGGCCGGTGGTAGCTAATTACATCGCCGCCGTGATGGACCAGGAAGTCGTGGTAGGTCGACGGAACCGGATTGAAGGAGGAGATTTCCTGCTTGCACTCGTTGATGAGGATACGCATCGAAATCTGATTCTACAGGACTCGGCGCGCACCTTCCATTCGGAGACCGCTAAAACAAAACGAAGTATTCGATGACAAACCCGTGACCAATCCGCTTTTTCCCCAACGCATTGTAGGTTCAACGCAATTTCAGGGTCAGCGGTAAATTCGAGATCGCCAAGCTATAATGCTAAGACCTTTACAGTTGTTGTGAAACAGCGCCGCCTGCCATCGCGGAGCCTTGATCCAGGGGAATCCATGACCGTTCCGATAGCAAGCTCTGTGCCCGCACAACCGCCTCCGTGGTGGAACGCCGCGTTCGACTCGAGCGGGCGCATCGCCGTACTCGTCGATCTGGACGCTCGCGCGATCGCGGCGGCCGTCCACGCCGGGGCGCCCCAAGTCTACGCCTGCTTTGAAACGATCGAGGCCGCGGGCGCCGCCTACGACGAACTGCGCTCGTCGGGGATCGCCGCCAACGTACTCTTTCTTGTTGGCGGCACATACGCCTACTCAAGGTTGGTAGGGATAAACGCGGAACTGGTGCTCGTGGCCGATCCCGCGGCACTAACGGCGCTCTGGGACAACATCGCCGCCGGAGCGGTGGTCGGCGCTCCCGGCGGGATACCGGCCGCTGGCCGATGGGAATCGGAAGGCCTCGTTGAACGAATCGCCGGCAACGCCCTGCGTGCAACCGGCAAGTTTCAGAGCCCGACGCCTCCGGCTCCAGATTCGGTTTTCGCTTCCGTGCGCGCGAACCTCCTCAACGCGTACTTCAGCGCGTCCGAGGACTCGCCCGTATCGATCACCCGGCCGCTGCGCGAATGGCGGCAGTCTTCGCTCCATCGCCCCGAATGGCCATACCTGACGACGAGCCGCACGCCGCTGCCCAACGTGCTTCCCGGCGGCTCGCAGTGGCGCTCATTTCGATCGTAACGCCGTCGTTCAACCAGGGCTGTTACATCGAAGAGACAATTCTCTCGGTCGCCAATCAGCGGTACCCGCGCATCGAACACATCGTCATGGATGGCGGCTCCACCGATTCCACGCGCGACGTTTTCGCACGCCACAAACATCGGCTGGCCGCCGCGGTTTCCGAAAAGGACCGCGGCCAGAGTCACGCTATCAATAAGGGCATGGCGCTGGCGACCGGGGAAATCCTGACGTGGTTGAACAGCGACGACATGCTCGCGCCCGACGCGCTATCCGGCGTCGCGCTCGCCTTCCATCTCAACAAGCCCGACCTCGTCGCCGGCATCGTGCGGTTGCGAAGCGAAGACAAAACCGCGGGGTTTCATCTCTCTTCTTGCGAACCCGGTCCGCTTCCTCTCGACGACCTCCTCGACCTCGACGGAGGCTGGAACGCCGGGCAGTTCTTCTATCAACCCGAAGTGATGTTCACGCGCGATATCTTTGAACGCGCCGGTGGCAGGGTTCGCGAGGATCTCTACTACAGCATGGACTACGATCTTTGGGCTCGCATGGCCGAGGCCGGCGCCCGCGTCCATGTCATCGGCCGCGAGGTCGCCTGGTTCCGCCTGCACGAAAACCAAAAGACCAACGTCGAGGCCAAGTTTAAGGCCGAGCTTTCCAAGTACGTCGACGACTACCGAGCCACAAAGAACTACCAGCCGCGCGCGCCTCGCCCAACGCCCGTGCGATCGCAGCTTCGAGTCACGCTGGTCAACGATCACGGCTTTCACTACGGTGCGGGCATCGCGCACCGCCGCATGGGAGAAACGCTCGCGCTCGCGGGCCACGAAGTCACGGCCTTAAAGTTACGATCCACTCCGCCCGACATGATTACCCGCGGCGGCTATGATCGCTCCGGCGCCGATCTCGCCGCCGCCGTCGCTTCCACGAATCCGGATGTCGTTATCCTAGGCAACGTCCATTCCGCCAACATTGATCCGCTTCAACTCACACCGCTAATCACCCAGTCGCCCACGCTTGCCGTCCTACACGACTTCTGGTGGGTCACCGGCCGTTGCGCGTACCCGAACCCTTGCGAAAAATACCTGGAAGGTTGTAACGACACGTGCCCGACCGCGGAAGAGTATCCTTGGACCGATCTCGAAAAGATTGCTCCGGCCTGGGAGCAAAAGCGCCGTTTGCTCTCCCTGCCCAATGGCCTCGGTCTGCTCGGCAACTCCGCCTGGACCTGCCAGACCGCCCGTGGCGCCGGCATTGATGGCCTTCGTGCCGAACAGTTCCGGCTTAGCTTTCCGCTCCATACCTTTCAGCCCCGCGATCGCCGCACCTGTCGCGCGGCGCTCGCGCTTCCCGAAGACAACTTTATCGTCATGGTCTCGGGAGATCTCTACGCTCGCCGCAAGAAAACGCAACTCGTGCTCGACGCGCTAAGCACGCTGGATCTGCCTGATCTTACCGTTGTCAGTCTCGGTTCCAAACGAGATCACGAGGACTTCGGAAATATCGACGTACGGCGGCTCGGTTTTATCGCCGATCCCGATCGCCTCGCGCTCTACTACTCCGCCGCCGACCTCTACATCGCACCCAGCGCCGAAGAGACTTTCGGGCAAGTCTTCATTGAGTCGATCGCCTGCGGCACTCCAGTTATTGGGCACCGGGGATCCGGTATGCAGGAAGCGATCGTCGAAAATGTGACGGGTTTCTTTATCGATGAGTTGACTGTCGACGCGCTCGCCGCCGCCATCGCCGAGATGTACCGCAAACCCGTGCTGCGCGGCGATATGGCTGCGTGGGGCCGCCTGTATGTTGAAAACGAGTGGTCCGCGCACGCCAGCTACTACCATCTCTTCCAGGCGCTGCGCCGCCACGGCGTCGTCGAACGCACCGGTCTGCCGCGCAAGATTAGTTTTGCCGTCGCTCCGTCTCCACTGTCCTAGCCAAAGTCCACCGATCGCGTCGATGGTCTCACTGTTGATCCGCAGGAAATGGGACCGGAAGAAGGTCCGTATCCCGAACACGGACTCCCGCGATTCCGTTGGGCCTACGGCCCAACCAGCCGTGTCGATATCCGTGCTTCTCGCGCCGGCGACTACTTTTTGATCATCCGCTACCGCAATCAGCACGCGGGCCAGTCGGTATCGGTAAAGCTTCGCGGACGCGACATTGGATTATTCCCGCTCCGCCAGACCGGAATCGCAAACGGGCACTTTTTGTGCCTGTCGGCGAATCTTCAGTCAGGAGCGAACTCGCTCCAACTCGAGTTCTCGTGTTGGGACGACCCTGGGGACGGTCATCGGCCGCTTGCCGCCGCAATCACTGAGATTTCGTTGCTGCCCGATCGCCGGCCGGTGTAATCCGCGGAAAGAACCGCCCGACCTCGTTCATATAGGTTTCGTATTGTGCGCCGAACCGGGCACGCAAAAACTTCTCCTCCGTACGCGTTCGTATCGCGAGCATTGCGAACGTCGCCGTGCCAAAAATCGCCACCCAAACGCTGTTCAGCGCCAAACCGAGTCCGGTTGAAAACACGAGAATGCCCGTGTACATCGGATTCCGGATAAACCGATACGGTCCATGCCGCACGAACTGAGCGGACGCACGTGTTTGCACCGTGTCCGTTAAGTTATGACCCAGCGCGACGAACATCGAAACCAACAGCACGCCGCCTGCCGCTGTAACCCCCACCCCGAGCCAGTTCGATGCTTCGTCTCCGGCCTGTGCGAACGCACGCCAAACCGAAATGGCAGTTGCCAGGCCAAACAGGCGAATTAGGATCAGCGGCGCCCAACCCTCGTTCCGCCGGTCGAATCTGTCACCGCCGCGATACGCCTTCGCTCGGTGCACTGCGCCGGTCGCAAAAACGACGAACAGGAGAAAGCCAACAGCAACTTTAACCATGACTTCATTATAATAGTTAAGCGTAATTAAGTCAAATCGCTTAGCGTGTCGCAGAACCAGGACGTGTTGTTCCCAGCAGCGTCACGACATCCGGGTCGTCGCTTGCCGGAAAGGTCACCTCCATGAAGCAGATGTTCATCTCTTCCCAGCTCTGATCTCCCCACCGCACAATTTGCTTGGGATTGGGATTTGCCGGATTGTTCGGCGAGTTGTCGAACTGCGCCAGACACTGCAGCTCCGTATTCTTCGGCAGCCGTTTGGGTTCGCGCAGGAAGTAGGTCGTCTGCCACCGGAAGTCGTAGCGTGGCACGTCGATCAGGCTCTCGACCAAACCGTCCGGATATCGGACCGCGATCGAATAGGTCTTGCCCCGCAAGTGCATGTGCGGTTGCATCGACAAGAGCGTGACCTCGCGCCTCGTGACCGCACCGGTCAGCGACGAGTGCAGATTGGCACCCGCGGGAATCGCAAACGTCGCATCCGCGGGCGAGATCGTGAACACCCTCTCCTTAGGCGGTTGTTTGGCAAAGAACAGCGCCAGTTCCGAATTGTCGATTACAGCCTTGCCGTTCGCCGTGTAATGTATCTCGAAGACAATATCGGCGCCTCTTGGCAGCAGCTTTGCCCGTCCCTCGCCCCACGGCATCGGCCGGTAGCCTGGTTCGAAACCTAGCAGCAATTCGCGCCGGTCGACCTCCCGCTCGTCCTCCCGCTTGGCCCTTCTCGACTGCACCGACGCCACGAACGGTTTCCCCGGCGGCGCGTCGCGGACATAACTGGATCCCTTCGGCCGTATAAACGCATTGATGTGATGCACCACCGACCGCTGATCGATCCGCCACTCGGCCGACGAGATCCACATATCGCGATCGAAGTTTGTCGGCGTCACGAGGAACGTATACTCGATCGTACCCTTCGCCGGTACCTCGATTCCCGGAATGCGTGCCACGAAATCGGGCTTCGCCGTTGCGGTGCTCGCCACCACCACCACGCCGGTCGACGCGTCGGACTTGCCTTCCAGCGCTCCGCCATCCACCCACTCCGTAATCGCCGCGATCTCCCTGGCCGTCAGCGAACGGTCGTTGTGAAAGGGTATGCTGCGCGCGGGATCGGCGTGCCACGGCGGCATCGACTTCCGTATCACCGCCTGCCGGATCGCCTTCGACCACGGCTTCACTTCCCCGTAGGTGGTGAATTTCATTGGCGCGATTTCTCCGGCGCGATGACAGCCAACGCAGCGCGCGTCGAGAATGCGCTTTACATCGCCGTGATAGGTCGCTGCCGGCACAACAGCCGGGATGAGAAGCAGAACGAAACGCATACGCGTCTATTCTCCCAGTTCTGGCGTCCGGTAGAGAAGCTTCCCTTGCACCCGGATCTCGGCGTCGACCAAATAAGGCCGCAGCGCATCGTGGTCGATTCGCATCCCGTAACCCGGCGCATCGGGCAGTCGCACCAGTCCGTCGTCGCCGGGTGTCAGATGATTCGCCGTGATCGCCAGCGCCAACGCCTTCGGTTCCACCGGGAACTCGCAGATCGTTTCGCCGGCGAAGCCTGCATATGGCGCGATCGACGCTGCCAGCGCCAAATGCGATGTGAACGTGTGATTCACGTAGGTCACGCCGCGCTCATTCGCATACTGCGCCGCGTCATAGGCGGCGCTCACTCCGCCAATTCTCCCGGCGTCGATCTGCAGAAATCCGATGCCCGCGTGGTCGACCAGGTGCTTCGCCATATCGAGGTTGTGCGATCCCTCGCCGGCCGCCAAACGTACCTTCGGCGATCGCGCCGACAGAGCCTTGTACGCCGAAAGCGCTCCGCTTGTGAACGGCTCCTCCAGCCACATCGCGCCGCATTCCTCAAGGGCCGGTATCGCCAGTGCCGCACGCTCGACATCGTGCCCCCACACCGTTCCGATATCGATCAGCAGTGCCTTGTCCGCGCCCAGCCCCTCGCGCGCCGCGCGGAAATGCGCCGCGTCGTCAACGGGCGATCCTTTCCCGATCGGCCCCCAGCCGAACTTCGCCGCCGTCCATGCGCACGCCCGCGCTTTGGCATACGTCTCATCCGCGGTATAGCCGAAAAGCATCGATGCATACGGCCGTTTCGCAAAGGCGCGTTCGTAGCCCAGCAACCGGTACGCCGATTCGCCGCGCATCTTGCCCAGCAGGTCCCACAACGCCATATCGATTCCCGATAGCGTGTGATCGGCCTGCAGCAGATCCAGCGATTCCGCACGCACCAGATCGCCGATGCGCCGAATATCGATCGGATCTTCTATATGCTGCCCTATCACCGACGCCGCCACCGGTTTGCACGCCGAGTGCGACATTGGACAAACCATGCTCGCGATCGACGGCAGCGGCGCCGCCTCGCACTCGCCCCAGCCGGTCGACCCGCCCGCCCGCACTCGCACCAGCAAGGCGTCCTGGCTGCCGTCGCCAATGTCGAGTATTTCCGGCATCGACAAATAAAAGAGGTCTACCGATTCGATTCGAGTCATCAGGTACCTCTGATCGTAAACCGTTTAGCGCAGCGCCTTCACGCCTCCCATGCCGCACGCCGCCACAACCGTCAGTCCGAGCACAACGACGGCGGCCTCGCTCAGCACCCGTTCCAACCGGAACGCCGCCACAACGATCGCCGGCTCATAGGCCAGCGTCGCCAACAGCGCCGCGCCCGCCGCGCATAGCGTCACTCCCAAAAAACGAGATCGGTTCTTCATGTCTCTGCATACGCCGCGGGCGCGCGTAAAGTTCATCCTGGTATCGTAAATTTACAGTGCCCGACGACCCTCTCCTCCTCCCCGCACGGCCCCTGGAAGACATCCTCGATATCGCTCTCCGCGAAGCCGTGCCATTGTTCATCGCCACGGCGAACCAAAACATCACAGGTTGCCGGGCCATCGCAATCGACAGACAATCGGGCGTAGTCGTTTGCCGCGCCGGCGCCGGCTTCCTGGACGAAGACATCCACTACATTCGCATCGCCACCATCACAGGCATCACCGTGCGAGTTACCCCCGCGGCCGCGCATCATTTCTCCTTCGGTCTCATGCCTCCGCCACCCGAAGAAAGCGCAGCGCAACAGGAGTTCGACCGCCTTGTCGCCGCGCTCCGCGATCAACTTCGCCAATCCGCCGGATACCAGCTCAGTCTCATCGCGCGGCCCGAGTTGTTCGATCTCGACCCCGTCTCCCGCGCCGCCTGGTTCAAGGACATCGCCGATGCCGTTGGCGTCGTTTGTGCGCTCGAACCGGTTCGCAAGAAGTTTCAATCGAACGTCGACCAAATCATGCTCCGCGCCGGTGACAATCCTGCCCGCCTCGGCGGCAGCACGTTGTTTCTTGAGTCGGCGCCCGGAATCACCGCCGAATTGCTCAAGAACGCGATCGAAGTGCTCTTGTAGCCGCCATGGTTAACGCGGCGCCGATGCCCGCCAAACCGACGTCCTTCTGCGCGTCCCACATATCGCCCTGCATGCCGACGAACGCTTCGCCCTGTTCCGGCGTTGCGATTTCGGCGATGATCATCTCGATGATTTCGTAGACTGCCCCCGACGCCAGCGCGACGTCCACCGGCAGAAAATAGCTCCAAAAACCGCGATGTCCCGTGGTGTGAACGAATATCTCCCGCACGGGTACACTTAGGAAAAAACCGAACGCAAAGTGGCTCACACGGTCGTAGTGGTTGCGTGTAGTATGCAACCAGCTCTTCATCCATTCGCCCAAAGGTACTTCGGCGTATTTGTGGTGCGCGCCCCACTCATGGACAAGCAGAAACAGAAAAATCATGACGTACGCGAACGTTGAAAGCGGCAACCGGCGATACGTGAATGCAAGCAGCAACAGCAACGCGAACACGAGGATATTTTCCAGCCACCAGTCGAAGACCATCGCGGGTCGATATGCCGATAGCCCCATTGCGACTCCGGTACCAGCCACCAGCCAGTGCAGTGGCCTATTCTCGTGAAATGGAACCATTTCACTAGAGAACCGCACCTGACCGCCGATATGCAAATTTGAAATGGTAACCTCGGCCGCACCTCCGGAAAGAGTCGAAACCCAAGGCGCGGCGGAGCTGCTTAAGCGCCTTCCCGCGCTGCCGACGGCTTCCGCGAAGTTGCTTGGCATGATGGGCAACCCGAATATCAGCCTCAAGCAGGTGAGCGACCTCATCGCCTCCGACGGCGTGCTGACCATCGAAACTCTGCGAATCGCCAACTCCGCGATGTTCGCCTCGCGCACCGAAATCAAGTCGTTGCTGCAGGCGCTCGCCGTGCTCGGTTGCGAGAAGGTAAAGGGAATCGTTTGCACGATCGCGCTGCGCAACTACATGGGCAACGTGCTGCAAATCCCCGCGCTTAAGCGCTGCTGGCGCCACAATCTGGCCACGGCCGTTGTCGCGGACGAGATCGCTAGTTGGGCGCGCGTCGATACTGCCGACGCCTATACCGCCGGCCTTCTTCACGACATCGGAAGGCTCGCATTGATCGCCTTCGACTCATCCAAGTACCTGCAAGTACTCGACCACGCGGCCTCTTCCGGCGTAACGTTGGAAGACGCCGAACGCGCGGCATTTAAGATTGAACACGCCTCGGCCGGCGCATGGCTCGCCAAATTGTGGGGGCTGCCAGGCAGCCTCCAGAACGCCATTCGAAATCACCATACCTCCGACGCCGGCCCCCCCCCCGTTCCACCTCCCTGGCCTGC